>JBBSHV010000007.1:0-33500 GCA_038232435.1 Gemmatimonadales bacterium | reverse complement strand
CAACGTCGCTTCGACATCCTCGATTATGTCCTCGTACTCCTCGCGATCCTTGCGCGCCTCACGCGCCACGGCGTTGATGATCGCAAGGTGGATCTGCTCCGCATGGGCCCGATCGCGCAATGACAGCACGCCACTATTGAATAGTTGCTGCGCCCGCTCCTTGTCGAAGGTTGCGTCGTGATAGACCTCGCGCAAACGCCTCGTATTGACCGAGTCGCTCACAGCTTCGAGATCACCCGCCATCTCGTGCAGGAAGGCGTTGTCCTCATCGCCCAGCTCTGGCCGCACCACTGTCGTCTGCGACTCCACGTCGATCACGCTCACGAGCAGCAGAGCGTGATGCGCGGTGAGCGCGCGCCCCGATTCGCTGATGATGTGCGGCATGGGCAGATCCTCATTGCGGCACACTTCCGCGAGCGTGTACACGACGTCGTTGGCGTACTCCTGAAGCGAGTAGTTGACACTCGCCTGCGCGGTGGAGCACGTGCCGTCGTAATCAACGCCCAGGCCGCCCCCCACGTCCACGTGCGTGATGTTAACGCCGAGCTTTCGCATCTCGGAGTAGTAGCGCGCGATCTCCTGCAGCCCCGCCTTGATGTAGCGGATATCGGTGATCTGCGAGCCGAGGTGGAAGTGCAGCAATCGGAGAATATCGAGCTGGCCGGCCGCGGTGAGTTTGTCGATCACGCGGACGAGTTGTGCCGTGCTGAGACCGAACTTGGACTTCTCGCCACCGCTCTTGGCCCAGCGTCCCGACCCCTCCGAGAACAGCTTGACGCGCACCCCTGCGTTCGGCTTCACGTCCAGCTCCGCGGCCACCTGAAGCAGCACGTCGACTTCGCTCACCTGCTCGATAACGATAAAGACCTGATGGCCCAGTTTCTGGCCCATCAGTGCAAGCCGCATGAACTCTTCGTCCTTGTACCCGTTGCAGATGATGACGTGACCCGTGGTTTCGGCCAGGCCGAGCACGGCCTGTAGCTCGGGCTTGCTACCGCACTCCAGCCCGACGCCGAAGGGCTGCCCGAATTCCACAATCTCCTCCACCACGTGCCGCTGCTGGTTCACCTTGATTGGGTAAATCGTGGTGTAGCCGCCGGAATACCCGAACTCTTCAATTGCCGCAGTAAAGCGCTGGTGCAGCGCCTCGATGCGCGAGCGCAGGATATCCGAGAACCGGATTAGCAGCGGAAGTCCGACGCCCTGTGCCTCCAGGTCCATGGCGAGCTCAAACAGGTCCAGCTCGCGACCGCGCTCGTCCTGGTCAGGACGCACGACCATATGACCCTTCGCGTTTATATCGAAATAACCGTTGCCCCACCCCTCGATGTTGTACAGGGCGCGCGAACGCTCGATCGTCCAGGGTTCGGTGGTGTCCGCGAACGGCTCCGTTGCAGCAGGTATGGTCATGGTGTGATTCTAATCATGGGTAGAGCGTCTCGACACGCCACCCCTCGCCGTGCCGCGTGTAGACGGCCCGATCGTGCAGCCGGCTCGGCCGGTTGTGCCAGAACTCGATGCGCGATGGAACAACTCGGAAGCCGGACCAGTGCGGCGGGCGCGGAACCGGTTGGCCCTCGAACCGGTCGGCGAATTCACGCAGGCGGCGCTCGAGCGCGTCCGGATCCTCCATCGGCTGGCTCTGACGCGAAGCCCATGCGCCAAGCCGGCTCTCGCGCTTCCGAGTCGCGAAATACGCGTCCGCCTCGACCGCCGACACCGGCTCCGCCATTCCCTCTATGCGGACCTGGATCTCCAGTGGGGGCCAGTGAAAGCAGAGCGCGCAGTAAGGGTTGACGTGCAACTCGCGCCCCTTGCGGCCTTCATAGTTGGTGTAGAACACAAAGCCGCGCTCGTCATGCGCCTTGAGCAGCACGATACGGTTGGATGGGCGCCCCTCCGCACCGACCGTCGCGACGGACATCGCGTTCGGATCCGGAAAGCACTCGGGCGGTAGCTCTGCTCTGGCCCGCCCAAGTACTTCCGCGAATCTGGCAAACGGCTCGGCGAATGGTGCGTCTAGAGGTACGCCAGATGATGCCCTTGAAGGTGCGTTCGCCGTCACTGCTGAATCGGATTCGTGCCCTGACCGGCGCCAGTCTCTCCAGCAACGCCGGCACCCGCGCCAGCTTCAGCGGATACCGGCGCTAGCTGATCGCGCCCCTTGTTGAGAAACGGAATTCCCTTGGTCATCCAATCCGGCGCGGGCTCACCCTGGAGATGATGCGCGAAGAATTGGAGCATCTTGCGATCGATGTCTTTCTTGTTCGCGTCCTTGACCGGGTTGTGCGCGTCACCGTTGTAGTCGACCAGGTACGCTTCCTTGCGAAGACGCTTGAGCGCATTGAAGAACTCAATCCCCTGATACCACGGCACCGCTCCATCCGCATCATTCGACATGATGAGCAACGGAGTCTGGATTCGGTCGGCGTAAAAGAGCGGCGAATTCTCGATGTACCGATCCCTATACGTCCAGAGCGAGCCACCGATCCTGCTTTGAGTGTGCTCGTACTGGGACTGGCGCGAGCGACCTGATTCCCATCGCACACCGCCGTACGCAGACGTCATGTTCGCAACTGGAGCGCCCACGAAACAGGCACGGAACAGTGTTGTCTGAGTCACCATGAAGGCGCCCTGATACCCACCCCACGACTGTCCTGCACAGCCGACAGCGTCGGCTTTGACGAAACCGCGCGCCACGAGCGCCTTCACTCCCGGAATTATGCTCTTCACCGCGCTCATCCCCGGATAGCCCGTGGTGTACGCGATGTCCGGGAAGAAGACGAGGTAGCCGCGCGACGTGTACACCGACGGGTTTACCACGTTGCGGCCAGCTGGAACAGGATACCTGTTCAATTGATCTGACAGCTGCTCGTAGTAGTACACGATCATAGGATACTTTCTGGACGGATCGAAGCCATCAGGCTTGTATAGCAGTCCAGTAAGCGGAATGCGATCGTCGTTGGTCCAGTGCACCAGCTCTACGGTGGGCCAGCGATACTGGCTCTGCTGTGGATTGGCGTCCGAGATGCGCTGTAGCGCTGCGAGCGAAGAGCCGACGTACAGGTTTGGAAACTCCGAAACGGTTTCCCTGGTCGTCAGGAACTCGCTTCCATCTTGCGACAACTGCGGAGCACCGTACCGTGCATCGGCCATCACAAGTTGCTCGGGCGCACGCCGAGCGCCGATGCGCGTGCGGAAGAAGCCGCTTGCCTTGGTATCATCGTTGGTCGCGGAGAGAACGACCTGCGCATCAGGATCGAGCGGTGCGTCATCATCGTCGCGACGTGGCCGCACGAGGCGGAGCACGACATGGCTGCGTGCGCCTACTGAATCGGTAAGTAGTACCGGGGCCGTGGCGCCGGACGGGTCCAGCGACCAGATGTCGTACCGGTCGTACACCAGCATCCGTGCATCACCACGCGTCCAGCCGGCCAGTCCCCAGGGCGCCGAAGGACTCGGCGTGTCCCACGTTTCCTGATCGAAGCGAACGTTCTTGAGCCGGTCGTTCACTCGCACCGTCTTGCCGCTGGCGATGGAGTGGGCGAACCAGCCCGCGCTGTCGAACCAGACGACATACCGCCCCGCGTCGGACAACATCGGCGGGAACGATAGCTTACGCGCGACAACGTTTTTCTTTCCATTGGCGAGATTCACCACGACCGCGTCGACAGCGCCTTCGCCCCACATGTCAGCAACCGCGTACGTGCTCTCGTCCTGAAGTAGCGCGTAGCGTCCGTCCCGTCCGATTGCCCCGGTTGGGGTGCTATCGTTTCCGACGCGTACCACATGTCCGTTGTCCAATCGATACACCGTGAGGAATGCACGCTTGCGATCAGCACCAGCCTTGAGCTTCTGTTCGGGCTGCAGTCGAGACTCGTGATAGTTCCACAGATCGTACACCGCCTTGTCGGACAGTGAATCCGCTGGAATCGAATCGGGAGTCTGGGGCGCGACACCGAATGACAGGAGCGCGCCGTCTCGGGAGAAGTTGATCGAGTCGGCCGAGATAAGAGTGTCACGCCCGAGCGCGCCCGCGGCGACGATGCGCCGCGCGACGGGGGTGGCGACAGCGACGTGATACAGCGAGAAGGCTGGATGCTTCGCCGCGTTGTCGTCGCGATCACTCACGAATGCGATCTGACGTCCGGTGCTGTCAGCGCTGAGCCCCTTGTATCGGCCCGCGCCCTGCAGCAGAGCCACCGTCTTTCCGGTTGCGAGCGTGCGCAGAAATACACCGTTGCCCGAGTCCGGGCGGGCGGCAATGGCGTACACGATCCAGGCACCGCGCGGATCGACCACGTACTCCCCGACGTTTTCGATCGAAGCGTCAGCACCGCTCGCGAGATCACGGATCACGAGGCGGGCACCTATCTCCGGCTTGCGCCTGCCCGCGGCCGATGTCCCCGAAGTCCCCGACGCCACGGAGGTCGGCGCGGCGACCGGTCGCGGCGCACCGCCTGGAGCAGCCGCGGCGCGGGGAGCCGTGGTATCGCGAGCGGTGCTATCGGCGCTGCTGTCCTTGGCGATGGAGTAAGCGATCCAACGGCCGTTGTCGCGCGGAAGGGTGAACGCCGATACGCGCTCCGTCGCGACGTTGCGACCGGTGGCCAGATCGACAACGACAAGACGCGGCGGCGGCGGTGTTTTCTTCTTGGCTCTGCGGGCGGAATCAAATGCCGCTCGCGGTGCATATCCCAAGAACGCCGCGAACCGGCCGTCCGAACTGAACCGGATCGGCGGTGCGCGAAAGGGAGTTCCCGTAGTGGTCAGCATCGGCCGGCCGGTGAAGCCGCGCGGAATGCGGTACTCGGTCGCGCCAGTGGTGGCGCGCAGCACGGCCTCGCCGTCACCGGCCGCGGGTGTGACGGTGAACGCGGCCCAGTGTCCGTTCGGGGATAGCACCGGGGCAACGATGGATCGCCAACTATCGTACGTGTCAGGGGTGAGCACCTTTCGGCCGGCTCCGGACGCATCCGGTGCACCCTGCGCAGCAAGCGCGGAAACGGACAGGACGGTAGTGACTACAAAGATGAATGACGAACGGACGGCGCTGGACGAGTGCTGGAGCATGACTGTGGGGGCGGGGCGTAAACCGGCTGGTTAAAATACGTGTATCCTCGCCTCAACGCTGGCGACTACCACGCACTTTCCCGCTCATGATCTTTCGCCGCTTCTACGACGACGCGCTCGCCCAGGCCAGTTATCTCATCGGCTGCGAAAAAACACGCGAGGCCGTCGTCGTCGATCCGAATCTCGCAACGGAGACGTACCTCAGCGCGGCCGCAGGGGACGGAGTCCGAATCACGCATGTGACCGAGACGCACATCCACGCTGACTTCGCGTCAGGCGCACGTGCGCTCGCTGCTGATACCGGGGCCGAGTTGCACGTTTCCGGCGAAGGCGGTGACGGCTGGAGATACGGCTATCTGGCGGAGCCCCGCGTGCATGCACTGCACGATGGTGATCGCATGACCGTCGGCAGCGTTCACATGGATGTGATGCACACGCCGGGGCACACACCGGAGCACCTCGCCTTTCTTGTCACCGATGATACACGCACCCCGTTGC
The DNA here is from genome assembly GCA_038232435.1 of Gemmatimonadales bacterium. Lineage (GTDB taxonomy): Bacteria > Gemmatimonadota > Gemmatimonadetes > Gemmatimonadales > Gemmatimonadaceae > Fen-1247. The sequence continues at coordinate 27,929 of JBBSHV010000007.1, read as the reverse complement.
CGCTGGGCGCCGTGACGGGCGATTTTATTTTCGTGGGAGACGTCGGCCGGCCCGACCTCCTGGAGCGGGCCGCGGGAGAAGCCGGTACCATGCGCGCAGCGGCCGCGGACCTGTACCGGTCTGTCCAGCGATTCAAAACACTGCCGGATTATCTGCAAATCTGGCCCGGACACGGCGCTGGATCAGCCTGTGGCAAGGCAATGAGCTCCGCGTCGCAGTCAACGCTCGGCTATGAGCGGATCGCGAATTGGGCGTTGCAGCCGATGAGCGAGACCGACTTTGTGGAGCACGTTCTGGAGGGCCAGCCCGCCGCGCCGCCGTACTTCGGTGCAATGAAGCGGCGCAACCGTGATGGCCAACTTGGTCCGCGCGGCTCGCTTCCGCGAAATGTTAGTTGCGGTGCGCTCGCAGCCGCGTTGGGGGAGCAGCTCGTACTGCTCGATGTGCGGAATCGGGATGAGTGGGCGCGCGGCCACATCGACGGGGCCTTCCTGGTTCCACTTCCGGAACTACACAATCGGCTCGACGAGATCCCGCGGAACCGCACTATAGTGGTCCAATGTCACCTCGGTGCGCGTTCGACCGTGGGCGCCGCAACGCTGGATGCGTTCGGGTTCGACGATGTACACAACCTGGTCGGCGGCATCGCCGCGTGGCAGGCGGAAGGACATCCCGTCGTTAGTTAGATGACACTGCCTGGCGGAGGTGGGATGGTGGGAACGGGCGGAATGGGTCGCGGGCGTCGCGGCAAGCCCGTGGACAACCCGAGCTGGAAGGAACGCAGAGAAGCACTGCGGTACATCCCGCCCCTGGTGAGCATGATCTGGCGCACGCACCGCGGTTACGCGGCCACGATGTTCGTTCTCCGCGTGCTGCGTGCATTCGTGCCCGTCGCGACGTTCTGGGTCGGGAAGCTCATAATCGACGCGGTGCTCGCCGCACGTGGCGGTGCGACCAGCCTGGACAACTTGTGGCGCTACGTTGCGCTCGAGCTCGCGATCATTACCGTCGGCGAGATTCTCGCGCGCGTTTCCGCACTGGTCGAGAGCCTGCTCAGTGATCTGTTCTCCAACCGCATGAGCGTCAGGCTCATGGAACACTCCGCCACGCTGGATCTGGCGCAGTTTGAGGACCCGGACTTCTACGATCATCTGGAGCGCGCACGTCGCCAGACCGTCGGACGCATCGCGCTGCTCACACAGCTGCTCGGAATCGCGCAGGATTTCCTCACTCTGCTCACCCTCGCGGGCGCACTGGTTGTGAGCAGCCCGTGGCTGCTGTTGCTGCTCTTTGTTACGATCGTACCGAGCTTTCTGGGCGAGACGCACTACGCATCACTAGGATATTCCCTCCTCTTCCGCTGGACGCCAGAGCGACGCCAGCTGGACTATCTGCGCTACGTCGGCGCGAGCGATGTCACCGCCAAGGAAGTGCACATGTTCGGCCTCGCGGGCTGGCTCACGCGCAAGTACAGCGAGCTGGCCGACCGGTTCTATGAAGAGAATAAACGGCTGTCCGTGCGACGGGCAATCGTCAGCACGCTGCTGTCTCTGCTGGGCACGCTGGGTTACTACGGCGCGTACGTCATCATCCTGCTCAGCGCGGTTCGGGGCGACATCACGGTTGGCACACTCACATTTCTCGCGGCGTCGTTCGGGCGTGGCCGCGACGTGATTCAGAGCATTCTGTTATCGGCCAGCGGCGTGTACGAGCAGGCGCTATACCTGCGCGATCTGTTCGAGTTTTTCGAGATGCGTCCCACGATCGCGTCACAAGAGTCAGCGCCGCCCGTTCCAGATCCAATCCGGGAAGGGTTCGTATTCGAGAATGTCGGCTTTCGGTACCCGAACAGCGAGCGTTGGGCCGTGCGCGGTCTGAACATGAGTCTTGGCCGCGGCGAGCGCATAGCGCTGGTGGGTGAGAACGGCGCGGGAAAGACGACCATCACCAAACTTATTGCGCGGCTGTACGACCCGACGGAGGGGCGCATCCTGTTAGACGGGCGCGACCTGCGTGAGTACGATCTCGCATCCGTGCGTCAGGCGATCGGCGTAATCTTTCAGGATTTTGTGCGCTACGACATGCGCTTTGACGAGAACATCGGAGTGGGCGAGATCGAAGCCGTTTCGGATGAACTGGACGACGACGAGCACGCGGTTCCGGCGCTGATTCAGAGCGCCGCTGAGCAGTCGCTGGCCAGCTCGCTGCTGCCCCGCTTCAAGGAAGGCTACCGTCAGATGCTCGGCAGGCGCTTTGAGAATGGCGTTGATCTATCCGGCGGCGAGTGGCAGAAAGTTGCACTTGCGCGCGCGTATCTGCGCGAAGCGCAGGTCCTGATTCTGGACGAGCCGACCGCGGCACTGGACGCACGCGCGGAGTACGAAGTGTTCATGCGCTTCTCCGAGCTGGTAGCGGGCCGCATGGCGGTGCTCATCTCGCACCGCTTCTCGACCGTGCGCATGGCCGACAGGATCATCGTCCTGCGTGACGGGCAGGCGGAAGAAGAAGGGACGCACGAAGAGCTCGTCGCGGGCGAAGGGCTTTACAACGAGCTCTTCACGATGCAGGCGGCGGGCTATCGATAGTGACTTCCATCCGCGTCCGCTCGTCCGCTGCTTAGGGCGTCCGCATCGCGACACCGGCTGCAATGGCGCTCTTTCTCCCCCTCTCCCCTCTGGCACAACACCAAGGAGCACAGTCATGGCGATATGGAAGGAACAGACAGCACCCAGGAACGACGCGAACCCACTGCCGCAGAGCAACGGCTCGCGACGTGAGGAAGACAGCATCACCGCCAGCATCACCCCGGCGAACGTGGACATGCAGCATCGCTCCAACGGTCGTGTGTCCAAGGAGTCGCTCATCGGTCCCGAGCTAACCATCGAGGGCAAGATCGAAGGATCGGGGCACGTGCGCGTTGCCGGCCGCTTCAAGGGCGACGTCAATGTGGATGGCAATCTGACAATCGAGCCTGGCGCGAAGGTCACCGGCGCCGTGCGCGCCAGAACCGTGGTCATCGGCGGCGAGTTGGAAGGCAACGTCGACGCCGCGTCCCGTGTCGAGTTGCTCGAGACGGGCGTGCTCAACGGCGATCTCACGGCCGGCTCGCTGATCGTCGCCGCTGGATCGCGCATGCGCGGCCAGGTCGCGTTCGGTTGGGACGACGAAACGAAGCTCGGCCAGCCGTCCAGGATGAGCGCCGAGCCGGAGACCGTCGGGGCCGCATGAGCTTCGTGAGCAGCGCATCATGAGCAGCTCCTCATGAGCACAGCGTCTTGAGCAACGCGGCCCGGCCGGCACCGGGGAAGGAGCGCACGTGTCCGCATTGCAGAGCGACAGTGCTCCACAGTGCGAGTATCTGCCCTGCCTGTCAGCACAGTCTCCGATTCGACTCACACGGCACCAGCCGTGCGCTGCCGGCGATTTCGGCGTTGAGCATCGAGGGCACGATACGGCACCCCAACGTCGGTGAGGCTTGGGAGTACTCCATGGTGCTCTCGATCCGGAACGATCGCGGCGAGGAGATCAACCGCCACGTCGTGGGCGTCGGTGCGCTGAACCCGGATGAGTACCGGACGTTCACCGTCGCCGTCGCAGTCACGAAACCCGCCGGCGCGGAACCGACAACGCGAAGTTAGCTATGACCCCGGCGCCGGTGCCATCTGGCCGCCTTTCATAACCAGCTTCACGCGCCTTATCGCGTGGATGTCGCGCGTCGGGTCGCCATCAACAGCGACGAGATCGGCGTACAACCCTGGCCTGATCGATCCCAATCGATCGTCCAGGCGTAAAACGCGTGCCGCCGTGCTCGTGGCGGACTGCAGCGCGCCGACCGGTGTCATACCGTAGTCTACCAGCATCTCTATCTCGCGCGCGTTGTCGCCGTGGGAAAAGACACCAACGTCGCTGCCGTTGATGATGGTGACGCCCGCCGCGAGCGCCGCACGGAAGCTCGCACGTTTGCGCGCGATGCCGGCCGGCTCAGGATCGATCCCCTTTTTCCATCCGCGGTATTGCGCGATCGCGTCGCCGGCCGCGAGCGTTGGGCAGAGCGCGACGTGGTGCTGCGCCATCAGCCGGAATACTTCCGGCGTGCCGTCGTCTCCGTGCTCGATGGTGGTGACACCCGCGATCGTTGAGCGCCGCATCCCTTCAGGGGTGGTCGAGTGGACGGTCACGTCGCGACCACTGGAACGCGCGACTTCTACTATCGCCTTCAGCTCTTCCAGTGTGAACGTCGGCTCTGCCTCGCCGTGCGGACCCCAGCGGTAGTCGGCGTACACCTTGATCCAATCAGCGCCGTGTTTGATCTGCTCCCGCGTGACACGCATGACGTCATCAATGCCGCTCGCTTCCTGAGCACCCTGCGGAACGTCCCAACGCGAGTCCGCTGCCTTGGGACCGTAAGCTCCCGTCGCCACAATCGCGCGAGTCGTGACGATCATTCGCGGACCAACAATGATTCCGCGCTCGATGGCCTGCTTGAGCCCGACGTCCGCGTCCGCGGCTCCCTCGGTGCCGAGGTCGCGAATGGTAGTGAAGCCGGCCCCGAGCGTGCGCCGAGCGCTGACGGTCGCGCGCGCGACACGCAGCGCGAGCGGCTCCTTGAGGACCTGGTCATCCCAGGGTGTCTCGTTGTACGGATGCAGCAGCAAATGTGAGTGCGCTTCTATGAGACCCGGGAGAAGCGTCGTTCCGGGCAGGTCAATCTCTTTCGTATTATGCGGAACGGTGACCGCGCCGCGCGGCCCGACGGCGTTGATGCGTTCGCCGTGCACCAGCACAACCCAGCCCGAATGTACCGCTCCGGTGGGCGCATCGAATACACGGTCGGGCACCAGCAATGTGTTCGCGGATGTGTCCGGCTGCTGCGCTTGCGCTTGTAGCTGGAGCGCGACGGCCTGGAGCGCGATCGCCAGGAGTGGTACGACGGCCTTGGTTACGCGCACTCTAGTGACTCAGATAGTGGTCAAACCAGCCCAGCACTTCGTGGTACCACAAGCGCTGGTTAGCCGGCTTGCCAATCCAGTGCCCTTCGTCAGGGAAGATGATGAATCTGCTCGGGACTCCCTGGCGCTGTAGCGCGGTGAACAGTGCGATGCCCTCGGAGATCGGAATGCGGTAGTCAAGCTCGCTATGGACAACCAGATGAGGCGTTTTGAGATTGCCCGCGGAAAGATGCGGCGACCATCTGCGGTACTGCGTAGCCATTGCATTGGGATCCCAGTACTCACCGCCAAACTCGTACTCGGTAAACCAGAGCTCTTCGGTGCCGCCGGCCATCGCCTCCAGGTTCCACACCCCGTCATGCGTGAAGAGCGCCTTGAACCGGTCGCTGTGCCCCGCAATCCAGTTCACCATATAACCGCCGTAGGACGCGCCTGCCGCGCCCATGTGCGTGCTGTCCATCCAGGCATTGCGCGCGAGCGCGACATCCAGCCCCTTCATAATGTCCTCGTACGGCGCGCCGGCCCAGTCGTGCGACACTGCATTGGTAAACTTCTGCCCATATCCAGGCGATCCGTGCGGATTCACGAATACCACGGCGAAGCCCGGCGAGGCAAAGAGCGACATGTTCCAGCGCGATCCCCAGTTGTCCAGGAACGGCGACTGCGGGCCTCCGTGGATGATGAGCAGAACCGGAGACTTCTTCCCCGGCTCATACTGCGGCGGTTTGACGATCATCCCTTGCACGCTGTCACCCAGCGCGCCCCTGTACCAGTAGTCTTCCGCCGGATACAGCTTTAACTGCGCGAGCAGGGCATCGTTCTCGTGCGTGAGCTGACGCTCGGCGGTGGTGCCGCGCGCCGCCATCCTGGCCGTGTGAAGCTCGGCGGGAAAGTTGATCGCATCGCGCAACCAGACCACTGTCTGCCCATCGCGCGACATGGTCATGCCGGTGTTGTTGTGATCGCTGATTACAAGTTGCGGAGCGGAGGCCCAGCCATTTCCGGTGCGCGCGATGCGGTAAACTTTGTCTCGGCTTGCGTCGGTTGTTTGTACATAGATGGCACTCCCATCGGGAGCGTACATGTATGTGTCCGCATTGCGATCCCATGTCGGAACCACGCGCGTAGCTTGGCGCGTGGCGCGGTCGTACGCCATGAGGCGCCACTGGTCCGACTCGAATCCGGCCGTCGCCTGTGACTGATACAGAATGGTGCGCCCGTCGGGTGAATACACCGGGTTTTCGTCAGCACCCTTGTTCTCGGCCGTAATTACAGTGGGTACACCACCGCTCACCGGAACAGTGTACAGGTTGATGTCGGTGCTCCACGCGTTCGCCGGCCCCTGGTCCTTGGCGCTGTACGCGAGCTCCTTACCGTCGGGCGAGAACGCATACCCTTCGCTTCCGCCGAACGGACCGGGTGGAACATCGTACGGCACATCCTTGGTCACATCGAGAACGCCGCGTCCATCACTCGCAACCACAAACAGGTGCGACCGCGTTCCGTCATCGTAGGCCGTCCAGTGACGAAAGAGGAGATGGTCGTACACCATTCCGCTGGATGCGGAGTCCGGATGCACCGGTCGGCATTCCGCGGTCGAGCAGTGCGGACGCACGCTGGACGTGAAGGCGATGCGATCGCCCGTCGGCGACCAGACCGGCCCCGACGCACCGCCGGCGAGCGTCGTGAGCTGCTTTGCATTCGCGCCCGCGGCGTTGGCGACCCAGAGCTGCCCACCAGTGGTGTACGCCACTTTCGTCCCATCGGGTGACCAGCGCGCCTCACCGACATTCACGCCAGCAGCGGGGAATTGCGTCGGCGTACCTCCGGTGATCGGGATGGCGAAGGTCGTGCTGGTGCGCTTGTTCGCGGCCAGATTCGTGGTCCGCACTGAATACAACACGCGCCTTCCACCGGGCGAGATGTGCGGGTCACTCACGTTTCGGACAGCGGCAAAGTCCTCGAACGTCATCGGACGCTTGGTCTGCGCGGCGGCCCGGCTAGCCGGGAGAAGCGCACCGCCGCAAGCGATAGCGACGGCGGTGCTCAAACGCATGTGCTTAGTCATCATCGATTAGCAGCAGTGTTGGTGGAAGCTGTGGTGGATGCGCGGGTAGAAGTTGACGTGACCGGTGGATACAGTGCGTTGAACAGAAACTTGAACGTCCCGTGTGACTGGCTCCGGAAGTTCATCTCCGGCCCGTACAGATACAGCATTCCCGCTCCGACAGGAGCGCTGACGATCGCGGCGGTGCCGTCGAGATAACGCTGCCCCCACGCCCATCCGCTGCGCAATGGTGCCGGAGAATCGAACCACGCGACACGCACGACACCAGCCGCGCGTGCGGCTGGCGTCAACCTGAACACAGGGCTGTTATCGAATAACACGTCGGCACGCGCCGGCATCCCGCGCGCGATCACCGCCGACGTGTCAACCCGGACCGACAGCACCGAGCCCGGAATGTAGTACACGCTACGCTCCAGTTTGCGCCCCGCGGAATCCACCGGCGCTTCGATAACTGGGACGTTCAGTTGCTCCGCGATGTGCGTCGCGGTTCCGCTCGCCAGCAACACGCCGCCACGCTCGAGGAAGCTGCGAATGGCCGGCAGTGTGTGCGCGGGTGTCATGCTGCCCAGATGATTCTTCCACTCCGCCGGAATGTCATCAGGCGGAGTAACGCTGCCGCGGCGTCGCTCCTGCGTGCCCCCGATCGTGGCGCCGTCGGGGAGCACTATCACGTCGTAACGGGACCGAAGGTCCGGCGCATCCAACTGTGGAGCGTAAACAACTTCGTAGGGAAATTCGAACTGGTCAAACAGAAACCGCGTCCAGCCAGATTCCATGGATCCGCCGTACACGTCCCACAATGCAATTCGCAGCGGATGCAACTTCACGGCACGCGTTGGAAGTCCGGCGGCGGCGAGCACGTTCACACCTTTTTCCGTCGCGAACGCCGCAAGGATACCTCGCGACTGCTCGTTGGCGGGCGCAAAGAAGTCACCATCGTTGCCGCGATCCACTTCCTGTCCGGCCTTCAGCAGCCTGTTGGCCGCGACGAACGCGTCGTTCTGCGCGCCGCTCCAGGTGTACATCCCGCCCGCGGCCGGTTGAGCCGCGATGCTTCCCACCGGTCGAGCGAATCCCGCAAGTGGTTGCAGCGGTGCGTCGAACGGCTGGAGGATGCGGTCGAAGTTGATTCCCATCTGATACGCCAGCGTCCACCCGGCGTTGTCGTATGGCGGAATTGGCGGACCACCCGGATACAGGAAATCGTTGGGATGGTCCTGCGGCTCGAACATATCCAGAATGTGCGGCCGGAACGCCTGCGCGCTGCGCACAACGTACGACCCCGCGGGGTAAGTTTTCCCCGCAACCGTGAATTGCTGCGTGGCGCGTTGGATTCCAATGCCTGTCTTCACCAAGGCGTTGACGAACTTTGCCGCGGTCGCGAAGTCGGGTTGATTGGCGGGAATGATATAACTGCGTGCATCGCGCGCCGCTGGATCGTGCAGCGCCGCTATTGCTGCTTCAGCTGTCAGCTCGGTCTTGCGAGCGCGCGCCGAGTCAGCCGCTGCTCGCACCACGTTCACACGCGTAGGAGTGATGGTCCAGTTGTCCCGGTCACCGCGCTCGATGGAGTTCTTCCCCATTCGGTAGATGTTGAACAGGAACTGCTCCCGCTGGCGCGCGGCCAGCTCCAGCACCGCGCGGTTGGCTGAGATCGAGTAAGCGAGCGACTGGGAGAAGTGCCACACTCCGGGCATCACCGGATCCGGCAGCGATCCGCTCGGCAACATGCGATCGGGAACCACGGGGATCGTCATCGGCGTGGGGTTGCCGATGGTTTCGGTGAGAATCCCCACCATGTTGTGGAAGTACACCGTGGTGCGCAGACCGCCGTTCCACCACGTGGAGAATGTCGATCCTTGCCGGAATGTCACGCCCGGCTTCCCCTCCTGGATGAAGCGCGTATTCATCGCGCCACCGACCCAGTCCAGCTCCACCGGAATCAGTGGATCGTAGTTGTAGTTGAACGGATCGCGATACGGCGGCGCGGCCATCACTGTTCCCGCGGGTCCGGCCTGGTGATGGTTGTATATGATCTGCGGATACCACGCGCGGAACATGATCGAGTCCATCGCCTGCGTCTCGGGCTGCGACGCCATGTACGAGTCGCGGTTGTCGTCGTGCCCGACGTACTTGTTGTACAGACGCGGCAGCCAGTCCAGCGTCCGCGTGGTGGGCTCGGCGCGGCGCATGTACCAGTTGCCCACCAGCTCGATGCCGTCCGGATTGGCCGGCACCGCGAGGATGATGCACTCCTTCAGAATGCGCTGAGTCTCCGGATCGGTCTGACTCACCAGATCGTACACAACTTGCCCAAGTTGCGTGACGCCGAGCGATTCGGTGGAGTGGAGCCCGCCATCGATCCAGACGACCGCGCGCCCTTCACCGGCGAGTCGCCGAGCCTGATCGTCGGTGAGTCCCTCGGCATGCGCCAACTTCGCGGAGATCGCCTGAAACCTGTCCAGGTGCTTGAGGTTCTCTGGCGATGAGATTATCGCCATGACCATCGGCCGCCCTTCGTTAGTCGTGCCGATTCGGACCAGTTTCATCCGGTCGCTCTGAGCGGCCAGCTTGTTCCAGTAGCCGAGCAGTTGCGTGTAGTTGGGAAGCCAGTAATCCTCACCGAAATTGTGGCCGAACTGCTGTTGCGGAGAGGTCACGCGCTTCTGGGCGGCCGCTGGGGATGCGGCGACGAGAGACAACGCGGCCAGCGCCGCGGTCAGGGGACGAATCTGCATCCAACAAAGCTGGCACGCCGAGCGCGTTTTCACGAGAGGCGTAGGGCGCGGCTTAAGCCGTGCCCTACTTGTTCCCAATGTGGGACCACACTAGCTTGCGATCATGCGCGTGATCGCGTTGCGGACGTTGCGAGAGTTCTGGCGATCGCACCCACGTGGTCGTGAAGCCGAGGCGGCGCTCCGTGCGTGGTATGCAGAGGCCGAGCTAGCGGACTGGTCAGCGCCGGCCGATATCAAGGCGCAGTATCGCAGCGCGAGCATTCTGAAAGAGAATCGCGTAGTGTTCAACATTGCGGGTAACAAGTTTCGACTGATCGTCCGGATCAATTATCCGTATCGCGTAGTCTACGTCCGCTTCATTGGCACGCACGAGGAATACGACAAAATCGAAGCCACCACGATCTGAGATTCTGGAGATTTCTCTATGACCGACACGATAACACCAGGGGTTACCGTACGCCCGATCCGGACAGAAGCTGACTGCAATGCGGCTCTTGCGGAAATCGACATGCTCATGAATGCTGTTCCGGGCGGCTCGCAGGGGGACCGCCTGGACGTGCTCGTCACTCTCGTTCAGGCATACGAGGCGAAGCACCATCCCGTTCCACCCCCGGATCCTGTCGACGCAATCCGCTTCCGTATGGAGCAACAGGGACTCCGCCCTCGCGACCTGGAAGCTTTCATCGGGAGTCGCGGCCGAGTTTCCGAAGTGCTGCACCGCAAGCGTGCCCTGACGCTCCCGATGATCCGGCGCCTGGCCGAGGGCCTAGGCATAACCGCAGAAGTCCTCGTCCGCGAGGTACCTCTCCAATCGCGTCGCCGCAAGGCTAAGAAGTCACACCCATAGGTCGGCTGCCACCTCCGACGATTCGCTCGCCGTACGCGGCATTCCGTAGCGCGCTTGGCAGCTTCAGCGCGTCGCTACACAGCGGGCGAGTGGGCGGCCGCTGCCCCGACTGCGGCGCTCAGATTCTCGTACGTCACCGGGTCGGGCGCGAGGCGGGCGAGCGAACTCAGTGCGATGCGCTTCTGGGCGCCGAAGGTCGCGTCCAGTGCCCGAGCCGGAACGACATAGAAGCGCCACTGCGTCAGATCAATTGGGTCTAGCGTCGCCTTGTCCCGGTGCGCAAGGAGGGCGAAGACGTAGACGTCGGCGGGTCGGCAGGGCGCCGGGGCGGAGGTGTTCGTCGCCGCGTCCCAGCCACGCTTTGCGGCTATATCGAAACCGATCGCTGATGGGGCGCGCTGCGGCCAGCTTTGAAGATACGCTGCCGACTTCACCTCGACCCGCACGCCCGCCACGCTCACCAGGTCGCAGGCGTCCCACTCGGTGCGCACGGAGGCCGGGGCACCGATGGCTCGCGCGACCAGGTACTCGGCGAGAATGCCGCGGAGGGCGTTACCGGCCAGGTCGGACGCAGACCATCGCCAGAACGCTGCCACGTCGAAGCCAGCCGGGCACCCGGCTGAGTGGAACGGCTCAGTCCCTGTGCGTGGTGCGACGACCAGCGCCGGATACATCTCTTCGGTCATGACTCGGTCGTGCCAACTCAAGCCGCGGTGAAGCTGAGTCCTACTCGGCTGCCGCCAGCATCTGCGCTGTCGTCTTATTTGCCGCGCGCATCACCTTGTCTGGATAGCTGTGGCAGTTGGGCGTGTTGCTGCCGTGGACGCAGCCGTTGTACTTGAGCAGCGCTACACGAGTGTTGGGAGAACTCTTCATGTTGTCAGCGAGGATGCTCGCGCCATGACAGATGTTCGATTCGATGGAGAGCAGGTTGCGGGAGCCGCAGCCCCACTTGCCGGCATGGCCTGGCATCACCTGCATGAGGCCGCGCGCGCCTACGCTGCTGCGGGCCGTGGTATCCAGCGTCACGTCCTCGGTGAGGAGCACGCCAACGAGCAGAGCGGGATCGAGATTGCGACGGGCGCCTTCCTCAACGATGGCGCCGGCGATCCGATTGGCAGCTTTGGGATCCTTGGTGTACTGCTTGAGGACCGCGGCCACGCGTAGTGCCTGCTGCGCGAATGAGGCGGGTGCTTCAACGACCGCGGCCGGCAGAGTCACGCCGCTGACCGGCTGGGCAAACGCCGGATGCTCCTGCTGCATTGTGAATACGGTGCCCGACACCAGGAGCACCGCGGCGGCGATGAAATGACCAGTATCCTTTAGAACAATCTTCCAACGAGGAGCCACCCGGGGTGGCTCAACCCTGCGATCTATCAGTCTGACCAACTAGCCTCCTTTATTTGATGGGAACGAGAACCCTTCCCTTCGAGTCCTTGAACGCGCGCCCTAGCCGGTCGGCGAAGCGTTCCAGCGCTTCGACATCCTTTTCCTTCACCGCGAACTCAGCCGCGGTGGTCGGAACCCTGTATGTCGCCGCCGCTGGGGCAGGCGCTGGCCGAAGTTGCTTCCGTCCCTTCATCAAAACCGCCCCACGAGACTGCGCGAACTGCCACATGCGGCGGCCGATCTGCGAGTTCGTGAGCGGGCAATCCGGGTAACGCTCGTGAATGAGCCGAATGAACTGGTCGTTGGTGACGACCCGAAGCGCATCCGGCAATGCTATCCTTTCTGTTGTACTGCCTGCACCGCCCGTGCTGCCTGTACCAGCGCTGCTCCCCCCCGCGGTCGAGCCCAGCCCTCCCGCCTCAACACCTTCCGCTCCTTCCTGTGCTTCGGGGATCTCCAAAGAGATCCTTACCGTGGCACCCAGCACTGTGGCTACCTGCCGCAATAGATCGAGCGAGACGTTATAACTCTCGTCGTGCTCGATGTTGCGAATGGTAGATGGCGAAAGCGATAGCTGGGCGGCCACATCTTCCCGGCGCAGCCCCCTTAACTTCCGAAGCCGCTCCAGGTCCCTGCCGATCCAACCGGCCATGTCTATTTTGTTAGTGCGGTTACCTGTATACGTATGAAGGTACTGCCACTGATGGATCACGTCAAGCCAGCAACACGGAACGCCACTTGCGCCTCGCCGTAGCATGAGGGAGAACGAGGGACTCTACCGCGCCGTCCGCGTTGTGAAGCGCACAGTGATAGGGATTGCCGTCATGGCGGTCGCCGTAGTCGTTTTGGGATATCTGTTCCTGGTGCGCCAGGTAGATCGCAAGGCAGCGTGGGCCGATGCGGCCAGGGAGCTCGACGGAAGCATTCTCCACTATGGCGAGCGGGCTGAGCGCATCGCGCGTGTGTACCGGCGCCGCGGGACCAACTACTTTCGCGAGGCCAACGGACTCCTAGTCGCCACCCCTGAGCGGCTGATCTTCGTTGGTATCGAGCCGCGTGACAAGCTGGCTGGCGAGGACGCTCCAGCGTCCATTACCACGGCGGAATTCGCCAACGATACCCTTCTGAGCGTAGTGCCGGGCCGAGTGTACGGCGTAACCGCGCAGGGGATAACCCTGCAGCGCGACGGGAGAGTTGATAACTTCGCCGCGGCGCCCGGTTACGAATCAGAGCTCGATTCTCTGGCCAGCTACGTCGAGCGCCGTCACGCCGCCGAGCATTACGTTGCGGCTGAAAACCGCGCACTGCACGCCGCCGTCGCTCAGCTCGAGAAGCGGCCGCTGCGTTATGAGGTTACGCGCGGCGACGCGCTATCGACCATCGCCACGCGCTTTGGCGCCACTCCGGCCGAGATCCGGGAGTGGAACAACATGAGCAGTGACAAGGTGCGGATCCGCGACACGCTCACGGTCAAACCGGCCGGCTGAACTCGCTCGGCCAAATAGCGCCCCGTAACTCCTGAAGCCGGCGCGGTGGATCAGGAGCCATCCGATAGCGGCCCCGGAGCACTGAATGAGGATGTGCGTGACGTCCAGAAATCGTTCCGCCACGACGATCTTTCCCAGCTCGAGAAGGACCGAGAGGTACAGCGCCGGAAAGAGCCCCCCTAGTGGGCCGCCGCGGCGGAGTGGCCAGACGGTGAGTAGCGCGCCAATGGGCAGGAACAGGACAAACTGCGCGACCACATCCGTCACGCTGAACAGGTCCATGCGAGACGCCAGCGCGCGGAGCGGGATGAGGTGCTCCACCGAGAACTGCGCCGCCATAGCCTGGGGGTTGAGCTCCAACCGGAACGGCCGCCAGCTCCAGGTCATGAGAATGATGGCGTACGCCGTAAGCAGTAGCTTCGGCCGAGCACGATCGCTCAGCCGCGCCGCGTACGCATTCAGACCGAGCGCCGCAACCAGAGCGCCGCCCGCTATCCCGGCTGCGTGAACCAGTATCGCCGCGGGCACAATGGGGAGGAGCGCGACACCGTGGGCCAGCTCGACCAGCGCGACCATGGCGGTGCCGACCAGCGCGACGATCGGCCACGCGACCGCGAACGGAATGCCCGCCTCCGCCGCCGTGGCAACAGCAAACACACCCAGGGGGAAAAAGATCACGATGTCGGTGAGCGGCAGATTTGCCGCCCAGTGCGGGTCAATCGCGGCCCAGGCCTCTGCGAGTCGCTGCCTCACCTCACCGCCGAGATTGGGTAGAAGATCCTGCCTCAGCAGCGGAAAGAAAGTCTCCATCAGTATTGCCGCGCCATAGCTCAGCGCGAAAACAAAGGCTGGGATGCCGACATAAGACGGCTTCCCGACCTTCGATTTAACGGATTCGAAAGCGACCAGTGTTCCGAGCGCGCCGGCGAGCGTGCCGAGAGTGTCCGTGGTGACGTCCAGGATACTGGACCTGCGCAGCGGCGAGAATAGCTGCAGCACTTCCACGCCGAAGCTGAGCACCAGGCCTAGCGCCGTCACACGAGCGATCACCCGCAGCGGTCGCGTTGTGTGCGTGGTTGCGAGCCATACGGCGCCCAGACCAGCGAAGAGGACAACATTTCTGGCTCCATCCACCACGTCATTCATGCGTACGGAAAGATCCAGCGCGCGGTGCAGACGCATCGCTACGTCGGCCATGTTCGGCTCGAAGTGCAGATTGGTAAGCGTCGCGACGAGTATGATGAGTAGGTAGCCGGCTCGCGCCGCGTTCGCACGCGAGCTCGTTACTGAAACGGGGTTGGTTGGCATACAGTGGCCGAACGCTCGCGTAGCGCACCGCCGGACACAAGGGGAAGGCACGCAAAGCTGGCGATGTGCGCTCCACTCAGGCCCGAACTTTCCGTCCCCGCCGTGAGGTCGTACATTGCGAGATGCGTATCGCTGTATTGGGCGCCGGCGCGGTTGGCGGATACTTTGGAGCCGTGCTCGCGCGCAGCGGCCACGACGTGGTGCTGTACGCGCGCGGCGACCACCTGGAGGCGATCAACCGGAGCGGGCTCACGATCCGGACCGGGGAAGACAGCTTCACAGTCCAGATCCAGGCCACCTCGGACCCCGGCGAACTTACCGGGGCGGAGCTGGCGATCGTGGCCGTGAAGAGCTATTCGCTGGCGCAAATTGCACCGGTCGCCGCGGAGCTTGCGGTCCAGGGCGCGCTGGTGCTCCCACTTCTCAACGGCGTCGATGCCGCCCAACTTCTGGCGCAGCATGGCGTGCAGCCCGGGCAGGTGGTGGGAGGGCTGACCATGGTGAGCGCGGCCAGGATCGCGCCGGGTGTGATACAGCGTGCACCGTGGCGCGAGCGCATAGTGCTGGGCGAACTGGACGGGACCGTGTCGCAGCGCGTGGCGCTCATCGCCGAAGCGTTCCGCGGGGCCGGGATCGACTCGGTTGCGAGCGACGACATCGTGGTGGACCTGTGGCGCAAGTTCAACATGCTCTGCGCCATGACCGCCGCGTGCGGACTGGCCCGCTCCAACGTGGGGAGCACTCGTGACGCCGCGCTCGGACGCGTGCTCATCCAACGCGCGATCGACGAGATCGCCGCTGTAGGGCGCGCCAGAGGTATCGCGATCCCGGAAAGCCAGGAAGCGGAGACGATGCAGCTAATCCAGGCGCTTCCAGGCTCGATGAAGCCTAGCTTCCTCTTGGACCTTGAACGTGGCGGACCGACCGAGCTGGACGTGCTGAGCGGGGCAGTCTCTCGCATGGGACGCGAGGCCGGAGTTCCGACGTCAGTTCACGACACCGCGACCGCCGCCCTCGGAGCGGCAACCAGCCATGGTGGTTAAGCGTCGCCGCGAACTCGCGACTGAGTCGCTTTAGACTAGGCTTTTATACAACGCCATATCAATGCGAACACAAAGGGGCTGCAAGCAAATACTTGCAGCCCCTTTGTGTTCCCGTATATATCCGCTTACCGGTCAGTCACCGGTTCCGCCACCTGGCGCTGCCGCGCCGACATCGATGCGGAACTTGACCGGCACGGTTCTGCCGTCCAGCAGCGGCGTGAACTCGCTCTGGTCTATGCGATGGAAGCCTCTTCCGGTCGATCCCAGGAAGACATCCACATGTCCGTAGGCCGCGTGAGTCACATTGTCGACAACGCTGACCCGATAGTACTGATCAGCCGGGAAGCCAAGCGCGTCAGTTTGCCAGTTGGACTGGTAGTGGTTGCCATTCACATCCACCACTGGAGCGGAGATGGGCACGGCCGGTTCCATGCACGACTCAGTCGGTTGCGTCCCAAGCCGACAGACGGTGACGCTCACCGCACGCTTGGGGTCAAAGACCCCCGTGTCCACCGGTTGAGCGACTAGCGGTTGGAGAAAATAAAACCCGGCCGTTCCTCCATTGTGCGCGGCATCAGAGATGCTGCGGCTCGGAGCCGGCGGAGAATCCATCATGCCGGCGGGGCCGGACAGGCTGGAGCTATCGGCGCAGGCAGCCAGAGCAATGGCTGCGAGCGCGGTGATCTGGTGCAAGGTGCGTCGCATTAAAGCCTCTCCATACAGGATGGGATGCCGAGCGCTCGAATCAGAGGGCGCCCGTTAATGCTTGAGACGACGCACCGCCATCAGCCGCAACTGACTCGGCGTTTCAATGTCACATATATGCTTGGTTATCGACCTGCCGCCCGCTCCGAGCCGTGCACCGCCGGAAGGCGTAAATTGTTGTTTCGATTCAACCGTGTATAAACGCCACACACCCCGGACATAGCATGGATACAGCAGGAACACGCGTTCTCCCGCGCATTCTGGAGAACTCCCAGGCGGAGATTCTGGGAGCCTGGTCCTATGCACAGGGCGGTCGAGGAGGACGCGCTGGCGGCGGCGCGGAGGTACAGCGGCGGGAGCAGGCCGCCGATCTGTTGCGCGCTATCGCCAAGGCCGCGCGCGGCGGCAACGTGTCGGATATCCAAACGCCGGAATGGGCGCCGGTTCGCGAAGCGCTGGGCGGAATCTCGCGCGCGGGCGTGCAGCAGGGACTCTCCCCGTCCGAAACAGCTACGGCGATACTGTCGCTCAAGCAGCCCATCTTTGGGCGTGTCCGCGAGGCGACTGGTGCGGATGCGGACGCGCTGGCCAACGAGATGTGGACTGCCACGCACCTGATCGACTCGCTCGCACTGTACACTACGGAGGTGTTTCAGCAGGCACGTGAGCAAGTTGTTATACGGCAACAGGAAGACTTGCTCGAGCTCTCCACTCCGGTCATCAAGCTGTGGGATGGAATACTCGCGCTCCCCATGATCGGGACGCTCGACAGCGCACGCACGCAGACAGTGATGGAGGCCCTGCTTCAGAAAATTGTCGACATCGAAGCTGAAGTGGCGATCATCGACATTACCGGCGTTCCGACCGTCGACACACTCACCGCGCAGCACCTGTTGAAGACCGTGACCGCTGCTCGGCTGATGGGCGCCGACTGCATCATTAGCGGCATCCGTCCGCAGATCGCGCAGACCATCGTGCAGCTGGGCGTGGATCTTTCCGGCGTTGTTACCAAGGCGACGCTGGCCGACGCGTTTGCACTCGCGTTACGGCAACGCGGGCTGGCGGTCGGTGCCGCGGCCGCTCGTCTCTAGGAAAAAACATGGACAGCATTCCTATCCTGCGGATGGGCGACTTCCTTTTGGTCACCGTACAGGTCGACATGCACGACCAGCAAGCGATGTCACTACAGGATGACCTCACGACACGCATCGCGAGTACAGGGGCGCGAGGGGTGTTGATCGATATCTCATCGCTGGACATCGTCGACTCGTTCGTGGGGCGCATGATCTCGACTATCGCGTCGATGTCACGCGTACTGGATGCGCAGACCGTCGTTACAGGTATGCAACCGGCCGTCGCAATCACGCTAGTCGAGCTCGGGCTGTCGCTGCCGGGCGTACGCACCGCGCTGAACATCGACAAGGGGATGGCGCTGCTCCGGTCCTCAGTACGCGATTCGCGCTCTGTCGGGATGCTAGGCCGCGCGGCCAGCAGTCAGCCTCGGGAGCGCGGTGTCGACCGGAATACCTGAGGAGCTCCCCATCCGTTCATCCAGTGATATCGTGCATGTTCGCCAGGTCGTGAGAACGCGTGCTCAGAGTATGGGCTTCAGCATCATTGGTCAGACCAAGCTGATAACCGCGGCGAGTGAACTGGCACGCAATGCGATGGAACACGGCGGCGGCGGCTCAGTGCTCGTGGAGTCGCTGGATCAGAATAATCGCACCGGGCTCCGGCTCACCTTTGAGGATCACGGCGGCGGCATCCCTGACATCGACCTTGCAATGGCCGACGGCTACACCACGGGCGGAGGGCTGGGCCTCGGACTCGGCGGCTCCAAGCGGCTGGTGCATGAATTCGCAGTACTGTCAAGAGTCGGGGAGGGAACTCGTGTCACGATCACACGCTGGAAGTGATCTGTGGCCGTTCCGACCGGCGCCAGCGATCCCAGTCACCGAAGCGAGCCAGGTTGGAGAGTCGCGCCGGCAAATTGTGGGGCTGGCCGCCGAACTCGGGTTCGGCGAAACGGAGCGCGGACGCGTCGCGATCGTGGCGAGCGAGCTGGCTACGAATCTGGTTCGGCACGGCGACGGAGGCGAACTGATCATACGCCCTCTTCTCACGAGTGGGATACCGGGAATCGAGATCCTGTCGCTCGACCGCGGACCCGGAATCAGGAACGTCGAGCAGGCGCTCAGCGATGGCTTTTCCACAGCGGGCACGTCGGGGCACGGCCTGGGCGGCGTGGGGCGGCTTACGTCACTGTTCGACGTTTTTTCCATAGCGTCGGATGTGCCAAGTGTCACGAGTGTCGCATCCGGTAGCCGGGCGCGGAAGGCGCCCAGTCGCGGCACTGCGCTCGCGGCACAACTCTGGGCAGCGGAGTTACCGAGCACGGTGGGACCGCGGTTCATGGAGGGCGTGGTGTCGCTTCCCTACCCCGGCGAATCAGTTTGTGGTGACGCATGGGCGATTGAACGGGACGGCGAGCGCGCGGTCATCATGGTGGCTGACGGCCTAGGCCATGGCCCGGCGGCAGCCGAAGCGTCTGCCGAAATGGTGCGCGTTTTCCGCGACGGTCCGCTGCGTGGACCCGCCGCGATCATCGACATCGGACACATTGCGCTTCGTTCAACCCGTGGCGCCGCGGTCGCGGTTGCGGACATCGACATGCAGCACGGAACGGTACGTTTCTCCGGCGTCGGCAACATCTCAGCGGCAATTCTTGACGGCGGCGAGAGCCACAGTATGATGTCCCACAACGGGACCGTAGGGTACGAGATGCGCAAGGCGCGGGAGATTACCTATGCGTGGCAGGAGAAGTCTCTGCTCGTCATGCACTCAGATGGCCTACACACCAAATGGCGCCTGGACAGTTATCCCGGTCTTGCGCTGGCTCACCCGAGCATCGTCGCGGGTGTCCTGTACAGGGATTTCACGCGTGGGCGCGACGACGTCACCGTGCTCGTCGCCCGAGACGGCACGTGATATCGCGTGATGCGGCGTGTGCGGCGTATGCGGCGCAATGCAGCTTGACGTCGCGTCATTGCACGTGAACAGCGCAATGGTGGATATCCTCACGGTCCGGCTGACCAATGAGCACGACGTCGTCCTGGTGCGACAGCGTGCACGGCAGATAATGCGTCTGCTCGGCTTCGATGCTTTGTCGCAGACCCGCGTTTGCACGGCGGTTTCCGAGCTCGCCCGGAACGCGGTGCAGCACGCCGGCGGCGGCAAGATCATGTTCGGAGTTGACCCGGGAGCTGCACGCTTCACAGTTCGCGTGGTGGATCGCGGCCCGGGCGCTCCAAACGTGGAGCACTTGCTCGCCAAGGCATCAGGGCCGGTAACGGCGCACGGCCTGGGCCTGCCGGGCGCGCGCCGCCTGAGCGAGACGTTCGACGTCGAAGCAATACCCGGCGTGGGCACGACCGTTACGCTTGGTCGCGCCCTGCCCGGGAGCAGCAGAGTATTCGGCATGGCGGACGTCGCGCGCATCACGCAGGAGCTTGCGGCATCTCGGCCGCACGGGTCGCTCGACGAAGTGCGTGAGCAGAACCAGGAGCTGCTCACAGCGTTGGACGAGCTCCGCGCCCGACAGGCCGACGTCGAGCGGCTCGTCGTAGAGCTGGAGCGCACCAATGCCGAGCTCGCGGAGACCAATCGCGGCGTGGTTGCACTGTACGCCGAGCTCGAGACGGCGAACGACGCTGAACGCACGGCGCGCAAGGAAGCGGAGCATGCGAACAAGGCAAAGAGCGACTTCCTCGCCAACATGAGCCATGAGCTGCGCACGCCACTCAACGCCATCGCCGGCTACGTCGATCTGATCTCGATGGGAATCCGCGGTCCCGTGACCGACATCCAGCTCGAAGACCTGCGCCGGATCAAGGCCAGCGAGCAGTATTTACTGTCGCTGGTGAACGATGTGCTGAACTTTGCCAGGCTCGGCGCGGGCCAGGTGAACATGAACATCGCAGACGTGTCGATGAAGGAGACGCTCGCCGGACTTGACTCAATGGTGGCGCCGCAGCTGAGAAGCAAGGAGATGACGTACTGCTTCGACACATGCGACCCGGCGCTCACCGCGCGAGCGGATCACGACAAGATGCGCCAGATCCTGCTCAATCTTATCACCAACGCCGTGAAGTTCACCGAGTTGGGTGGATCAATCACGGTGGCGTGCCACGCCGATGACACCCAGGTGTACGTGACAGTGCGCGACACCGGTCGTGGTATCCGGTCGGACCAGATGTATTCCATCTTCGAGCCGTTCGTGCAGATCGACCGGCATCTCACCGCAGCAAGCCAGCAGGGCGTGGGCCTCGGCCTCGCAATCAGTCGTGAGCTCGCACGAAAGATGGATGGCGACCTCAGCGTAATCAGCAATCCCGGTAGTGGTTCTCTGTTTACGCTCCGGCTGCCGCGCGCAATCGGCGAGCACCCGGCGCTGACGGTCTCGCCGGACGGCCTACCTTGTCAGGCCTAGCTCCGCCTCCAGGCCCGCGAAAAGTCTGATCCCGTCCCACAGATTTTGCAGGCGCAGGTTTTCGTTGGCGGCGTGCTGGTTGTCGTCATGATTCGCGATCGGCACCACGACGAGCGGCGCTTTTAGCACCTCGGCGAACATGTACGTGGGGAGACTTCCGCCCAGACTCGGGACCTGGATCACAGGCGCTCCAAGTATCGCGCTGGCTGTTCGGACAACCTCGCGCGCGAACGGGTCACTCGCAGCGGTGCGTTGCGCGGGGTAACCGCCCTCCCACTCGAGCCAGAGCACGTTCGCGTGCGTGCGTCGTGTGGCGGAGTCGGGCTTCTCGTGCACCACGAAGAATCCACGTTGAGTTGCGTGCGCCTCGACGAGTCGCTTGATCCGCTCGGGCGTTTCATCCGGAACGAGCCTGAAATCCAGTGATGCGACCGCATCGGTCGGTATTGCGTTGGCAACACCGGTGCTCGGGCCCGCGTGAAGCGCGCGAATGTTGAGTGCCGGAAGCAGAATTCGCTCGGCGAGACGAGCGTTATTGGACTCACTGCGCGCGAGAAGCAGATCGTTGCGTAGCGAGCTATCCGCATCCGGCACAGTCTCGAGCGCACGTCGCTCCTCGGCCGTGAGTGGACGGACATCATCGTAGAAACCGGGAATTAATATCTTCCCACTGTCGTCCCGCATCGACGCCAAAAGCACAACCAGCTGCGATGCGGGATTGGGCACCCAGTTGCCGTAGTGTCCACTGTGCAGTGGGCGGGCAGCGCCGTATGCGGTCATTGTAACGCCGAGCACGCCGCGCACTCCGAAGAGAATCTGCTGCCGTCTCGTTTGATGCACTGGACCGTCGGAGAAGATCCATCCATCGGACCTGAGCTCTGCCGCGTGACTGGTAATTAGGGCGCGCATATGCGGTGAGCCCTGCTCTTCCTCTCCCTCGAAAAGGAATTTGAGATTTACGCCCGGGCGCCGCCCCGTCGCGTGCAGCGCGTCGAGCGCCGTGAGCATTGCCACAATCGCGGCCTTGTCGTCTCCGGCGGAGCGCGCATACAGGCGCCAATCCGGCCCGGTGGTGTCACCGGCCGCTGGCAACGGAACGACACGGCCACCGCGCTCCAGTGGCGCATCGCGCAACACCGGCCGCCACGGCGGTGTCGCCCAGGCTGTGGAGTCTACCGGCTGGCCATCGTAGTGTGCGTACAGCACGATCGTGCGTGTGGCGCCGGGCGTTCGCAGTTCTCCGAACACAGCGGGTGGTCCGCCGGCCGGCGATTCTAACAGGCGTGCCGCGATGCCTCTGCGCTGCATCATCTGAACGAGTGCCGCCGCGTTATGTCGGATGTTCAGCGTGTCTGTCGCGACGTTCGGGATCGCAAGAAAGTCGACGAACTCCTTGAGAATCTCCGGCTTGTGCGCGGTCGTGTAAGCCGTCACCGCGGCACCCAACGGCGGCGATTGCGCAACCTGCTGGCTTTCGAGCGGGTCCACATTCATGACCGATAGCGCCAGCGTCATCATGGCTGCCGCAAAGAAGCTACACCGCCTGCACGCGAGCGTCGCTGAACGGATCACGGCTAAAAGCGGCGAACAATGCATCGAACAACGCATCAACGACATGTGCACTCGCGCAATCAGCGCTGAAAGTTTGACCTGCTCTGCGCGACCGCAAAGGGCAGTCCGCGAACCACAAATGTACTCAGCTCCGCGACCGGCGATAATGACGGCCCCGCGCTAACTTTCGCGTTCACAACCTCCATCTATCCTTCCCTCCAACGAGCAATCAATGACTCCGCTCTTCCACCTCGCGTTTCCAGTCAACGATCTGGACGCGGCGCGCACGTTCTACGGCGAAGTCCTCGGCTGCCCCGAAGGCCGCAGCGATCCGTCGTGGATCGACTTTGACTTTTTTGGCCACCAGAGTGTTGCACACCTCCAGCCGCAAGCGGTAGGTGACCGTGCCACGAACGCAGTAGACGGCCACGGCGTGCCCATCCCCCATTTCGGGCTTGTACTCCCGATGGAAGAGTGGCAAATACTGGCCGATCGGCTCAAGGCGAGAAGCATTATATTTGTGATAGAGCCATACATTCGCTTCGCCGGTCTCCCGGGTGAACAGGCCACTATGTTCGTGCGCGATCCGAGCGGGAACGCACTCGAGTTCAAGGCATTCCGGGATCTGAGCCAGGTCTTCGCGAAGTAAGCGCCGCATCACAAAGTCCCGCGCGCGAAGCTGAAATTGGCCCTCCAAATGTGCCGCGCGCACCGACCGCGGCACGGGCTTCACGCTCACTACAGTCATCACGATGCTTACCGATTCAAGCGCACAGGAAACCCGCGAGGGCAAGGAGCTGCTGGACGAGATTGCGCGCCGGCGAACCTTTGCGATCATCAGCCACCCGGACGCCGGCAAGACGACGCTTACGGAGAAGCTGCTGCTGTACGGTGGCGCGATCCACCTTGCCGGAACCGTGAAGGCACGCCGCGCCGAGCGGCACGTGACGTCCGACTGGATGGAGCTCGAGCGCCAGCGCGGAATTTCCGTGACGTCGAGCGTGATGCAGTTCGAGTACGATGGATATCAGGTGAACCTGCTGGACACGCCGGGCCACCAGGACTTCTCCGAGGACACGTACCGCACGCTTGTGGCGGCCGATAGTGCCGTGATGCTACTGGATAACCGCAAGGGAGTCGAGGAGCGCACGCGGCAGCTCTTCAGCGTGTGCAAGCGCCGGCGCATGCCGATCTTCACCTTCGTCAACAAGTGCGATCGAGTGGGCGAGGATCCGTTCAAGCTTCTGAGCGACGTCGAAGCCGATCTTGACCTTGCGTGTTATGCGATGACGTGGCCAATCTTCGGCGACGATGGATTCATCGGGATCTATGATCGGCGCCGCTCGGAAGTGCAGCTGTTCGGGCGCGCCAAGGACCACGGGGCCGCACGCGCCACGACCAAGGGACTTGGCCCGGATGACGCGGAGCTGCGTCAGTTGATCGGCGCCGCCGCGCATGACCGGTTGGTGCACGACATCGAGCTGCTCGACGCCGCGTCGCATCCGTTTGACGCCGAGGCCATGTTGCGCGGCGATCTGTCGCCGATGTTCTTTGGGAGTGCGCTCACCAACTTCGGCGTGGAAGCATTTCTGGAAGACTTTCTCGCGCTCGCCCCCGCGCCCGCACCGCGCGACTCCACGCTCGGCCGCGTTGAGCCGACGGACAGCTCGTTCACTGGATTTGTTTTCAAGATCCAGGCGAACATGGATCCCAAGCATCGCGACCGGATCGCCTTCGTGCGTGTCTGCTCAGGCGAGTTCGAGGCCGGCATGCAGGTCACGCACGTACGGACCGGAAAGCCGTTCCGGCTCGCGTCACCGCAGCAGTTCCTGGCGCGCGAGCGTGTCGCGATCGAGCGCGCGTGGCCGGGCGACGTGATCGGAGTGATGGATCGCGGTACGCTGCGCATCGGGGACACCCTATCGGCGGGCGGGCCGCTGGAATTCCACGGTATCCCGCGTTTCCCGCCCGAGCACTTCGCGCGTGTAATCGCCGCCGACCCACTCAAGCGCAAACAGCTTGATCGCGGTCTGCGCGAGTTGACGGAAGAAGGGGCGGCGCAGGTGTTCTACGAGGAGAGCGCCATCGGACCCGCACCGATCGTGGGCGCTGTCGGCCAGCTTCAGTTCGACGTAATGCAGTTCCGGCTGGAGCACGAATACGGAGCGCCGTGCCGGCTGGAGAAGCTGTCGTACCGGTACCCACGCTGGGTGACGGGCCCGAAAGCCGCGATCGAGCGCGCCGCGGGAGAACGTGGCCAGTCGCGGCTGTACGACGCCAAGGGAAATCCGCTCTTTCTCTTCGAGAACGAGTGGAACGTGCGCTACGCAGCGGAGCGGGCGTCCGACCTGGTTTTCCACGAGGTCGCACCGTAGAGGCCGTGCGGCGCCGCTTCAGCCGCGCCTGCCACTGCCGTAACCATCACCCGCCCAGCAGCGTCCTATAAGTAGACATTCCAGCATGAGGCAGGCGTGGCAATGCCACTGGCGAAAGATCTGGACGAGCTATTGGATGAGATGGCCGACAGGGGCAACCGTGAGCAGGCCGGGGCTGAGCGCGACAGGCAGCGTGCACACGCACGCACTGCCGTCGAGTGCGTCTTCTGGTTGTGCGCGGGCCTCTTCTGTATCGGCTTGGGTCTACACAGCACCGATGTGGAGTTTGGGAAGATGTTTTTCTACTCCGGAGTGATCGTCGGTAACGGCGGCATCATGTTTACGTTGCTCGCCGCATACGCTCGGGGCGAATCGCGCGGGGACTGGTAGCGCGCATAAACAGTTGTCGCCGAATTCGTAGCAAATGCACCGGATTCTGACGCAACCATTTTCGGAAACGCGCCGTCTAACAGCCAGATAACCATTTCTCGGGGCTGGCTGTGGACTCCCTTCGTGAAAGCATTCGCTCATCATTGGGCGAAGCCTACGTTGTTGAGCGTGAGCTTACCGGTGGCATGTCGTGCGTCTTCGTTGCCGAAGACCGCGCACTGTCCCGGCGAGTCGTGATCAAGGTCCTGCATCCGCAACTCGCCGCATCCGTTTCGGTTGAGCGGTTTCGCCGCGAGATACTCACCGTCGCCGGGCTACAGCACCCGCATATCGTTGGCGTGCTGAGCTCCGGAACTGTCGACGGGCTCCCGTTCTTCGTGATGCCGTACGTTGAAGGTGAATCGCTTGCGGAGCGAATGCGCCGCGGCCCACTGTCGGTGCGCGAGACGGTCGCGATCGTCAAGGATGTGGCTCGCGCACTGGCCTTCGCGCACGACCGCGGCATCGTGCACCGCGACATCAAGCCCGGCAACATCCTCCTCGCTGGGAGCTCGGCCGTTGTCAGCGACTTTGGTGTCGCAAAGGCGCTCACATCAGCGCGCCGAAGTGCGGAGAACGCACATATAGGCTCCACCACTGCGGGAATCGCGCTGGGGACGTTGCTGTACATGGCACCCGAGCAGGCCGCGGCCGATCCGGAGCTGGACGGCCGCGCCGATCTTTATTCGCTCGCCGTCACCGCGTATGAGATGCTGACCGGCAGCCCACCGTTCGCGCATCTTCCCTCGCGCCAGATGGTCGCGGCACGCATGAGTCTGATGCCGCCGCCGCTGGCGTCCAAACGCAGCGACGTTCCCCCGGCGCTGGGCCGACTACTCTTCCGCTGCCTCGCGCCCGACCCCGCGGATCGGCCACGCAGCGCTCGCGAGTTGCTCGAGGCACTGGACGCGCCGGACCTGCTGAGCGGAAGATCCCCAGCGTCGCTGCCGCTGAAGACGCGGCGTTGGGGCGCTGCGCTGACGACGGCTGCCGGTCTCGCCCTCGGCGGTGCGCTGTTCCAGGGCTACGCCCCGCGCCCCGACGCCTCCACCGCACAGGCCGCACCGGTCATGGAGAGTCGCAGCAGAGTGGCGATCGTCCCGTTCGTGGATCTGAGCGGGAACGCCGCTGGCGGTGAGCTAGCGACGGGGATAACCAACGCCGTGGCAAGCAACATGACCAGATCGGGTTCGCTCCGTGTGATATCCCCGAGCGCCACCGAGGCGCTGCTACACCGCCTGCGAAGCGGAATTGATGCACCGGTCAGCCCCGTCGCCGATCTGCTGTTGGAAGGAACGGTGCAGCGTGAGAATGGGCGCCTCCGGGTAACGGCGCGCCTTAGCAACGCAGTCGACGGAGAGATGCGCTGGGCCGACGTGTACGACCGGAGCGGCAGCGATCTGTTCAACCTGACCGACGACATTGCCGTCGCGATCGTCGCCTCCGTAGCCCGGAGCAAGGGCTGAAAGCCGGGCGAGTGGACCCGGATTTGCCTGTCTAGCCACGACCTCCTCGGCGGCGGCCCGCACCTCCCCGCCGAGCCGTTTCACGGTGCTAATACCGGGAGCAAAAATGTCGCGCACCGCATGGATGACGGGAGTTCTGGCCGCAGCCGCGGCTGTTTCGATCGGCTGCAACAACAACGCCGACCACGCGGCGAACGAACTCAAGGATGCAAAGAAGGACATACTCGCTGAGCAGAAGAACGTGAACGAAGCGCAAGCCACGCTGCGGACCCATCAGGCGCAGCTCGACTCCGCGCACGCCGCCGCCGACAGCGCACGCATGCAGTTGAACACAACGATCAGGCGCGATACGATGGTCAGGCCGTAGGATATCGTGCCGCTACCCGAGACAGCGGTGAACGTGGTAGATAGCCGGCTGACATAGTGGGCCTTTGTGCACAGCCCACAATCGGGCGGAACGCACACGTACAACTAACGTGCGGTAAGTGCGAACGGTATGGCCAATCCAATCACCCCTAACGTCGGCGTGACCGCCTAGCGGCTTGGCAGACAAGGAGTTGCGCTACCTGCTCGCTACAGCGGCGACTCGTCTGGTCGGCTGTGACTCCTGATCACCCAGATAGATGAGCCGGAGCATCGCGACATCTGCCGCGGAAGGATGTGTGACATGGATCAGTGGTGACATCACATCGGCCGCGTCGCGCGAGTGGCCCAGGCCAAGGGCGTGACCGGCTTCGTGGGTCGCAATTGAGAGACGCATCGAGTCGCCGAGGACCTGGCCGGTAGGTCTGCGGAGCGCGAGTTGGACGACGCTGTGCGTGATCGTTCCGCGGCAGTTCCACGTGACGACGGTGTAGCCGTCGTTGGTACCGGTGAAGCGGTCGAGAAATGCGACCTCGACGTCTGAATCTGTTCGTTTTGTGACAAACGACACACGCACTGGGATCTCGCTCGCGTCCCACGCGTGGAAGGCGCGCTCGACCATCGACTCCGCGGCAGAGTCGGCGCCCAGTGGCGTCTCCGCGGTTCGCGGCTCGATCCACACGCGGAGCGGTGAGCTTGCGTGAGTCGCCCAGCGCCGTACT
>JBBSHV010000006.1:0-34534 GCA_038232435.1 Gemmatimonadales bacterium | reverse complement strand
GTGCCACAGAACATGCTCGAGGTGCGGCCCACCATAATGGTGTCGGTACCGCGATTGTACGAAAAGATGTACGCGCGCGTGCTCGAGAGCGCCACGTCCGGAGGCGGCGTCAAGCGCGCCATATTCACATGGGCGCGCGCGACTGGCGAGCGCTGGGCTGACGTTACGCTGGCTGGCGGCACGCCGTCTGGAGTGCTCGCGGCGCGCTACTCATTGGCGCAACGCCTGGTCTTCTCGAAACTGAAGGAACGTACCGGTGGAAGACTGCGCTTCTTTGTTTCCGGCGGGGCGCCGCTGTCACCGGAGATAAACAAGTTCTTCTACGCTGCCGGCCTCATGATTCTGGAAGGGTACGGGCTTACGGAGACGTCGCCTGTGATCACGGTCAACACGCCGGAGGCGTTCAGGATCGGAAGCGTAGGGACTCCCATAGCGGGCGTGTCGGTCGCGATTGCCGAGGACGGCGAGATACTTACGCGTGGTCCCAACGTGATGGCCTGCTACTTCAACAAGCCGCAGGCTACCGCCGATGTCGTCGACGCCGACGGGTGGTTCCACACCGGCGACATCGGCGAGCTACGCGACAACTTTTTATCCATCACGGACCGCAAGAAGGATCTGATCGTCACCGCTGGCGGAAAGAACATCGCTCCGCAGCCGATCGAGAACAGAATCAAGGAGAACAGGTACGTATCGCAGGCCGTGCTGATCGCCGACAAGCGCAGGTTTCCGATAGTGCTCATAGCGCCGGACTTCGATCAGTTGGAAGCGTGGGCAAAGTACAAGAATCTATCCTGGGGTAGCCGAGAGCATCTGGTCAGGCTTCCCGAGGTTCAGGCGAAGATGGAGCGCGAAGTTCTCGCCCCGTTGGCCGACCTTGCGCACTTCGAAACTCCACAACAACTCGCGCTACTGCCGAGCGAGCTAACGCTGGAGCGCGGGGAGCTGACGCCCACGCTCAAGGTCAAGCGCCGCGTCGTGGACGAGCATTACAAAGTGTTGATCGACAACGTGTACGACACCGCGGCCGGGCTCACAACGGCGTACTAGCGTCGTACTAGCGTCGTATCAGACTCACGAGCGCGGGACGTTTCTCACCAACCCAGAAGTTCTCGTCACGCGCTAGCACGTTGATTCCGTCCGGGATATCTGCGTCGGCCGGAGCGACCAGCCGGCCGCTGGGAGCGAGTACCGCGACGGTCGAGTTGAGCACAGCGGACGTGGCGGTGGCGCGGTCCAGCGCGACACCGCGCAACATCCCCGGCGCGAGCGGAATTCCCTCGCCCGACTGGACAACACCGACCGATTCGGATTCCTGAATCGGCTCCGAAGGATTGAGCACAAATATCCGCAACGGCACCAGCTCCGACAGCGCGTGCGCGGCACGGGCCCACTCGCCGCCCAGCAACACCGCCGCTCCCTCCGCAACCGCCAGAAAGGCGCCGACGCGCACAGCCTCGTCTGGATCGTTTGCTCCCGCCGCAATATCACCCGCAACATCACTGGATCCCGGTTGCTGCTCAGGTTGCCCGAACCAGACAATACCGCGCTCAATCGGGTACTCACGCAGGCAGATGGGACAGCCTAGCTCGCCCTCCGTTACAAAGCGCTCGTCTCTACGAGAAATCGAAGCAACCAGCCAACTGTCCGCGTGATCGTTGGTGCAGCGGAGGGAGTCGATCAGCTCAATGAACATTGATGTTTTATCTCACCGAAGGAAGTATTCAGGCAGCATCTGGCGCGGTCTGCGATATATTCGCCCGTATGACCGTGATCTCCATTCCCGCGCAATCTCGCCGTCGCTTTGCGCTTGCTTCGCTCGCCTGCATCGCAGCCTGTACGGCTTCCACCATCGGTGCTCCGCCGCTCCCCGTCACATCGCCAAACGGGGCCACAGCTGCAGGCAGGATCTCACCTACCGCTCCGCTGAACTCACAGCAACGGCACTGGGTCGATAATACGCTGGCATCGCTGTCGCTGCACGATCGTGTTGGACAGATGGTTTGGGTCTGGGTACTTGGCGACTACACGAGCACCGGTGACTCTAGTTTCGCGGAAGTACTCCACTGGATCGAGCGCGATCATGTGGGTGGCGTGACCATGTCGTTAGGCACCCCGATTGAAGTAGCGGCAAAGGTGAACTTCATGCAGCGCCGAGCGCCAGTTCCCCTGCTCGTCTCCTCCGATCTGGAGCCCGGGCTTGGTCGCCTCGAAGGGGGCGTCTTCCCCCATTCCACGCTCGTAGCTGGCAGCGCCACGGTCTTCCCGAGTAACATGGCCATCGGCGCTACCGGACGCGAGCAGGACGCATACGACGTTGCCCGAATCATCGGCCAGGAGGCACGCGCGGTCGGTATCCAGATTGACTTCGCACCCGTTGTCGACGTGAACAACAATCCCGCCAACCCGGTGATTAATACTCGGTCTTTCGGTGAAGATCCCGCCCGGGTGGCGCGGCTCGCGTCACGGTTCGTGCGCGGTCTGGAAGATGCGGGTACCATCGCCACGGCCAAGCACTTCCCGGGACACGGTGATACGGATGTCGATTCGCACGTCGGACTTCCCATCGTCACCGCCACGATGGCTCGGCTCGATACCGTCGAGCTGGTACCTTTTAAGGCGGCAATCGCCGCAGGTGCTGGTCTGGTCATGACCGCGCACATCGCCTTGCCTGCGGTTGGCGGCGATAGCACGACTCCCGCGACGCTCGCGCCGGGAATCATCACTGGTCTCCTGCGCGATACCCTGGGCTTCCGCGGTATCGCGATCACCGACGCTCTGTCGATGGAAGGCGTCGGTAAGGGGTATTCGGTCGAGCAGAGTGCGGTGCTCGCGGTACTCGCCGGTGCCGAAATTCTCCTCAAGCCCAGCGATCCGACGCGGGCGATCGATGCTGTCGTCGCGGCGGTCGAGCGCGGTCAGATCCCGCGGTCGCGTATCGATAGCGCGGCCCGACACATCTTGGAGATGAAGGCACGCACTGGCGTTACAGCACAGCGAACCGTCAATCTCGACGCGCTCCGCTACGTCGTTGGGACACCAGAACATCGCGCCGTGGCCGCCAACGTCGCGGAGCGTGCAATAACGCTGCTGCGCGACCGCGACACTCTCGTTCCATTGCCGAGAACAGCGCGGACACTGGTCGTGCAGTACGTGCCCGAGACGGAATTTAGGGCGGGCCGAGTCTTCGGGTCCATGCTCCGCACCAGCCTGCCTGGCACAAAAGTATTGAACATCTCTACGGCCTCCGGCCAGGCGGCGCTGGACTCCATCGCTGCCGCGGCCCAGAACGCGGACAGGGTGATCGTCGCAACGTACGTCAGGCGGATCGAGGGCGCGGGCCGTGTCGCCATTCCACGGAACGTCGCGGGCTGGATCGATATGCTGGCGCAACGCCAGAAGGTGATCGTCGTCTCCTATGGCAACCCATACCTGATCCAGCAGTTCCCGGCCGTCGGAAGCTACATCGTCACCTACGGCGTGAGCGACGATCTGGAGCGCGCTGCAGCAAACGCACTGCTCGGTCGCTCCAGCATTACCGGCCGCACACCGGTGTCACTCCCCGGCTTCTTCCGCGTGAGAGACGGGGTACAAGTGCGCGCTGTAACGTCGCCAGCTGATACGCTGCATCCGATTACACGCTAAGAGTCGAAAGCATGCACGAGCTATGCGCGCGAGAGCCGCAGCTCGTCGATGTTGACCGATGCGGGCTGCGACACCGCGTACAGCACCGCTTCAGCGACCGCGTGGGGCGCCAGCATCGCATCGCGTGAAGGAAGTACGCGTGCATGGTCCTGCGTTAGAACGTCATCCCACATTGATGTGTCCACTGGCCCCGGAGAAACCAGGGTTGCGCGCACGCCGGTACCTCTTAACTCCAAGCGGAGCACCTCGTGCATTGCGCGAAGCCCATACTTGGCAGGCGAGTAGGCGCCGTTTCCGGCCATGACGCTTCGATCCGCGATTGATCCGATGGTGATGACGTGGCCACTTCCGCGCGCCTCCATTGCGACCGCAAAGGCGCGCATGAGGATGAAGGGTGCAATGAGATTTGTCTGCACCGTACTCACGAAGAGAGCTTCGGACATACCGCCTAGTGGCGCTAGCTCGAACACGCCGGCGTTGTTCACCAGTATGTCGGGAGCTCCGCCCAACTTGCCCTCCACGCGAGCAGCCAGTCCGGAGACCGTCGCGATGTCGGTGAGATCGCACGGAAACGCAACGGCTCCGCCGCCGAGCTCATCGGCTAACTGTTCGAGTGCGTGTGCGGTGCGCGCCACCAGTGCCACACGCACACCGGCCTGGGCCAGTGCTCGCGCTATCGCCTCTCCTATCCCTCGCGACGCGCCGGTGACGAGCGCCGAGCGCCCTGAGAGCGACAGCGTCAGAAGTGCATCCCGTTCGACCTGCCGCTGTGGATCAGTTGCAGGAACTCGTCGCGCGTCTTCGGGTCATCGCGAAACGTTCCGCGCACGGCCGATGTTACAGTCGTCGAGTTCTGCTTCTGAACGCCGCGCATCATCATGCACATATGCGCGGCCTCAATCACAACGCCGACGCCGCGCGGCTCGAGCACGTCCGTTAGCGCCTGCGCGATCTCGTCCGTCAGTCGCTCCTGCACCTGCAAGCGCCTCGCGTAAACATCCACGACGCGCGCGAGCTTGGACAGGCCGACTATATGCCCATCGGGGATGTAGGCGATGTGCGCCTTGCCAACGAACGGCAGCAGGTGGTGCTCGCACATGGAGTACAGCTCTATGTCGCGCACAAGGATCATGTTGCTGTGCGACTCCTCAAAGATCGCGTCTCCAATCACCGTGCGTGCGTCCTGCTGGTAGCCCTGCGTCATGAATTCCATCGCGCGCGCGACGCGTTCCGGCGTTCTGAGCAACCCTTCCCGATCCGGGTTTTCGCCGAGCAACTCCAGTTGCCGGCGCACCAAGCTGGTGTATTCCCCAGCTACGTCGGGAGAGACGTCGGGCGATGGAGCGAGGTCAGTGTCCGCTGTATTCCACATAATTGTTGTCCGTCTCCCAGAGGACGAGCCGCTTGAGCGCACACGGCGCCACCTGCGACTCGAGGATTCGCCAGAACACCACGACCATGTTCTCCGCGGTGGGGATTACACCGCGCATGAACGGGACGTCAATGTTGAGATTGTGGTGATCGACAGCGTCAACCACCTCGCGCTCCACCAGTGCCTTGAGGCGGCCGAGGTCCATCACGTACCCCGTTTCCGGGTTGATCTCGCCTTCCACGGAAACGTCCAACGTGTAGTTGTGCCCGTGACCGTTGGCGTTATTGCACTTCCCGAAGATCGCGCGATTCCGCTCTTCCGACAGCGCCGGGTTGTTCACACGGTGTGCGGCGTTAAACTTGAGCCGCCGCGTGACGGTGACTTGAGGCATGCGCCCTCCCGACGCAAAAACTCCGCCGTGGCCAGAGCCACGACGGAGGTCGGAGCGAAGAGGATTTTTGAAGCCCTGTCGAAAAATGAGGACCTCACCCATGCTTTCCGCCTTCCCCGCACTGGGGCATGACGTCGGCACAGTTTGTCGATCCCACTCGAAGGACTTATCGGCTCAAAAACTGAGCTCTCCACTCCGAAGAAAACTACGTAGCTTTATACAACCGAAAGCTACCGGCGGTTCCACACTCGGTCAACAACACGTAGACGACATACGCCGACATACGTAATCCGTCCCGATCCACTCCATTCCATTCCGTCCCCATCCGACCCATGGACCTCGGCATCATCACCGCAATCGTTATCCTAATCGGCTGGGGTGTGTGGACCTTCGCATTCCACGCGCCGGGCTGGGCCCACCTGTTCCTCACGGTGGGCATGTTCCTGCTCATCTACCGGGTTGTTGTACGCGGAACACCAGGATACAAGGCGCGCGGAAAGGTCTGACGCATGCTCGACCCGGCGCACGCGCCTGACGGCAACACCCCGGACGGCCACACCGCCGTCGCAGAGGCCCCGCTCGCGTTAGCCAGCGACAGCCGACGGGTCGTGGCGGTAACGGGCGCGTCCGGCTTTATCGGCACGCATCTGTGCCGAGCGTTGGTCCAAATGGGGTGGAGCGTCCGCGCGCTGGTACACAATCCGGTCAAAGCGGCGACTCGGCTGGCCCATCTCCCCGTCGATATCAGTGCCGGAGACATTCGAGATGCAGATTTCGTACGCTCTGCACTGGGTGGCGCGACCGCTGTCGTTCACCTCGCGGCGGTCGCAATCGAGCGCGGCGACCTCACTTACGAGGGAATCAACGCGGCCGCGACACGCACCGTCCTCGAGGCCGCCGCGCTCGCCGGAGTCAAACGCTTCGTGCACATGTCCCAGAATGGCTCCGACAGCCGTTCTCCTTTCCGTTTCCTCCGGAGTAAGGGCGAGGCGCAGGACATGGTCGTCGCCAGTGCGCTCAGATGGACAGTTCTCAGGCCATCCGTGATCTTTGGACCAGAAGATGAGTTTGTGAACGTGATTGCACGGCTCGTGCGACTCACTCCGGTGGTTCTGCCGCTTCCGGACAACGGCCGCGCAATCTTTCAACCTATCTTCGTGGATGACGTCGCAAGGGCGATCGTGAAGGCGCTGCAGGATGACTCGACGATCGCGCAGATATATCCCCTTGGCGGCCCGGTGCCACTCACTCTGTATCAGATGGCCGAACGCATTCTGATCGCGATGCGCGCTGATCGCAAGATCGTGGGAGTGCCCATCACGTTGGTCAAACCAGCGGTGGCGGCGCTGGAGCGAGTTCTACCCAATCCGCCGGTGACTACCGGCTTGCTCGAATTGCTATCGGTCGACAATGCGGTACCCGACAACACTATCGCATCAGTGTTCGGTGTCCAGCCAACCCCATTTGCGCCGGAAGAACTACTCTACCTGCGCCGCATCACTGTGCGCTCGGCTATCGACTCGCTGTTCACGCACTAGCGTCAGATCTCCCAGTTGGAAAGGATGATGCCAGACTCCGGGAGCTTCTCGTGGAAGCCATCGTACGTCATGCGTAGATCTGTCCATCGAACACGTGCGCCTCGTGCAATTAACTGCCGGTACAGCTCAGCGTAGTCGCCCTGCATCCTGATCGCTACGCGGCGCGCACCACTACGCCGAGCGTAGTCCGCCAACTGCGTCACGAGCTCATCGACATCGCTACCGGTGCGCCCCACAAGCTTGAGCACGCGTAGCTCGTCGCGAACCCTCCCCTCGACCAGCGGAGCAGTGTGGCATATGGCGAACCCGGAAATCACTTCGCCACGCTCCAGCACGAGCGTGTCACCCAGGCCGAGGGACTGAGTGAGCTCGATTTCGCGACTGAAATCGTATCCAGCCGACAACTCGGACGAGAGGGCCGCACACTGCTCGATCAGCGCCAGCCGTTCACGTTCCGTAAGCCGGCTGAGCTGCGGGCCCCGTGCCTCGGCGTACGCAGCCTCGATCGTAAGAGTGATTGTCAACCGCCCGGGGGTGTAACCCAAGGTCGAGTAGAAACCGATATTGTCTACAGTGCGCGGCATCGTCTCGAGTCCGATCACCCGCGCACCGCGGTCACGCAGCCACTCGGTGGCGGCGGTGACCACCGTCTTACCCAGTCCATGTCCCTGATATGTGGGATCGACGGCCAGCGGACCCATCCAACCTTCCGTGCCAGACAGATGGCAGATATTGAATGCGACCGGCTCCTCGCGCTCACCGCGCCACAGCATCGCTCCACCGGCCGCGTCCTCGATCGCAAAGCGCCAGATCGCACTGCTCAGGTTCGGAACGTGAACACCGACCAGACCGTCCTTGCGATACCTGTCGGTGAATGCACTGCTGAACACGACGTTGAGCCCGGGTACGTCGGCCACAGTCACCGGAAAGGGTCCCGAGACACCTGGAGCACGCCGAAACCCCCGGCCAAAAGCAGCAGTCACATCCGCTCCACGCGTGCTCGCACCGCGCACTTCAGCACCGCAGACGCGTCAGGCAAGCTCCACAACCTCCAGCTCTGGCTCGATGGTGAAGTCCGGCATCTCGTCGCCGCCCTCCACCACCGACGCGCCAGTCTCTTCGTCGTAGCGCACCGTGATCACCCGATCCACTCCCTCGCGCACAGTCTCAATGTGAGTGATGAGAATCACCTGCTCGAACCGGTCTTCCAATCGGTGCAATAGTTCCAGCACGCTGTCGCGCCGTGCTGCATCGAGCGAGCCGAATACCTCGTCGAGAACCAGGAGCGAGAAGGGCTGTCCCGACCTGTCCGCTATCATTTGCGAGATCGCGAGACGCAACACCAGATTCGCGATGTCCTCCTCGCCGCCCGAGATGACAGGCTTCGCCACGCCATCCTCCAGGATCACGACGTCGTACTTGTCATCCAGCTCCAACTGGCTGTAGCGCCCGTCGGTTAGAGAGCTGAGAAAGGAGCTGGCAACCTCGGACAACTCGGGGCGCAGTGCGTCGTTCAGATCGGTGCGAAGCTCCTGAAACGCTCGATCCAACTCGTCGTGAGCGAGTCGTTCACCGTTCAGTTGCTGCAGTCGTTCGGCGATGCGTTCGTGCTCGCGCCGCGCGGCATGCGCGGCATCCAGCGACTGCTGCGCGGCGCGTACCTCGCCCTGCGCGCCAACGACCGTCAGCTCCGTCGTTCGCACAGCTTCGGAGGCGCGGTTGAAGTCGGCTCGTGTCGTTTCGTACGCCGCCTCAGAGAACTCCTGTGTTGCCCCCTCGCCACGCAGCTTGTCGCGCCTCGCGGTCACGATTACCAACTCTGCCGCGATCCTGGCCTGCTCTTTCTGCGCGGCGGGTGCGCGCTCCACGGCCGCTTCGAGCCGCGCAACACGCAGATGTAGCGGTGTCAGCCGGTCGACTTCCGCGCGCACGTGGCGGTGACGATCCGCGTTGTACTCCTCGCTGATGCCGGCAATCTCGCGCTGCATTTCCTCGCGGCGCATTTCCTTGGTGGTGATCTCGCGCCGCGCGGATGGCAGCTCCTGAACGGCCGCCTGGACCTTCGCCAGCTTTCGCTCCAGCTGAGTGACACTGATGTTTGCGCTGCGCCGCGTCTCCTCCAGGATCACGATGTCGGCGGGAGTGGAGCTGAGCTGATCGCCCCGGTCGCGGTAGTACTGACCATCCACCTGAAGCGTTTCCAGCAGCTCCGTCACATTGTCCACCACCGCCCTGTAACTCGCGCCAAGAACGCGACTGCACGTTGGGCAGATGCCTTCGGCGCCGAGCTCCATCACCGCGTCGCGCTGCTGCTTAGCATCAGCATACTGACGCCGCAGCTCCTGCAGCTTCGTCTCGGCTTCCTGACGGTCGCGCACCCATTCGGTGCGGCGCGCGTCCAGAACTCTTGCGGCCTCGTCCAGCTCCGCCCGCTCGCCTTCTAACTGAACGGTCAGCTCTTCTTCGAGCGCCGGCGCGGTATCAATGCGCGCGAGGCGCTCGCGCAGACGCACTAGCTCCTCCGCAAGTGAGCGCTCATTCTCGGTTAGAGCAACACGCCGCCCCTGCTGCCGGAAGACCTCGTCCAACTGCGCGCTTTCTTCTCGGTACGCCGCGAGCGGAGCGACCGAGGTACGAAGTGTTGCCAGCTCATCGTGCACCGTAGCGAGTGCCGCAATCTCCGCGGCAACCCGATCTCCGTCGCGCGCGAGCACGGTAACCTCACGCTCCACAATCGTGATCTCAGCTAGGAGCCGCTGCCACTGCTCGCGTTGGCGCTGCGCCTGCTCCCACGCGGGAGCCACGCGGCGCAGCTCAGCCAGCGCGACCGCATGGCGCGTTCCTGCCTCATTCGACCCCCCGATCGCGGCACTCAGGCGAATCTCACATTCGTTCACGGCGTTGGCGATTGCTTCGGGATCCGCCATGCCGGAGCGAAGTCCAACTATCTCAGCTTCGATCAACCGACGCTTCTCACGTGCGATATCCTGCGCGGCACGCAGCCGCTCATAGCCCAACACGCGCGACAGGAACTGAGCGCGCTCGGTAGTCCCCATCGCGGCCATTACGGCGAGGTCTTTCTGTCCCGTAAAGTAGGTGTTGAAGAACTCCGCGCGCGACATCCCAAGGCGCCGAGTGAGCAGATCGTTTACACCGCTAATGGAGTTTGCGACGGCAACATCCGACCTATCCAGATACACGGCCGCGGTCGTGAGGCCGCGTGTAATTCTGTAGCGGTGGCCGCCCAGCTCGAACTCGAGCTCTACCTCGACGGGCGCGCGGCTCCCGGCCCCCATGAAACGGATACCATCGCGTTGTCCGCGGATCGCCGGCTGGCCGTACAACGCCCACGCGATCGCTTCCAGGATCGTTGTCTTACCGGATCCGTTCTCGCCGATTATGGCCGTCACACCGCGCGAGAAGGCGACCTCCGTGCGCGCGTGCTGGCGAAAGTTCACCAGCTTGAGCCGGTTGATCTTCACAACTCTATGCTCACGGGAGTTGGGGCCGCATCCTTGTCCGCGCGGCTGAGGTACTCGAGTCCAAGTTTGACGAATTCCGTGCGATCAACGCCAGGCGACAGCACGCGCGTCTCGAGCTTCTCCTTTAGTACGTCCGGCAGCGACGGACGGCGCCATGGCGCCCCGCTGGCGCTACGCCGCACCACCTCTGGCCGGCGAATGTCCAGTTGAAAGTGCATCGCGCGCCGCTTGAGATCACGCACCGCCTTCTGGTCCATCTGCCTCGCGACATGACGCGGTACGTCACGCACGACGAGGCGCACAATGTTATCGTCGATGCCGCCCGGTGCGGCGGCTGCGCGGCGCTGAATCGCGTCGTCAATCTCAGGCGGCGTCAACCCCGCCGCTTCCACCCGCGGTAGATCGAGAAGGGGACGCGACACCGGCAGCGGATGCCACACATGCGTGCCAGCGGCAAGGTCCCACTCGATGAGACCCTTCCCGCCCGAGAGCCCCGTGTTGAAGCCGCCAGCGCGCTCCTCCTTGATCTCGCCCCATGGATTGGCGCTCGTGTAGTCCAGCGAGCCAGAGTAGTACGCATTCGGTGCCACGCTGTGATACACGTGGTAATGCCCCAGCGCGACGTAGTCCCATCGCGCGGGACCCAGCTCGTCCTGAGTGATTGCGAGAGCCGCGCGCTCCATGTTCTGCGCGTACTCCGGGAGCATCCCCGCCACCTCTCCATGCAGCAACAGAACATTGTGCCGCGCCTGCGGATTGGGCGTAAGCGCCGGCCTTCCCGACGGGAGATCGGGAATCGCGAGAATGGATACGTCCTGGTCGGGGAACTCGATACGGCGTGCATCGCCTTCGACCACATGAATCCCGAGCGACGCGAACAGCCTCAGTATGCACCCTGTCTCAGCTGTGCGCGGAGTGTCATGGTTTCCCGCCACCATCACTACTTTCGCGTTCGGTAGCGAATCGGTAAGACGCGCAAATTGCATGAACGCGTGCAAAATCGCCGGATTGGACGGGCGAACGGCGTGAAACACATCGCCCGCGATCAATACAAAGTCTGGCGCTAGCTCAATCGTCTTATCGATCGCACGCTTGAATGACGCTGCCACGTCCGCTTCCCGCTGATTGATTCCACTCGGCGTGAGCCGCTGGTGCTGTCGAAATCCAAGATGCAGATCGGCGAGGTGGACGATTCGCATTGTCTCAGCCGTCCACCAACGCGCGCAGCGATTGCGTCACCCGGACTCTAAGATGCACCGGCGGCTTCCCCTCCGACCTCACAACGGACATGATCGCGAGAATCGTTCGCGATCCCGTGATCCACCCGAGGCGTCGATCGATCTCTATCGTGCCCACAAGCGTGCCCGTCACATTGCCCTGCATCACCGCGGAGTGCTGCGCATGGTCGTGCGATACGTCGCCGCGAAGCGATAAGTACGCGGTTCCCCCGTCGCGACTGAGAGAGTCTAGCCGAAGCGTGGTGTGGACCCGCGCTGTTTCATGTTCAGTCGCGCTCAACGGTACCATGATGTTGCGGATCCATGATTCGCCAACCGCAACGGCTTCGGTC
Organism: Gemmatimonadales bacterium; assembly: GCA_038232435.1. Classification (GTDB taxonomy): domain Bacteria; phylum Gemmatimonadota; class Gemmatimonadetes; order Gemmatimonadales; family Gemmatimonadaceae; genus Fen-1247. The sequence goes on along the minus strand of JBBSHV010000006.1, from coordinate 22,536 downwards.
GGAAGAATAGACGGCATGTCCGCGCCAACTCCCGTCGCGACTACACCACCCTGCGCACCTCCCGACACGGTGATCTCTCCATCCTGCGCGATTCGTACGCGCACGCTGCGTCCCTCCAGCGCGCGCTTCGCGTCGCGAAGCGGCGGCAGCAAGGCAGCACTTGGCGGAAGAACCTGCACTGAGTCCGTCACCGATAGGAGATCGGTCGCGTCTCCGGCACGCCGCAGAACGACAGCATGTGTCCACACGCGCATCGATCCGGTCATGCTTCCTAACGGAGCGCCGGCTGCATCTTCCCGCGCCATGTCGAACTGCTGCTCCAGTTGCATCCGCAGTGTATCACCAACCGGGGGCCTTATGCGAAGTGTCACCTTCTGCACTGGCTGTTGCACTGGCTGTTGCACCGTCTGCTGCGCTCCGGCCGACCCGGCCAACGACACTGCCGCTCCAATCACGATCCCGACCGCCGCGAATCGCCTCACGTGCCCCCTAGACTCCATACGGGTCGTCACCCTGCGTGCCGCGAAGCGCCGCGACGCGCGGCACATTGTGTGGGACGGATTGCGCGACCCTGCGAGGCAAGTGGCCTTTGAACGCCCCCAAGACGTCAGCCGGCCGCTCCTGTAGCGTCAGCGCGCGCGCACGGAGAACGTCACGCTCCTCGTGCAGGCCAATCACATCCATCACCGCATTTAGCGCGATGGACGAATCGAGAGCGCGCAGCGAGCGATACACCGAAACCTCGAGCGTCACCTCCCCGCCTTGCGGATACTGCTCCGCTCCCATGCGCCCGGTCATCACCGCGGGGCGCGGAAATCGCACGAAGATGGGCTGCGTGAAGTGTGGATGACGAACCATCAACTGCCCTTTTTCCAGCGTCGCAAGCTTGGTCCTGATGGCGGGCGAGAGCACCGCGTACCCAGGCGTGGCCAGCTCATCACCATCCATCCTCCCGTACACCGAGGTCCCTGAATTCCCCACCACTCTCCGGTGCACCTGCGACCGAAACTGCTGTGCGCTGAACAGGACGAGGCCCAGGTAGCGGCCACGCTCGGCGATGTCCAACAGCATCTTGCGCACGTAAGTATCCGGGCCGTCACCCGGGGCATACTTGTTCAGCTCATCGACAAACACGATTACGTGCTTCACGCCCAGATCGCGGCGCTCGAGATGCTCCCGCAGCTTGGATACCACCCGCGCGAAGATAAGATCCTGCGCGTCCTCCTCCAGATTGGCCACGTCGATCACGTACGTGGCGCGATCCTCGAACGAGCCAAACGGGAGATCACTCACCGGCCCCGAATCGGTGACGAGCCCGGCGCATCTGAGGCTGATATTCGATAACCTGTTGCGGACCTTGCGGATCGTCGCCACGTGATGCGTGCGCCAACTCTCCTTGTTGCCGTTCTCCAGCCCGTGCAGCACGTCGCGGAACCAGTCTTCCAGATCGGCGAACGACTGCACCACGTGCGACCGCTGCAGCATGGGATCGCTGAATGGCTGGTCTATCACGTTCCGCGTAATAAAATCGATCAGCGCATCGGCCTTTGCGTCGATGTCATCCCGGTTGAGCAGCACCTCGGCATACTGGAGCACCTCGCGCAATCCCCACGTGAGTGGGAGCACATTGTGCAATAACGCCTCGTTCGAGCGTAGCGTGTTGAGCGAGTATCCACGCGCGGCCAGAGGCGCATAGTAACGCACATTGCTGAACGGAGCGGCCGGAACTTCCATCTGCTCGTACAGCGCGCGATCCTGATCGTCCAGCTTGCCCGGCTGATCCAGGAAACAGAGATCGGGCCCTTTCACGTTGAAACAGACAGCGGCAATGGACCCACGACTGTCCGGGAAATGCGCGAACACTGACGCCAACAGCCACTCCACGGCACTCGTCTTTGTCGCGAGCCCGGATACGCCCGTGATGTTGAGATGCGCCGCCTCCGGCCCGACCAGAAAGTCGGCGTCCAGATAGATCGTCGCGTCCGTCCCGCCCGCTCGGTATACGCCAATCGGTATTCCGGTGCTCTGCCCGTCGCGCAGATATCCGTCCATCCGGAGCGCGACGTTGACGTCCTCCTCCTGCGCCAGAAAAACGTCCCCCATCGGCACCGGCTGCAACGGCTCCTCGGGGATGTGCCTCAGCACCGCCGCCGTGTACAGCCTTATCTCCGAGCGATCCGTCGACGCGAAGCCCGCGCTACCCGGCGCTCCGTCATGGCTCAGCACGTCGTGCATCGGCGTCAGTAGATCAGTGTAGCTGAAGCCTTCCGTGACTATTCCGTAGACGTGCGGGATCTGCCCGTTCACGGGCTGTCTTCCATCCACACGCACGATCGTGCCAATACCGACCGGCGATTCCAACGCCGTCCAGAAGTGGAATTCGTGCGGGGTGTTTGGCTTTCGCTCAGTCGCCACCACGCGTCCAAGTACGACCGTCACGATGCTATCGCTCTCAGAAACTCCTCACAGTCCCGTATTCCATATGCCATTCGGTCCCATCGACTATCGGGAAGCGATAACGGTGCGCCTTCCGCCAGCACCCAGCGCGATATCTCGTTCGCGCGCAAGGCCACGTCGTCGCGGACGGCCGCTTCGATGCGAACGAGTCCGAACATCGCATCATGCCCACGCGGATCGCGCAACCGCAGATACCAGCTCACCACTTCGGTCCGGCGCTCGGAACGCACGCGGAACACCGACGACCGCTCGCCCCGTCGCAACGACATCACAAGATCCAGTGCCGCTCCGTCAGCATACAGTGTCTGATGACTCTTGATGACACCGACCGCACACTCCGAGCACGCGACGCCGGAACTTCCACTGATTCCGCCATCGATGAAAATTGGCTCGCCCACGCTCGTGCACCAGAGCTCAGCGAGTTGGCGCTCGGCACTCTCTCGATCTCTGCGTATGCTCTCCAACGCGACAGCCCGCAATGCCGCCGGATGACGCGACGGCGGTGAGCCATTGGGGCCATCAACCCCTGTGTCAACAATCGGATACCCGTCTACCTCGTCGCGCATGCCGCATGGAAGATATCTCAGAGGCATGTACAGCCGTTCCGACACGATCGGTTTTCGGTGGCCCCAAGCCACGAATCGCCGGTTCACGCGAACTCGCACGACCGCGGCTACAACTCCGCGGATAATTGGAACGCCGCGCCAGTGCGATACGATGCGCACGCGCTGAATGCCGTCCAGAAAAGCCGAGAACCGGACCTCCGGCTCACCCACGACACGGATGGCGCGCAACACCGGCCCTTCCACGCACTCGGCCTGCAGCAACCGCGGAGCTTCGGCGTACGCACCCGCATAGCTCTCTTCCGCGACGTCGCCGCTCGAGATTATCTCAGCATCAGGGAGGAGCAAGCGAATCGCACGCGAAGCGCGAAATGACGCGTCAGTCGACACCGATATCCCATGCCTGCTCCAGATCACCCTTCGAGTATACGCGGAACGCCGTCAACGTATGCGTCTTGAGCACGCCAGGCGCACTGGAGACGTCTTCCGTGACCACTCGCGCCACACTCTCGAAGTCCGGAACCTCGACCAACGCCACGAGGTCCCATTCCCCACTCACCGAGTACACACGTGATACCCCTTCAATCCCGGCAAGCTTCGTGGCACATTGCGGGATCCGCGTCGGGTCAGCCTTTACGAGGACGATTGCGGAGATCATCCTATAATGCTACCGAGCGAACACCGAATGGAACAGGCCGAGCGCGGCGCCGCTGCCCGCAGCCAGAACGTAGTCCACTTTTTACCGCGAACGACCGATGCACTCACGCGCGTCGTCACGCCGGCCCTCGAGCGCGTCGACGTCACCGAGCCACAGCTCCAGGTACTCGTCATCACGCCAGACGCGGAAACGGCCATCATCGCCGGAGAAGTGGTACTCGCCATGACCGGTGCTCAGGGGATTGAAGTGGTACCCGTGACGTCCGCAAACCGCGCAGCGCGCCTCCTGGCCGACAGGCCGACGCACGCCATTGCCGGGCCGGCGATCGAGCTTCAGGCCCTCGTTCAGCGGTCTGCGGTGAAGTTGGACGGAGTCAAATCCGTCATCCTCGCGTGGATGGACGACGAGGCGTCCGTCACGCCCAACGCGATGGCCGCGCTCGAGGCCTTAATGGCCGAAGTGCCCAAGGAAGCCGACCGCGCCCTGATCGCCCGCCGAGCCACCCCTGAAGTCGAACAAATTATCGACCGGTATCTCCGTACCGCGCGCCGAGTCTCATCGCACGAGCCTGAGCGCGAGGAACAGGAGGGAGCCGGCATAGCTGGACCCGCTGTGCCGATCCAGTACGTCATGGTCTCCGCATCGTCGCGCCCCGCCGCGCTCCGGCGCTTGCTCGACGACCTGGATCCTCCGTCCACCGCGATTCTCGTCCGTGACCCCGCCACGGAAGCGGATGCCACGCACACGGTTCGGAGCCTCGGGTATAGGCGCGCCAGCGATCCAGTTCGCGTTGCTCGTTATGATGCGATCCCGCCAAGCCACACCATCGTTCTGTATGACGTCCCCGTTCTTCCAAGCGAGCTGACGTCGCTCGCATCGGCCGGCGCCGTTCAGCTCGTTGCACTTGTCACGCCGCGCGACGCGGTCCCTCTCCACGAGCTGGTCGGCAACCTCGTCCCGCTCGCGCTAGAGGGCCCGGGTGCTGCCGCTAGATCGCGCGACGCGATGCTGCGCGAGGAGCTGAGCGCTGTCCTCGTCCAGGGCGTCGCCTCGCGCGAAGTACTCGCGCTCGAGCCATTGTTGGAGCGGTACGACGGAATCGAGATCGCCGCGGCCGCCGTGCGCCTTTTGGAGCTTCAACGCGCCGCGCGTGCCGAGCAGGCCTCCCAGCCTGGCCTGCGACTCGTCGGTGCAGCTTCGCGCGGAGACAAGCCGCCCCGCGAAGGCCGCGGGGAGCGGAGTGACCGTGGCGCACCGCGCGGCGGTGGCCGTGGAGGCGACCGGGGAGCCAGCGCTCCCCGCGGACGCGACAACCGTGACACTAAAGAGCGCGACTTTCGTGGCCCGCCGCGTGGCGCCGACCGCGGCGCACCGCGGGACAGGTCCGCCGCCGGCGGCGACCGCCCGGCACATGGCGAGTGGACACCCAAGCGCCCGCGCGACGGCGCACCCTCGGAACGGCGAGAACGTGACCTGGGCCGCGGGCCACGCTCCGGCGGCACACGTGATGACAATCCGCGTCCGCCGCGTGGATCGGCACCACGCCCGCCACGGCCCTTTGAGCGCTAATGCAGTTGAGCGCTAGTGCGGGTTCAGCGTGAGCGTTGGATATCAACACACCGGCGGCTGGGTCGAAGTGGTCGCCGGTGTAATGTTCAGCGGCAAGAGCGAGGAGCTGATTCGCCGCATTCGCCGGGCACTCATAGCGCGTAAGCGCGTTCAGGTCTTCAAGTCGCGCCTGGACGAACGCTACTCCGGAATCAACGCCGTCTCCAGTCACGATGGCCGCACTGTCGAAGCGATCCCGGTCGACACCGCCGCACAAATCGCGTCACGACTCGATCCCACCGCGCAGGTGATCGGCATTGATGAGGCGCAGTTCCTCGATGCCGGTATCGTCCCGCTAGTGACCTCACTCGCCGAGAGCGGACGTCGTGTGATCGTTGCCGGAACTGACACAGACTTTCGCGGTGAGCCATTCGGGCTGATGCCGCAGCTCATGGCGATCGCCGAAAGTGTGGACAAGCTGCACGCAATCTGCGTTCTGTGCGGCGGACCGGCCACGCGCAACCAGCGCCTCATCGATGGCAAGCCGGCACCATACGAGAGCCCACAGATCATGGTCGGCGCCGCGGACCACTACGAGGCGCGCTGTCGCATGTGCCACAGCGTCCCGAGAAGAGACGCCGGCCAGGCACGCTTGCTTTAACCCCCGTGTAAACTGAGAAGGGCGTGCCGAATGTCGCTCGGCACGCCCTTCTCAGTTGTCGTCATGCCGAGTCCGATCGCTGATCAGTTCGGCTGCAGGGTTTTGAAAAGCTTGGTCAAGTCAAAGCCACTCGGATCCAGCTCATAGTAACGGTTGTCGGTGTAGCGACCCGTCGTGGGGAAGTATGGCGGCGGATTGTACAGGGCACATCGGTCGTAGCTCACACGCTTGATGTAGCCGTATCTGAGCGTAGGACTGCCGTAGCCTGTTCCGCCACGCTGCTTCTGGATGACCCCGCCCGTGATGTAGAGACAACCGCGCGCGCTGAGTGACCCTTCGCAGTCGCTGGCGTTGTAAGCGCCCGTGCTGTAATTCTCGGCCCCGAACGCTGTATTGAGCGCCATCAACACACCATGGATATACGTGTCGCCTCTCCAGGTGTCGTCCAAATCCTTGAAGACGTTACTCCCACTGCTGATATCCGGTGGAGAGTTCAATGCGTTGTCGGCCACCATAATGTCCGTACCCGAGATGACGCCGAGGATGTCCTTGCACTTGTTCAGCGCCGGATCCGTCACATAGCGCAGGTCGTCCAGTATCGCGACGCTCCCAGTCGCGTATAGCGTGATCCTGCCCCGCAGCGTGCCGCTCACGCCGACCGTGCCGTTGACGTAGATAACGCCCTTGCTTCCCGGATTGAACGTACGAGAGATGGGAAACAGGTACGGAGCTTCATCCGGCCAGCGCGCGTTGAGACTCGGGTCAGGTGGAGACTGCCACGGCCGCCAGCTTCCCATCGGGCCGGTCGCGGTGAATGTAGTATCGTTGCCAGCCAGCGCCTGTGCCGCCCTCGTCGCGTCGCCAACTTTGTTCCCATACGCCAACGTTGTGTCAGCCCTGTACTCCGTGGTGCCACGAATGTTGACGGCACGCAGTTTAGGATCGCCGCCGAGGTAGCAGCGGGCGGATGGCTGTTGCATGATCATCTTCTGCCAGGCAGCGTCACTGGTCACTTTCCGCGGCGTTGGGTCGGTGGACTTTTCCGCGCCGGTGAACCCGTTGGTGAGCTGCTTGACATCAGCGGTGGTGAAATTACTCGCTATGAGAGCACGCGCGAACCACTCACGTCTGTGCTCCGACAACGGAACGAACAGCGGACCCGTGCCGGTTTGAAAAGTATAAGAAGCTCCACAGTTGTCCGGCGTGAAATCGCCACGGAGCCAAGCGGATCCAGCGGTGCTGGTGTAAACGCGGAAGAAGCCATCGTTCGTTCCGTCGAGCTGCGTTGGGTCACTAGGACTGTCAACAGGCCTCGCTACAAACTCGATGCGTGTCATTACTTGAGCCACGCCGCTGGCCGCGGCCGCGGGAACGTTGAAGCCACCAGCGGTCGCGAAACCAGACAGATAATTCAGGCTGGCTGGCAGCGGAAGGTCGATTCGCTTCTGGTTCTCAGAGTATCCTTTATCGAACTGGCCGTATCCTGCGCCGGAAACCGTTGCCGCTGTACCCACGTCGTCGTGAAACCACGCCCCACCGTTGGTTCCGATGTGAAGAACATCATTGGACCAAACAGGGCCCCAGTACTGGTCGCCGTTGTTGAAGTAGATCACCGATCCGTTGTTGCTCTCCTGGTTGGACCAGTAAGCAAACTTGGCGAAGCTTTCCTGCGCGAGCTCCAGCCTGCGAACGACCTGCGCACCGGACGCGTTCTTCGCGATCGCGACCACGCTCACGAATGCGCCGAACTGGCCCGTGTTCGAGCTCGACCGGCCCAGGTACATGCTCGCCGTCACTCCCGGAACCGGGAGGCCATCCGCTCCATTTATCTTGGAGTCCTGAAATACGGTGCGGTATACACCCGTGTCGGGTATAGCCAACGGATCGTAGTTGAGTGTGCTCTTCCCCATCGCGAGTGCCGCTTCGGCTGTATAGCGCAGATCCCGCTCGCGATCGTTCGAGTCAGTCAGGAGACGCGCGTTACTCCCCAGGTAGATCGCAGATGTGGCCAAACTTGCGAGTCCGAGCGTGAGCACCAACGTCAGAATTAGTGCCGAGCCGCGGCGCTGCGCGGGCGCGCTGCCAACGTTGCCCGCAGCGATGCCCGCGCTATTTCCCCGCTGAGCACCGCGCGCTCGGCTCCGCAGCAGGACTCGGCGCGCAACCACAAGTAAGACATTCGCGTACTGCATTACTCCTCCTTGTTGACTCGTCACTCAGGGGATGAGAATCGTTGCGGTAACAGACAATGCGGACGGCTGACTCCCGCAGTCTATGGCGGCGACCCCATAAACCAGCTTCTGGGCCTTCATCACCTGCGTGTCCGAGAATTGATACGACGACTGGCCTGCTGGAACGCTCGCAATGGGCTCACCGAAGTCTGGGTCGGCGGCATCGCGTTTGTAGATGGCGTAACGCTCCACATCTTTTTCTCCACCGGCCTCGTCCGTCCCTGGCGGCCAGGAGAGCGTGACCGTGCTTGGCGAAGTCACCACGACCGACTTTATCGGCTTACCGAAGATGGGAATTTCGCCGCACGTAGCGTGGTTGAGCAGCCCCGCGTTCAGTAAGCGAATAGTTGCATCGGCCGGTCTTTGCGACACGGTCCCGTCGCGTTCGACGGACGTCCCCACAAGATGGATTTGTACCGCGCGAATCGCGTCCGGGAGTGATGGTTCCTTGTTTGTCGCACCGGTATCCGCCGCACTGCCGTGGATCTTGACGTGGTAGACGGGCAGCAAGCTCGGCAGAATAGCGGTGGGAGCGCCAAGAGCATTGTTCACCAGATAGGTGAACGGCGGCGGATCTCCCGGCTTGATTATTAAGCCGCGCGCGAGCGTATCGATCGGCCCCGAGTTGACGCGGCGAAAGAGCGCGTACCGGCCGTTGGACCCGCCGCTCCCGTCCAGTGCGACCCAGAACGAGATCGTCTCAGCCGCACTCAGCCCACCTTTGGCCCCGCGGTAAGTGGTATCCGGGTACAGAACAGACGATAGCGGAAGACTGACCTTCGCCGTGGGCACCATGCTCATGGTCGATCCCGCTGGCAAATCCGGATCGAGATAAACGGCGCCGAACGCGCCACCCTCGCTCGCGGTATCACGCGTCGCGAAGTCCGCGTTGAATGTCACAGCGAATGGCGCGGCCTGCACGATCAGTGGCTGCTCATCCAGAACGCCCACCCCCGCTACTCGCAGCGCTGCATCTATAGTGGCAATAGCAAAGCGCGCGTTCTGCTGCGTATCGAAGCGGCTCGCGTGCGCGTCCATCGCTCGCAGCTGGGAACGGAACACGGGCACGGCCATCCCGAACACCATTAACATGATCGTCACCGCGAGCATCATCTCCAGAAGGGTGAAGGCGTCGCGTGCCTTGAGTCTTGGTTGTGTCGTCACAGACTTCCCCCTGACGGCCGATGCGGGCGTCATCAGTAAGCCGCTATGATGGTGGAGCGCTTGATGGGTGCGTCGAGTCTCGCATTGCTAACGACGACCGTGATTGTCTTGTAATCGTAAACGGCGGCCGCAGTCCCGCCGGTACGGGCAACCATGGTCTTGACGCTGTACCCGGCGTTCGTACCGGTAAGGTTTGACGTTCCCGGAAACAGGGAATCGATAGCCGAATAACGTGGCGATGTCTTCACATCTTCCAATCGTTGCGAGGCAAGCTCGCTCGCGGTGTTGCGCACGTCGCTTACCGCGACCGCGTGAGCGAACTTGGCCATGAAGGCGGCAATGGCGAGCATCGCCGTCGCGAGGATCGTTATTGCGATCATCACCTCGACGAGCGTCATGCCGTCACGCCTTGCTCCGGTCACAGTCCCACTCCGATCCAGGCGGTGCCGTTGTAGCGATACAGTTGGACGCGTCCCGTGGCCTGGCGCACGTGCAGCGCCCTGAAGTCCCGCACGTCCGGAGTGGATGACCGGAGGTAAAGCTCCAGCTCGGTGCTGAGCGCGCCGTCGCGGCGGTAGTAGAGCGTTGGAAAACCGTCACGCGACGAAAGGCTAGTGCCAACGACGGCAGCGCCGGCGGCAAGTTGGACGCCCGCGGAGGGCAGCGCGAAACGGTTGCCGTCTTCCAGAGGACGCCAACGCACCTCTTCCCCGGCATCCAGGATGTGATTGTTATTGAGATCGAACACCGTGCGAATGCGGCGGCCCGCGGTGTCGAAGCTCACCATTACATCTGTCTGTCGGACGATGGCGTTGCGCTGGGCCTGTTGCAACACTCCCTGCACTGTACGCATTCCGGCGTCGGCGTTGTAGCTGGAGATGCGGATCCGTGGAATGGCGATCGCGCTCACGATGCCTATGAGCGTCAGGACGATCAGCATCTCGATGAGCGTGAAGCCTGCGCGGTCGGATTTTGGCATGCTGAATGGGTATGGGTTCCGCACCGGCGCGTGAACCATGCTCCGGGACGGGAATGCCAGTTTATCCGAGTATCGGCATCCCTCTTGAGAACAGGAGCGAATGAAGCGCGCGGCCGGGTTGCTCTCGAGTGCACACACGAGTGCACAAACGTTCCCGGTTTACAATCCCTGCCATGTTCGTACCTTGTAGGGCATGCTTTACGTCGGACTTACTGGAAACATCGCGAGCGGCAAGACCCAGGCGGCCGAGCGCCTAGCCGAGCTTGGCGCAACCATAGTGGACGCGGATGTGCTGGCCCGCGAAGCTGTGGAGCCGGGTTCGGACGGTCTGCGGCAGGTGGTGGAGCGATGGGGGAGCGCGGTGCTGTCACCAGACGGAACGCTTGATCGCGAGGCGCTTCGGCACATAGTGTTTGGCGACCCCGAGCAGTTGGAGGAGCTCAACGCCATCATTCATCCGGTCGCGGGCCGGCTTCGTGACGCCATGGTGGATACGGCGCGAGCGCGTGGGGACGCGGTACTCGTGTACGTTGTCCCGCTCCTTTTCGAGCGTCACCTGGCCCAGGAGTTCGACTCGATCGTGTTGGTGGATGCACCAGCACAACTGCGGCTGGAACGGTTGACCGAGCTGCGCAAAGTATCGACGGCGGACGCCGCGAACATGATTGCCGCGCAGATGCCGGCCGAGTTGAAGCGCGCACGGGCGGACTTCGTGATCGAGAACGTCGGCTCACTGGAGGGTTTGCTAGAGCAAGTGGACGCCGTGTGGAAGCGGTTGACAGCCTCCACCGTCCGGCCTAGCTTGGCGGGTTGACTGGCACGCGGGTTGTGTCTGTTGGCCGCCTGTAGTTCCGCTATCGTCCGTTCAATCTCCAACCGAGGCAGCACCCGTGGCTAACGTTCCTGGCGACCTTCACTACACACCGGAGCACGAATACGTTCGCGATGTCGGCGACGGCATCGTTGAGGTCGGTATTACCGACTACGCCCAGGGCGAGCTCGGGGACGTCGTCTACGTCGAGCTGCCCAAGGTCGGTGCTTCATACGGCAAGCACGATGTGTTTGGAACGATCGAAGCCGTGAAGGCGGTGTCGGAACTGTTCGCACCGGTGGCCGGCGACATAACGGAAGTCAACGACCGGCTGGACCAGGAACCGGCGCTCGTCAACAGTGATCCTTTTGGCGCCGGGTGGATGATTCGGATCCGGCTGACGGATGCGTCGTCGTTGGACGCGCTGATGAAGGCTGACGACTACGAGAAGAGCATCGGGTAACAAGTCACGTCGCGTACGCGTCCGTCGGCGGGCAGGAGCAAATGAGGTTGCGGTCGCCGTATGCGCTCTCGACGCGGGCGACGGTGGGCCAGAACTTGGATTGCCTGACCCACGGCGCAGGGAAAGCAGCCTGCTGCCGGGTGTAGCCGTGCACCCAGTCGTCAGCGGTCACGCGGTCCTGAGTGTGCGGCGCATTCTTAAGCAGGTTATCGGTCCGGTCTGATTCTCCGGTCTCGATGGCGTGGATCTCCTCGCGAATCGCGATCATGGCATCGCAAAAACGGTCGATCTCAGCCTTCGATTCACTCTCCGTTGGCTCGATCATCATCGTGCCGGCCACGGGAAACGAGACGGTCGGTGCGTGGAAGCCGTAGTCCATCAAGCGCTTCGCGATATCCTCGACATCAACGCCGCTCGTCGACTTGACCACACGTGTGTCGACGATGCACTCGTGCGCGACAGTGCCGTTCTGACCCCGGTACAGAACCGGATAGTGGGGCTCCAGGCGCTTGGCGATGTAGTTGGCGTTGAGAATCGCGATCTTGGTCGCTTCCACGAGGCCGTCCGGTCCCATCATCCGGATGTACGCGTACGAAATCGGGAGGATGCTAGCGCTACCCCACGGCGCCTCCGCGATCGCACCAATCACGGCGCGGCCGGGCTGCGGTATTACGGGGTGACCCGGTAGAAACGGCGCCAGATGCGATGCGACGCCGATCGGGCCCATTCCCGGGCCACCGCCGCCGTGTGGGATGCAGAACGTCTTGTGCAGGTTGAGATGGCACACGTCCGCTCCGATGTCGCCCGGGCGGCAGAGACCGACCATCGCGTTCATGTTGGCGCCATCCATGTAGACCTGACCGCCGTGCGTGTGCACGATATCGCAGATCTCCTTGATGGTCTCCTCGAAGACGCCGTGGGTTGAGGGATACGTCACCATCAACGCGGCGAGATCATCCCGGTGTTGCTCGGCCTTCGCGCGCAGATCGGCCATGTCGATGTTGCCGGTCTGGTCCGTTTTGACGACGACAACGTTCATTCCGGCCATGACTGCGCTGGCCGGATTGGTTCCGTGCGCTGACTGCGGAATCAGGCATATCTTGCGATGACTGTCGCCGCGCGACGCGTGGTACGCACCAATCGCTAGCAGCCCCGCAAACTCGCCCTGTGATCCAGCATTTGGCTGTAGCGATACGGCCGCGAATCCCGTGATCTCGGCCAGATCTGCCTCGAGCTCAGCAAAGAGCTGCTGGTAGCCTTGAGCCTGCTCCACGGGAACGAACGGGTGCAGCTTGTTGAACAGCGGCCATGTGATCGGCATCATCTCCGCTGTGGCGTTTAGCTTCATCGTGCATGAGCCGAGCGGGATCATGGAATGCACGAGAGACAGGTCGCGCGCCTGGAGACGATAGATGTAGCGGAGCAGCTCGGTTTCCGAATGGTACGTGTTGAACACCGGGTGGGTGAGAAACGGCGACACGCGGCGGAAGCGCTCATCGTAGCGAGCGTCGGAGCTTTGCAGCAGGTCTTCGACCGTGAGCTGTGGAGTGATGCCTCCGCTCAGGACCGTGAGGAGGTCCGTAACGTCCCACGGCGTCGTCGTCTCATCCAGGGAGATCCCAATCGCGTGCTCCGCAAGCCACCGGACGTTCATGCCACGCTCGGCTGCGGCACGTACCACATCCTCGGCGGAACGGTTGCCCAGCTCGATCCGGATAGTGTCGAAGTAATCTTCGTGGCCCAGTGAGAGACCTAGTCGGCGCGCGCCTTCGGCCAGCACGGTCGTCAGCTCGTGCACGCGCGTGGCTATGCGGGTGATTCCGTCCGGGCCGTGGTACACCGCATACATGCTCGCGACGACGGCGAGGAGCACCTGCGCTGTACAGATATTGCTGGTCGCCTTTTCACGACGGATGTGTTGCTCGCGCGTCTGAAGCGCCATGCGTAGCGCGGGATTGCCGTCTGCATCGCGAGAAATGCCGATGATGCGACCGGGAATCTGCCGCTTGTATTCGTCGCGCGTGGCGAAGTATGCGGCATGGGGGCCACCGTAGCCCAGCGGTACACCAAAACGCTGGGTATTGCCAACAACGATGTCGGCACCCCACTCGCCTGGTGGCGCAAGCAGCGCAAGACTGAGGAGATCCGCCGCGACGTTGACCAGCGCATCGGTCGCGTGCGCCGCGTCGCACAGCGCGGAGTAGTCACGCACGGCGCCGTCAGTCGCAGGATACTGGATCAGGGCCCCGAAGACACGCGGGCCGAACTCAAAGCTGTCGTGCGGCATCACGTTGACGGTAAGCCCGCGCGCCAAGGCACGCGTGCGCACGACATCAATGGTCTGCGGATGGCAATCGTCTGCCACCAGGAACACGTCCTTTCCTGGCTTACCCTTGAGCGCGTAGCTGAGCCCCATAGCCTCGGCGGCGGCGGTAGACTCGTCCAGCAACGAGGCATTCGCGACCGGAAGCGCCGTGAGATCACTCACCATGGTCTGGAAGTTGAGCAGCGCCTCGAGACGGCCCTGCGCAATCTCAGCCTGATACGGCGTGTATGCTGTGTACCATGCCGGGCTCTCGATGACGTTTCGCTGAATCACGGGCGGGGTGATACAGTCCGAGTAACCCATTCCAATAAACGTGCGGAGCAGTGTGTTGCGCGCGGCGATGGCGCGAAGCAAGCCCAAGGTTTCGGAGGCGGTGCGCGCGGCAGGCACGTCGAGTGGTGCGCGGAAGCGGATCTGCTCCGGGATTGTCGCATCGATAAGGGCATCGAGCGAAGGGTAGCCCAGCGCCACGAGCATGCTCGTGATCTCGGCCGCTGTTGGGCCGATGTGACGGGGCGCAAAGGTGTCAGCGCTCTGGAGCGCGGGAGTATCCTGTACGAAAGCCATCGTCGTGATGATTGGTTGGTTAGCTGTAAATTTAATCCCGTGGTGGCCCGCTCCCCACGGCTGGCCCATGCAGCAGCGTCGTAATACTGTTGCATTTTGGCTTCGCAGTCGTCGAGGAGCATCAGGTACCCCTTATCAATTTCATGACACTGTCTTCGTTAGTGGGTCGAACAATCGGGACGCCGGTAGCTGGCCTGGTATTTCTCGCCGGCCTGGCTGGGTGCGGACAGTCCGGCCGGAGTACGGGCACGGATGGCCGCGGGACGGTGGTGATATCGACGGCGGCGGACGCTGACGGGCTCTTCCCGCCGCTTGTAAGGACGACGCTCGGTCGCGCGATCTCGCAGCAGCTATTCGAGCCGCTGGCCAGCATTGGCGATTCGCTCAATGTGATCGGCGACGCTGGCTTTGAGCCGCGGCTGGCGGATCGGTGGGATTGGTCGCGGGATTCGCTGTCCATCGTGTTCCATCTGAATCCGGGTGCCCGTTGGCACGACGGCGTTCCGGTTCGCGCCGCCGACGTGAAATTCACTCAGCATATCTACGTCGATTCAGCGCTCGCCACCCCGGATGCATCACTATTCGCCGACATCGATTCGGTCAGCGTGCGCGATTCGCTCACACCGGTCTTCTGGTTCAAGCGCAGGTCGCCGCATGAGTTCTACGTTGCAGCGGCGGAAATGGAAATCGTTCCGGAGCACGTGTACGGAAAGGTCGCGACGACCGCACTGGCATCTTCAGATCTGCTGCGCCACCCGATTGGATCGGGGCGATTCAAGTTCTTGCGCTGGACTCCGGGCGCAACGATCGAGATAGTTTCAAATGACGCACACTACCGCGCTCCGGCCAAACTCGACCGCGTGATTTGGACCATCGCGCCTGATTTCAGCGCAGCGTCAGCGCGATTTCTGAACGGAGAGGCAGACTTCTTAGAGTCCATCCGTCCCGAGATGCTTACCCAGGTTGAGCGTGCGCCGAATCTCAAAGTCGTTTCAACGCCGGGTTTCAGATACGGGTTTCTGGCGTTGAATCTGCAGGACCCCATGCGTCCGGGCGCACCACATCGGCTGTTCGGAGATCGTGCACTCCGCCGCGCGCTGACCATGGCGGTGGATCGCGGTTCGATCGTCAGAAGCGTTTTCGACACGCTCGCGGTGCCGGGTCTCGGACCAATGGTACACGCGATGCCAACCACCGACACCACCGTCGCCGAACTCCCGTTTGACCCAGCGCGAGCAACGCGCTTGCTCGACTCGCTTGGCTGGCGCGAGAGCAGCAATGGCGTGCGTTACAGGAACGGGCTGCCGCTCGAGTTCACGATTGTGACACCGTCATCGAGCAAGGAACGCGGGCGACTCGCAGTGCTGCTGCAGGACCAGTTCAAGCGTGTTGGGGCACGCGTCAAGGTGCAGACGCTGGAGATCAACACGCTCATGCAGCAGCTTGCCAAACGCGACTTTGACGCGGTGATGGCTAGCTGGCCGATGGACGCCAATCCGGCAGCGGTGCGCCAGAATTGGGGATCGGAGGCCGCACACGAGAAGGGGAGCAGCAATTACACCGGATACGCGAGTGCCCGGTTCGACGCGCAGCTCGACAGAGCCGCTTCAGCAACATCCCTTGCCGTTGCTCGGCCGCTCTTCACGCAGGCATACCAGACGATCATCGACGATGCGCCGGCGGTGTGGCTTTTCGAGCCGGACAACGTGGTCGGAGTGCAGCGGCGGATCCATCTTGCCCCGCTGCGCGTTGACGCGTGGTGGGCACATCTGGCCGACTGGTCGGTCCCGGCTGGAGAGCGGATCGAGCGTGACAGAGTCGGTATGCGGACGTCCAGTGAGAAGCCGGCGGCGCGAGGCGGCTGAGTGACCGGTGGCGGCCGGGGAAGAGGCGTCGCCGCGTTCATGGCATCACGCCTCGCTCAAGCCGTGGTGGTGATTGCGGCTGTCGCGACCTTTGTGTTCGTGCTTATCCATATGGCCCCCGGTGATCCATTCGCCGCAGCGTTGGACAACCCGCATGTCACGGAAAGCATGAGGGCGCGCTGGCGGGCCGCGTATGGGCTGGACCGGCCGCTGGGCGAGCAGTACGTGCGCTACATTGCCAATCTGGCGCGCGGAGATCTGGGATGGTCGTTCTCCATGCGGCGACCGGTACGGGAGGTACTCGGTGACGCACTGCCGAACACGCTGCTGCTTGCCGGGAGCGCGCTAGTGCTCGGATTTGGCGCTGGAATAGCACTGGCCGTCGTTCAGGCGCGCCGCCCTGGCTCGCGTGCCGACCGAACTATCGGCGCGGTGTCGATGTTCTTCTATACGATGCCTGACTTCTGGCTCGCCTTGATGATGGTGCTCATTTTCGCATACTGGTTTCCCATTCTCCCCGCGGCCGGTGCAATAGATCCGGTGATGCACGACTACATGGGCGCTGGCGCGCGAGGACTCGATCGCGTGCGTCATCTAGTGCTTCCAGCGGTCACGCTGGCGCTGCTATCAGCGGCCGGCGTTGCGCGCTACCAACGCGCTGAGCTGTTACGCGTATTACCCGACGACTTTGTCCGCACGGCGCGCGCGAAGGGGCTTCCGGAACACAGGATTCTCACGCGCCACGTGCTGCGCAACGCGCTGATTCCGACGGTGAGCTTGCTGGGCCTGAGTCTTCCCGTACTATTTACGGGGGCGGTGTTCGTTGAGCGTGTATTCGCATGGCCGGGAATGGGATGGGTCGTGCTGAACGCCGTGGCGACGCGAGACTATCCGCTCGTGACCGCGGGGGTGATTATTGCAGCGGCGATCGTAACGGTGGCGAGCCTTGCGACCGATCTACTTTACGCCGTCGTCGACCCACGTGTACAGCGACACTGATCCTGCCGCGACAGCGCGCGTGACGTGGCCGTACGCGACATTGCGCCGCGCGTGGGGGCCGGTGCTGGCGCTCGGGGCGTTGGTCGTCGTCGCGCTGTTCGCGCCGGTTCTGGCGCCGTACGACCCGGCAGCTCAGCCGGACATCATCGGGTTGAAGGACCTGGGCCCCTCACTGGCTCATCCATTCGGTACGGACGCTTTCAGCCGAGACGTGTTGAGCAGGGCCATGTACGGCGCTCGAGTGTCGCTCTCCGTCGCGGCGCTCGCGACGGCCATTACGGTGACACTGGGCACGGTTTACGGCGCTGTCGCGGGCTACGTTGGGGGCGCGGTGGACACCGTTATGATGCGCATCGTCGACGCTTTCCTCGCTGTTCCACGAATCCTGCTTCTCATAACAGTGGTCGCGCTCTGGCAACAACTGTCACTCTGGCCGCTCGTGGCCGTGCTGGGCATTACGGGCTGGTTTGGGCTGAGCCGGCTGGTGCGGGCACAGGTGCTCGCCTTGAGAGGGCAGGAGTACATCGTTGCCGCCCAGTCGCTCGGCGCGACCGGTGGGCGCATTCTGACCCGGCACATCTTACCTAACGTGCTGCCGACTGTTATCGTCGCTGCTGCGCTGGGAGTGGGTCAAGTAATCGTGCTAGAGGCTGGGCTATCATACCTCGGCCTCGGCGTTCAACCCCCGGACGCGAGCTGGGGGAACATCATTCAGGATGGAGCGGATCAGATTGGAACTCTGTGGTGGATCTCGTTGTTTCCCGGATTGCTCATAGTGGCCACCGCGATCGCGAGCAATTCGCTGGGTGAAGCGCTGCGCGGGGCACTAGACCCGAGGGGGACGACACGAACCACGGTGCCGATATGGCGACTGTGGACAGGGCGACAGGGTGTCGTGGTACATGGAGAAGGGCGACCGCCGGTCGCCCCTACAACACGGTGACGGAACCGTTGCTCAGGGTGACGGATCTGCGGACTTACTTCCACGATAATGGCGCCGTGTCCCGCGCCGTTGACGGCGTCTCGTTCGATGTGATGCCGGGTGAGACGGTCGCGGTGGTTGGCGAATCCGGGTCGGGCAAGTCGGTAACAGCGCTTTCGATACTGAGACTCATCCGGTCGCCCGGGGTGATAGAACCCGGGAGCAGAATCGATTTTGACGGACGCGATCTGCTGACGCTGAATGATTCCGAGATGCGTTCGGTACGCGGGAACAGAGTCTCGATGATCTTTCAGGAGCCGATGTCGGCCCTAAACCCGGTGCTCACGGTCGGCGATCAGGTGGCGGAGGTGGTGCGGGTACACACCGGGGGGACGCGGAAAGCGGCGTGGCAGCTCGCGGTCGACATGCTTGCGCTCACGGGGATCCCAGCCGCCGCGGAGCGTGCGCGAGAATATCCGCACCAACTCTCAGGCGGCATGCGCCAGCGCGTCATGATCGCGATGGCGTTGGTTATGCACCCCGCGCTGGTTATCGCGGACGAGCCGACGACGGCACTCGACGTAACGATTCAGGCACAGATCCTGGAGCTGCTGTCGGATCTCAGGCGACAGTTCGGCATGTCGGTTTTGCTGATCTCGCACGATCTTGGCGTGGTCGCTGAGGTCGCGGACCGCGTGGTTGTGATGTATGGTGGGGAGGTAGTGGAACAAGCATCCGTGACGGAGCTATTCGAGGCGGCGCACCACCCGTATACGGAGGGCTTACTCAGCGCGATGCCACGCCTGAACCAGCGCAGCGAGCGGCTGGTGACTATTCCGGGAATCGTGCCACCGTCGACAGCGTGGCCGAGCGGGTGCCGCTTTCGTGATCGCTGCAGCTATGCGTGGGATCGATGCGCCGAGGAACATCCACCGCTGTACACGGTGGGAGAGCAGCATCGCTCGCGCTGCCATCTGGCGGACGAGCCGCTACACCGTCTGGAGCGGCACGAGCCGATGGCCGCGCAGCTCGGTGAGGGCGCGTGATGCACGGCGACACAGAAACGCGCGTAGCGCCTGGAAAACAAACCGACATCTCGACCGAGAAGACCGGGCCGTTGCTCGCCGTCAGCGGACTGGTCAAGAGCTTTCCGATTCGCAAAGGCGTGTTCGGCCGCGTCACTGGGGAGATCCGTGCGGTGAACGACGTCACATTTGAGATCGAGCGTGGCCACACGTTGGGGATCGTGGGCGAGTCGGGGTGTGGCAAGACGACGATGGGACGCTCGGTGCTGCGGCTGATCGAGCCCTCCTCGGGCTCCGTCATTTTCGACGGAGTGAACGTGAGGACGCTTCCGCAGTCGCAGCTCCGCCGGGTGCGCAGGCGGATGCAGATTGTTTTTCAAGACCCGTTCTCGTCGCTGAATCCGCGCATGACAGTTGGCGCCGCGGTGAAGGAGGGAATGGTGATTCACGACATCGCGGAGGGAGGCGAGGCCGACCGTCGCGTGCGCGCACTGTTCCAGGAAGTGGGGCTCAATCCTGCCTACGCAACTCGGTATCCGCATGAGTTCTCCGGCGGCCAGCGACAGCGCGTGGGAATCGCCCGTGCGCTATCGGTGGAGCCGGAGCTGATAGTATGCGATGAGCCGGTATCGGCGCTGGACGTATCTGTCCAGGCGCAGGTGATCAACCTGTTGCAGGATCTGCAGCGCGACCGTGGACTGACTTACCTGTTCATCGCGCACGATCTTTCGGTTGTAGAGCACATCGCCGATCGTGTAGCGGTGATGTACCTGGGGCGCATAGTCGAGATCGGTCCCGCTCGATCGGTGTACGCCAATCCGATCATGCCGTACACGCAGGCACTGCTATCGGCCGTGCCGGTGCCGGAACCAGGACGCAGAACAAAACGGATCGTGCTGCAGGGCGAGCCGCCATCGCCAGCCAATCCCCCGCCGGGATGCGTCTTCTTTCCACGATGCCAGCATCCCGCAAAGGACCTGGATTGTACCAGGGTCATTCCTCCGCTGGAGGAGAAGGCACCCGCGCACTTCGCCGCGTGCATTAAGCAACCTTCAACGCTGGCCGGTAAGTTCTAGCATCGCGAAGTTAGCAGCGCGAATTCGACACTGCCGTCCAGTACTGTGTCGTAGCACTACGCGCCGCTCGTACACACCAGTCCTGATCTGTTTCCTCACACCGCTCAACAACCGCTATGGCCTCAGGGAAGTCCGTCTTCGACCAGCCGCAGGCAGAGACCGTCACTCACGACGAGGCGCCGCCCGGACTTCAGCGGTGGACGGGGGACACGTCGTTCTTCGGTCACCCGAAGGGGTTGTCGACCCTCTTTTTGATGGAGATGTGGGAGCGGTTCTCGTATTACGGGATCCGGCCGCTGCTGGTGCTCTTCATGACCGCGGCTCTTACATCGGGCGGTTTCGGGTTCGACCGCACGGTGGCTTCGTCGATCGTCGGCGTGTACGCAGCGTGCGTGTACCTCGCCTCGCTGCCCGGCGGGTGGATCGCCGATCGGTGGCTCGGGCTACAACGCTCGATCTGGTGGGGCGGTGTTCTGATCGCCCTTGGCCATCTCTCGATTGCGCTTTCCTCGATCTTCGCGCACGCGGCGTTCTTCCTCGGTCTGGTGCTAATCGTCATGGGAACGGGGTTGCTCAAGCCGAACATCTCGGCGATCGTGGGCGACCTGTACCCGGAGGGCGGCGCGCGGCGTGACGCTGGCTTCTCCATTTTCTATATGGGAATCAATGTCGGCGCGCTCGTGGCGCCCTTGATCACGGGCTATCTTGGCGAGCGTGTGGGGTGGCATTGGGGTTTCGGCGCGGCCGGTGTCGGCATGCTCATCGGGCTCTTCACGTACCGCGCGCGCGCCGCGCGTACGCTGGGCCCGATCGGCGCGGCGCCGACAGCGGGACCGGCGGAGCAGCGCAAGGTCAAGCTGGCCACAGCGGCCGCTGTTATCGCGATCGTGCTGGTGGTACTACTTGCGACGCTCGGCGTGATCCACATAGATCCCGTGGCGCTGGCCAAGCGGATGAGCGTTGTGATGCTCGTGTTGGCACTGATCTACTTCGCGTACCTCTTTTTCTTCGCGAAGCTAACCGGGGACGAGAAGAAGCGCGTTGGCGTCATCGTGGTGCTGTTCCTTTTTGCCACGATTTTCTGGGCCGCGTTCGAGCAGGCTCCGACGTCGCTCAACCTGTTCGCGCGCGACTTCACGGACCGGGTGGTGTTTGGATGGGAAGTACCGACGCTGTGGCTGCAGTCGGCGAACTCGTTCTTCGTGATTACCCTTGCGCCCGTATTCGCGTGGATCTGGGTCGCGCTCGCGCGGCGCGGCGTGGACCTGTCCAGTCCGACAAAGTTTGCGTTCGGTCTCGCGTTCGCGGGACTCGGCTTCGTTGTAATGGTCTTTGCCGCTAACCGGGTGATCGCGGCTGGCGGCAGCGGCGCGATCCGCGTGTCGATGTGGTGGCTCATCCTGAGCTACTTCTTTCAGACGCTAGGCGAGCTTTCGTTGAGCCCGGTCGGTTTGAGCTCGATGACGAAGCTCGCGCCGCGCCGGTTTGTGGGGCAGATGATGGGTGTCTGGTTCATGGCCGCCGCGATTGGCAACCTGATTGCGGGTCTTGTGGGCGGTCACGTCAATCCTGAAAATCTTAGGGAGATGCCGCAGCTGTTCCAGCGAACGGCGGTGTCGCTATTCATCGCGACACTGGTGCTCGCCGCGCTCATATTCCCGATCCGCCGCATGATGCGGGAGAGTTCGGCGAGTAGCCATTAGGGCTAGGGCGCGGTTGAAGCCGCGCCCTACTGCCAATTGAAGATCGAGTTGGGGATGGAGCGCTCGCGGCTGCTCAGGACGTCGCCGGGCTCGCGCCAGAACCACCTGGTGAAGTCGCGATTGGTGAACCGGATCTCGTACCTCGCGGCGTCGCGGCCGTCGTTGAGCGGAACCGCGAGATCCACTCGCCAGGTTCGACGCGATCGCGGCGGCAGCCCCGCCAGCAATCCGACTCCAGCAGAGAGCTTCACGCCGGTAGTGACACCGAAGGGAGACTCGCCGGCCCAGAGCTTACCGCCATCAAGGAAGACGGCGCCGGCGACACTCGCGAACTGACGTATGTGACCGAGCCAGTAGCGCTGCTCCAGCCGGCTGACGAGGCGCTGGCTGCCGCCGAGGTCGGAGGCCCTGTACCCTCTGAGGCCCCCGTCGCGATCCGACAATCGCACCTGGAACGGGACGCGTTGGCGCCAGCCACCGCTGTACTCAACATCGAAAATCGATGTGTGTCGGTGGTT
>JBBSHV010000005.1:0-40507 GCA_038232435.1 Gemmatimonadales bacterium | reverse complement strand
CCGGTCATCACCGAGATCTACGCGCGCGATGCGTATCGCATTGACGCGTCGGAGCCACGCTACGTCAACGAAACGCTGGGCGGAAACCCCGACCCGGGAAGCTTCGCTAGTGGCTCTGGGCCGTTCTATGCGGGGTACAGGTCGCTCAGGGCCGCGAACGTCACGGTGTCCGCCATCAACAATGCGCCTTCGGGAGTCCTGACGGCAGCGCAGAAGAGTGCGTCGCTCGGGTTCGTCCGGACTTTTAAGGCGCTAGAGTACTATCGGCTGGTAGAGCTGCGCGACACTGTCGGCGTCCCGCTCCAGTCCGATAGCGCCAATAACACGACGCCCGGGCCGATCATCTGCAAGGAGAATGCGCTGGACCTCGTTGCGGCGCTGCTCGACTCCGCCAACACCGATTTGGTGGCCGCCGGAAATATCACGTTCCCGTTCGCGCTTCCGTCCGGCTTCACGAGCTTCGGACGCAACTACCGTTCGGTGCCGAGCTTCATCCTGTTCAACCGTGGTTTCAAGGGAAAGGTCGACGTGTACCGCGGGCTGGATCATGCCAAGCCGAACGCGGCGGCGTTCGGCTTGGCGGTCACCGAGCTGACGACCGCACTGGGCGGGAAGGGACCTGGTGCCGTGCCGGGATCCCAGTTCCAATTTGGACCGTACTACGTGTTCGTGCCCAGCGGAACCGAAGCGGCTCCGTATGCGCTCGCCGATTCCAAACTCGGCCTCAACCCGTCCGTGGCTGCGAACATCTTCCCCGGCGACACACGCAGTAGCAAGATCGTCAAGCGCTCCACGCTCGCGGGTCAGACATTGTCCACGACCACGACGTTCATCGGCGCTGTATCCACAAATCCAGCGAACCAGACCGGTCCCGTAGGAATTCTGCGCGACGAGGAGGAAGTTCTCCTCAGGGCACAGGCGTACATCGGGCTCGGGCAGATAGCCAATGCTGTCGCAGATATCAACAGCGTGCGCATGTTCTATGGCGCGACTGCCGGATCGGCCACGTTCCCGTTGTCGACAGCGACCACTGCGTCGCAGGCAATCACGGATGTGCTGTACGATAAGCGCTACTCGCTCCTGCTCGAGGGTCCGCAGCGGTTGGTGGATCTGCGTGCGTACGGCCGGCTCAACGCTAACTTCCTGACGAAGGAAGTGCCTAGCGATCCGTTCAACAGCGCCTTCCCGATTCCGAAGCCGGAGTCGGATGCTCGCGGCGGGAATCTCACGCCGAAGTGTTCATAGGCTGCTAATGAGTTGCTCCCTACGCAGCCCATGAAAGGCTGACGGCAGGGTTATCGCAGACGGTCCAGGGTAGACCCCCTGGACCGTTTTGCGTTCGCGTGGTCCCTCTAGCGCAACGTGGCGACGGACAACAACTTCTCCGGAGGGAATCCCTCAGGAGGACCCATGAACGCAAGGATGCGCAGTTGCAGGACGATCGTGTTTGGCCTCTCCGTACTGGCGCCGCTTGCCTGTACCCACGTTGCCCAGGAGATGGGCAGCCCGCAGGACTCGGACGACGTCATTACGGAGGACGCGATCCAGCGAGTGCACGCGTTCAGCGCGTACGACGCGGTCGCGAAGATCAGAGCAAACTTTCTGAGCTTCCGCGGGCCCACCACGCTGTTCGGTACGTCGCAGCCGTACCCCACGGTGTACCTCGACAACGTCCCGTACGGTCCCATGAGCACGCTCAGGAATATTCCGGCTGAGCAGATCTCGACGATCAGGCTGTATCGCGCGGGTCAGGCCAGTACCAGGTTCGGGACGGGCAACATGGGTGGCGTGATCGAAGTGGTGACCAAGCACTGATGCTAACCGATGCTGGCTGACAGTAACTAACCGCGTGCGAAAGCTGCTCGGCCCGCTCGCAACGCTGGCGGGGATGGTGTTAGCTCAAGGTTGCGCGCCCATGCGCCCGCAGACTCTGCTGGCGGATGCGGAGCTGTTGCGGGGGGTACGCGCGCGAATTGCGGCTGTGCCGAGTGCCTTTGTCGAGGTCGCATTCGTGGATCTGGCGCATGCGGGTGACACGCTGTTCCTGAACGCTGATACTCCGGTACACGCGGCGAGCACGATGAAGCTGCCCGTGATGATGCGACTATATCGCGAGGGCGATGCTGGCGCTCTCGACCTGGACAGGCGTATGAAGCTGGGAAACGACTTCGCGTCTATCGTTGATGGATCCCGTTACGCGTTGGATCCCAAGGTGGACAGCGACTCCGCGCTGTACGCACTGGTGGGTGACTCGATCACCGTGCGCGAGCTGGTACGGCACATGATCACGCGGTCGAGTAATCTTGCGACCAACACGCTGATTGCGCTCGCCAACGCGGACAGTGTGAATGCGATGATGCGCGCTTTCGGCGCAAGCAACATGCGGGTGCTCCGCGGCGTGGAGGATCAGAAGGCGTTCGATCGTGGACTCAACAACTCGGCGACCGCGCGTGACCTGGCAACACTTCTCGCGCTGCTCGAGACCGGTCGCGCGGCGCCGCGAGCCGCAACAGATGAGATGCGCGGCATACTCCTGGCCCAGGAGTTCAACGAAAAGATTCCGGCGGGGCTCCCGGCCGGTGTGCGTGTGGCGCACAAGACAGGCGACATCACAGCGATCGCGCACGACGCGGCGATCGTGTATCCAGCCGGGCGCGCGCCCTACGTGCTCGTGGTGCTCACCAAGGGCATCGCGCAGGAGAAGGTGGCCGACGCACTGATCGCCGATATCTCCCGTATGGTGTACGCGCATGTGATGTACGGTAATTAATTCTGCGGGATGGGTTCTCCGCCTGGGACTGGCGGCCCGCACGCACCGCGCGGTGCCGAACGCGCGGTGCCAGCCACGGCGCCCGGCGAATACCCTGGATCCAATTAGCGGCGGAGCGGTCGACCGACGGTTGGCGTTACGTCTTCGGGAACAGCGGTGCACCTTTGGTAACGCGCCACCCTGTAACGTCTGCATCCGTGGAAACCGTGGCGTTCGGTGCGCCCAACTGTCTCAGCAGCTCGGCGCTCTTGTGCGGCATGAAGGGCGAGAGTACAACGGCCTGGCGCAGTAACTGGCGGATTAGTGTCGACAGTGTGGATTCGAGATCCGCACGACGGGACGGGTCCTTGGCGAGCTTCCATGGAGCCTGGCGGTCAACGTACTCGTTGCCGCGCGACACCGTCGCCCACACGCACTCCAGGGCTTTGCTAGGCAGATTCCCGACCATTGCCTGATGGTAGCCGTCCAGGTCGGCCGCGTCGGCGGTATCTGTTTCGTTGCGCTCACCCGCGGGGACGATGCCGTCGCAGTACTTCTCGACCATGGCGATGGTACGGCTCGCCAGGTTGCCCCATGCGTTGGCGAGATCGGAGTTGTAGCGGTCCCCGAACCGCTCCCATGAGAAGTTTCCATCCCCATCGAACGGAACCTCGCGCAGGAGGAAATAGCGGAACGCATCCGCGCCGTAGCGGCCTATGGCTTCATCCAGGTCGAGTGTCACGCCCGCGGACTTGCTGAACCTGTCGCCGCCAAACAGGACGAAGCCATGCGCCCAGATCAGTTTGGGGAGCGGCAGGCCGGCCGCCATCAGCATTGCCGGCCAGATGAGCGAATGGAAGCGGGTGATGTCCTTGCCGATGACGTGAATGTCCGCCGGCCACCAGCGAGCGAAATCACCGCTGAGGTTGGGATAGCCGAGGACGGTGATGTAGTTGGGCAGCGCATCGAACCAGACGTAGGTTGTCTGTTGCTCTCCGTCGCCATCTCCCGAATCGAGTGGGAAGGGGATGCCCCATCCGGCGCGCGCGCGGCTGGCGGATACGTCTTCGAGACCCCGGTCGATGAGCGCGAGAAGCTCGTTGGCTCTGCTGCGCGGCTGCAGAAACTTTTCGCTGGCCAGCAGTGCACGCAGCCGTTCGGCGTACGCACTCAGCCGGAAGAACCAGTTGCTTTCCTCGACCCACTCGAGCGTGCGTGTCGGGTGCAGCACGCACTTGCCGCCTTCGATCTCCTCGTCTGTCTTGAACGCTTCGCAGCCGACGCAGTACCATCCCGCATACGTCTTGACGTAAAAGTCGTCCGGTGAGCGCTCGGCGATGGTCATGATCAACGCTCGCACGCCCGCGGCGTGGCTCGGATCCGTGGTGCGGACGAAGCGATCGTACGAGATGCCGAGCTCTTCCCACACACTCCTGAAGCGCTCCGCGACGACGTCCGCCTGCTCCTGCGGGGTGCGTCCTTCGTTGGCGGCGGACTGGGCTACTTTCTGCCCATGCTCGTCCATTCCGGTGACGAATAGAACGTCGTCGCCGCGCAGGCGGTGGTATCGCGCCAGCACATCGGCGCCAATCTTTTCGAAAGCATGGCCGAGGTGCGGGTCGCCGTTGGCGTAATCGATCGCGGTGGTGATGTAGTACTTGGTCACGCCGCAATTTACGGCAGCAGCGGCTACTCCGCTGGTCCCTTAGTTGAGTCTTGTGTGCCCGACTGTGTACCGGGTGTTTTGTGTGAGCTACGCCGGCCACGCCGCCGCCGTGGTCTATCAGACGGGCCGCCGATGTCGGGCGGCACCTGCGTTTCGACCGTTTCGGTGAGGATCACCAGGCGCGGCTCGGGCACGGCGAACTCAGCCGTGTACATGAGTTCGGGCGAGATCTCGTCCAGCGACTCATCCCCATCTTCATCCGCAGCTTCGCCAAGAGTTTCGCCAACTGCCGTGTGCGCGGGGAGCACACGTCCTTCGACTTCCGCATCGAATGCGGCGAGCGGCAGTGTGCGCACGACGCCCTCCGCGTTGCGCAGCGTTACGGCCTCGCGGAAAATGTCCACGGTGACGATCTTCTCCTCGCCCGCGGCGGTGGCGACAATGCGCCCTTCCTTGGGGAAACGCTTGCGACTTTCCACGTAGAAATCATGCTCGTAGCGGAGGCAGCACATGAGCCGTCCGCACGCGCCCGAGATCTGCGACGGGTTGAGCGATAGCCGCTGGTCCTTGGCCACGCCAAGATTCACCGGGCGCAGCTCCGGGAGCCAGGATGCCGAGCAGTACTGGCGACCGCAGCGGCCGATACCGTCGAGCCGTTTGGCCTCGTCGCGAACACCGATCTGCTTGAGCTCGATGCGCGTTCTGAAAGTCGCCGCAAGGTCGCGCACGAGGTTGCGAAAATCGACGCGCTTCTCGGCCGTGAAGTAGAGCGTGAGCTTTTTCTTGTCCCACTGCCACTCCGCGTCGGAGATCTTCATCTGCAGATCGGACGCGCGCACCCTGTCGCCGGCACGCGTGCGCGCGTCGTCGTTCAGCGCATCGAGCATCTCGCCCTGGCGGACCTCTCGCCTGGTTGCGAGACGCAGTGCCTTGCGCACCGGCTCACCGCATCCGTGCGCGCAGCCGCTGTTGCGTTGCGCGGCTCGGTCACCGACAGCGCAGACGGTGCCGAGGTCTTCGCCGCGGTCGGCTTCGACGATAATCGCGGCGTTGAGCGGGGGTGTGGACTCGTCATCCCAGGTGAAGAATTCCTTACGGTTGCCGCGGAAGGCGACTTCCACAAGGGTGGGTACGGACGCGACGACGGGAGCACCGATTGCATCTGGAGAAGGGCGACCGCCGGTCGCCCCTACAGGATGCATGTCCGGATGCGTGTCCGGAATGCGGTCGATCATTCGGCCCATTGGCCCATACGCAGGTACTTCTGGCGGCGGCGGCGCACCAGGCGTTCGGGGCGTAGCTTGCGTAATTCCTCGAGATTCCGGTTGAGCGATTCCTGGAGCGACATCGCGGTCGCGTCGTGATCAACGTGAGCGCCGCCCTCGGGTTCCGGGATTATCTCATCCACCACGCGCAGCTCGATGAGGTCGGGCGCAGTGATGCGGAGCGCTGACGCGGCGCGTTCGCGCATTTCGGGAGACTTGCCGTCCTTCCACAGAATCGCGGCGCATCCTTCGACGGTGATCACGGAGTACACAGCGTTCTCCATCATCAATACTCGATCAGCGACGCCCAGGGCGAGCGCGCCACCGGAGCCGCCCTCGCCGATCACTGTCGCGATGATCGGAACCTGAAGCTGGCTCATCTCCAACAAGTTGCGCGCGATTGCTTCTGACTGGCCGCGCTCCTCAGCGCCGAGTCCGGGATAGGCGCCCGGTGTGTCGATGAAGGTGAGCACAGGGACGTGAAACTTCTCTGCCAGCTTCATGAGCCGGAGCGCCTTGCGGTATCCTTCCGGGTGTGGCATGCCGAAGTTCCGCTTGAGATTTTCCTTGAGGTCGTGTCCACGCTGCTGCCCGATGACCATCACGGTCTCGCCGTCGAGGCGTGCCCAACCGCCCACGATCGCCGCATCATCCCGGAATGCGCGATCGCCATGCAGCTCGATGAAATCAGTGAAGACACGCGTGACGTAGTCCAGCATGAACGGTCGCCGATCGTACCGCGCGACCTGCAGCCGCTGAGTCGGCGTGAGATTCTTGTACACGTCCGCGCGCAGCTCCGTGAGCTTGCGCTCGAGCGGCGCGATCTCGACGTCAACGTCGATGTCGCGCTTGCCAGCGGTACGCTTGATCTCATCTATCTGACGCTCGAGCTCCGCGATCGGCTTCTCGAACTCCATCGTCCTGGCAGCAGTTGCCATTAGGACCTCCTAGGTCCCTAAAATTACCGAAACGCGCTCGTCTCCGAGAAGTCCACGCAGCTCTTTGAGGGCGGCGCCATCGGCGGAGAGCTTGAGCGAGCGGGAGCGCCAGCGGGCTTTGGTTCCATTCCCGTCGCTCCAGCGCAGCTCCAGAGGCGCGGTGCCCGGGTGGGAGTGAATAATATCCTGAATGTCGCGCATGACCGCCGGGTCGATCCCTCCGCCCAGTGTGAGATCGATTGCGACAGCGACCTGACCGTTGGTACGCTTCTCGGCCAGCTTGCTCACTGATTCTACGATGAACGTCGGGTTATCGGATCCTTCGTCGCGGCGCGAATAGCCGCCCTTGAGAAGAGTCGGCACGTCGGCTCGCACGCTATCGCTGATGACGCTCCACGCCTCGGGAAAGACCAGCACCTCGGCAGAGCCGGAGAAGTCCTCGATGGTGAGGCGCGCGAATTCGGCGCCGGTCTTCTTGCTCGTCTGCCGCTTGATGGCGGTCACCACGCAGCACAGGGCCATCGGCTCCGGTGTCCACGCGCCCAGGTCGCTGACGTCGTGTGTGGCAAACAGCTCGCACTCGGTTCGGAAGGGCTCGAGCGGATGTCCGGAGGTGTAGAAGCCGATGATCGCCTTCTCATTGGCGAGCCGTTCGCTCTCGCTCCACGGCGCGATGTTCGGCAATGTCGTCGCACTGGCCGGCTTGGTAGTGCCGCCGCCAAGGATGTCGCCGAAGATGGATACCTGGCCCGTCGCTACATCTTCCTGTGCCAGCGATGCTTCGCGAATCGCGGTATCGAGCGCGGCCGCGAACTGCGCGCGATGTCCGCCGAGCGAGTCTAGCGCACCGGCGTGAATCAAAGCATCAAGCACGCGCTTGTTGCACGAACGCAGATCGACTCGGTTGCACAGATCGAACAGCGACTTGAACGGTCCCGCGGCGCGGGCAGCGAGAATGGAATCAATCGCGTTCTTACCGACGTTACGCACCGCTCCCAGGCCGAAGCGAATCTTGTCATCGGCGATGATTGTGAACTTGTAGCCGGACTCGTTCACATCGGGCGGCAGCAGTTGCAGCCCGATCTCGCGCGCTTCATTGATGTACTTGACTACACTGTCCGTGTCACCGATCTGGGATGATAACAGCGCCGCCATGAACTCGGCGGGGAAGTGTGTCTTGAGCCAGGCAGTCTGGTACGAGATGATGGAGTACGCGACGCTGTGGCTGTTGTGGACGATGATGTCGTTGGCGACGAAGTTGTGCGTGCCCTCGACCTCAAGGTCGTACGTCTGCATGTCGCCAAGCGGCTCAATGGACTCTACACGATCCCATAGCACATCGCTGTCCGACAAACGATGAAGCTCGGGATTATCGAAGTAGCCGGCCAGCCGTGCGATCGTCGTGCGAGCGAAACCGACTTTGTGTGGACCTGTGCCTGAAGGCGTGAGGTCTCGTGCTGATACGTCGGCACCGGCCTCAACCTGATTCCATGTGACG
Organism: Gemmatimonadales bacterium; assembly: GCA_038232435.1. GTDB lineage: Bacteria > Gemmatimonadota > Gemmatimonadetes > Gemmatimonadales > Gemmatimonadaceae > Fen-1247. The sequence goes on along the minus strand of JBBSHV010000005.1, from coordinate 32,391 downwards.
TTCGCGTTTGACTTGGCCGTTCGGACCAGTGCCCGCACGGCAACAGGAACGACGTCGCGCGATGTATCGCTTGAAACATCTTTAAGCACGAAGAGTGCAGCATCTGTGCGGCGCTCCGGACGCGCGAAATGCACGCCGACGTGCCCGATGAACCGGCGCAGGTTTTCGTTACCAGTCACGAAAACCTGGTAGCCACGACGCGTTCCCCCGCGATATGGAAAATCCACATCGCGGATTCGACCGATGATGCCGAGCCGGAGCAGGATATGCTGGACCTGATGCGCGAGGCGCTTCGACGAGGTCGCGTAATACGCGCTCCGGTCTGCAGGAATCAGGCAGCCATCGCCGTCCCACATTCTTCCGACCAAAAGGCCCAGTAGAGGATTTGTCAGCGTGAACGCGTCCGCCGGGATCTCCTTCTGGGTCGCAGTCCTGCCCAGCATGCCCAACCTGCGGGCCCATTCAAAAATGCCGTTCGGGAGCGTGCGATCTAATCGCCCCGTGTAAACTGAGTCGGTACCCTTGTGCAACTTCGTTGTGCAGCGAACGTTCGGGAAACACTCTGCTGCCGCGACGAAGTCAGCTACTGCCGTCGGGTCCTGGTTATAGAAGTACAGCCCGTGCGGATGGCAGAGATTACCTTCCGCGATAAGATGGCCCAGAGCGATGACTTCGTGCTCTGGCCACTCCACGGTTCCTTCTACCGGCAGGGTGCGAGGAACCGCGATGTGCTCGCCGACGGGAATCCGACCGAGTTCTTTCCAGCCATCGTACGTGAGCAGCGGGTGGTTCGCTGTGGCGGTTATCTCGCGTCCGGAGTCAGTGCGGATGCGAAACGCGGGTCGCACTCCGTTGTCCATTACATCGAGTACACGGCCATGTACCAATTTGAGAGACTCGATATCACAGGTGACGACCGCCCCGATAGACGCTGCGCCAGAATGCAAATCCTCAATACGAACAAGGCTGCCGTTTGTCGCGTCTAAAATCTCCGTTCCCGAAATCAGACACTTATTGAATCCATAGCGCCCAAATGTCTCGATCTGTCCCGCGATCTCGTTGATGATCTTGCGGTCATAGCCGAGCGCGATCGCCTTCTCGGAGAACTTGCCGAGCTCCTTGCGGATGAGCTCGGCGTCTTTTTTCCCAACCGCCTTACGCAGCACGTCAGCTTCGGCCAGCGAGATACCCGCCAGCTTCTGCGCGATACGCATCACCTGTTCCTGATACGTGATGACGCCGTACGTCTCGTTCAGGAACTCTTCGAGCTCCGGCAGCAGATAGCTGATGGGTTCGTCACCGCGCTTACGGCGGATGTATACGCGGTGCATGCCCGCGTCGAGCGGGCCGGGGCGCATGAGTGCGTTTGAGGCGACGAGATCGTTGAAGCTGTCGCAGCGCATCGCGCGCACCATGTCGGTCGCGAGCGGCGACTCGAACTGGAAGACGCCGGCGGTCTTGCCCAGGCGGAGCATCTGGTACGTGGCATCGTCGTCGAGCGGGATGTCGTCCAGATTGGGAACTTCACGGCCGCGCTCGCGAATCGCGGCGACGGCGTCGGTGATTACCGTGAGCGTGGTGAGGCCGAGGAAGTCCATCTTGAGCATCCCGGCCTTTTCCAGGGCGTTCATGTCGTACTGCGTGACTACGGTGCCTTCTTCACCCGCCTGAGCGCTGGCGCCCTTGGACGACTGCGTGCACACGGGGACATATTCGTCGATCGGACCTGGGGCGATCACGACGCCGGCCGCATGCACTCCAGCGTGACGTGACAGACCTTCGAGGGAGATGGCGTAGTCCAGCAGCTCGCGGTAGCGCTCGTCCGCGTACAGCTTCTTGACCTCGGGAATTTTTTCTACCGCTTCGCCGACCGTGAGCGAGTAGTTCGGCTGATTCGGAATCAGCTTGGCGAGCGCATCGGTTTCACCCGGCGTAAAACCGAGGGCGCGACCGACATCCTTGACGGCGGCGCGCGACTTGAGCGTTCCGAATGTGATGATCTGCCCCACCGAGTCGCGACCGTACTTCTGCCGCACGTATTCGATCACCTCGCCGCGCCGCTCGAAGCAGAAGTCGACGTCGATGTCGGGCATCGACACGCGTTCCGGATTGAGGAAGCGCTCGAAGAGAAGGTCGAACTTGAGCGGGCAGACGTTGGTGATGCCGAGCGCGTAAGCGACAAGTGACCCAGCGGCGGAGCCGCGCCCGGGGCCGACGGGAATGCCGCGATCGCGCGCCGCCTTGATGAAGTCGTACACGATGAGGAAGTAGCCGGCGTAGCCCGTCTTGGTGATGACATCCAGCTCGTATGTCATCCGCTGCTGCACGTCATCCGGGAGCGGGTCGCCGTATCGTGCGCGCGCTCCAGCCTCGGTGAGGCTCACGAGCAGATCGTTCTCGGTCGCGACGCCGTCGGGAAGCGGGAAGGATGGGACGTGGTACTTCTTCTTGAAATCGATCGTCACTTCGTCCGCGATCTGGAGCGTGTTCTCCAGCACGTCCGAGCGAGCATCAAAGCGGGAGCGCATCTCGTCGGCGCTCTTGAAGTAGAGGCCGCCGTCGTAGTGCATGCGGCTGGGCTCGTTTACTTCCTTGCCGAGCCCGATGCAGAGCAGAACGTCATGGGACGCGTGGTCGTCGGCTTTCAGGAAATGCGCGTCGTTGGTGGCGATGACCGGAAGGCCGAGGTTTTCGGCCAGCTTGAAGACGCGCTCATTCAGCTTGGCCTGGCCGGCGCTGTCGTGCGCCTGGACTTCGAGGAAGTAGCGCCCCTTGAACAGCTCCGCGTACCAGGATGCGGCTTCCCGCGCGGCGTCCCAATCATCTTCCAGAAGGTGGCTCGCGACCTCGCCCGCCATGCACGCGGAAGAGACGACAAGCCCCTCGCTGTACCGAGCGAGAAGCTCCCGATCCACCCGCGGTTTGGAGTAGAATCCCTCGGTGTAACCCAGCGACGACAGCTTGACTAAATTCTTGTACCCGGTCGCGTTCTGGGCCAGCAGGACGAGATGATAGTACGCTCTGGACTTGCTCCCCGCGGCGCGCCCTTCGATGCGCTGCTTGGACCGCCTGTCGCCGGGCGCCACATACGCTTCCATGCCCAGGATCGGCTTGATGCCAGCCTTCTTCGCCTTCTCCTGGAACTCCCAGGCGCCGTGCATGTTACCGTGGTCGGTTATGGCGAGCGCTGGCTGCTCGAGCTCGAGCGCTCGGGCGATCAGGTCGTCAATGCGATTCGCGCCATCGAGCAGCGAGTACTCTGAGTGGCAATGCAGATGAACAAAGGACACCACTAAGGATATGCGCCGGTCGAGTCAGCTTGAAGGGGGAGGGCGAGTACGCCATGGAACAGGGTGGCGGCGTCCGCTCGGGGCGCTGGCGTTGGTGGTTCTTGGAACAATCGTTCTCTTTGCTCCCACCGCCTGCTATCTCACGCGCGGGGCTTGGGAGGAGGCGAAGATCCTGGGCCGGAGGCGACCCATATCCGTCATCGTCGCTGACCCGAGCACCAGGCCGGCGATTCGCGCCAAGCTCCGGGTGGTGGAGGGTGCACGCGCGTTCGCGCGCGATTCGCTCGGACTCAAGACGGGAGAGAGCTTCACCACTTATTCGCGGTTGGATCACGACACTCTGGTGCTGGTTCTCTCAGGCGCGTATCGGGACCGGCTGGTGCCTTATACGTGGTGGTTCCCGGTGGTCGGTCGCGTTCCTTATAAAGGATACTTCGACTTCGCGGCCGCCCGGCAAGCGAAGTCGGATCTGGAGGCTAAGGGCTTCGATACGTACCTGCGGCCGTCGGACGCGTTCAGCACGCTTGGCTTCTTCGACGACCCGCTGTTGAACACCACGTTACGCGCTGACTCCATGGAATTGGCCAACACGGTGATTCACGAGCTGACGCATAACACGTTCTATGCGCCGGGCCAGGTGAACTTCAATGAGTCGTTCGCCAGCTTTGTGGGGGCGCGTGGGGCAGCGGCCTTTTTCCGAGCGCGTGGCGACTCCGCAGCCGCACAGCGAGTAGATGCACGGTGGCAGGATGACCAATTGCTGGGTGCATTCTGGGCCGGACTCACGCATTCACTCGATTCCGCGTTCAAGGCTCACCCGGGTGACACCGAGAGCGACAAGGCTGCCCGGCTGACGGCACGCGCGCAGGTGTACGATCGTGCCCGTCGCCAGTTAGTGGATAACATCGCGCCCCGGCTGCAAACGATCTCTCCGACCTATGCCGCGCGTGTGCGGTTGGACAACGCCACGGTGCTGGCGCACCGGGTGTACGCCAGCGGGCTGGACAGTTTTGAGACTCTATGGCAGCAGAAGAATGGGGATCTGCGCGCGACGGTCAGGCAGGTGATTGACATCGCGCGCAGAAACAAACAGCACCCATTCGACGCGATCCGGAGAGCCGCCGGCGGGCGCTAGAGTGGGTTCCAGGTAGAAGAGCAAGCGGCTCTGGCACGGATCCGCAGCTAACCCTTGACACGGCTGAGTCAAGGCGTAGTATCGTCGCACGGCAAACTAACGCGGACCCGGGTTCGGTCCGCGGAAGGCAGCATGGCGACATGCGGTTGGACGGCACATCGACTGTTCGTACCCGATTGTACCGCTTTGCGCGCTATCGGTGGCTAATTGGTCGCGCCGTGTTTCTGTCCGTTGCCCTTGTCATACCTCTGCATTCGCAGGTGTCCCGTTGTGTCCACCCTCAGATTGGAGGACGTAGATCTTCGGCCGGTGAATTGGTCCTGGTAGGAGCACCGCAGTAGTCAGCTGCCGTGTGGAACCCATGTGTAGGGGGAATTCAATGAGGCGCATCTGTTGGAGTCAGTTGATGCGGAAAGGGTTGCTTGTCTTCGCCGTTTCGGCTGCGAGCGGCATTGCGAGAGCCCAGGCGCAGGCAGTGATCACGGGAACGATCACGTCTGACGAGGGGCGCAAGCTCCCTGGCGCGAACGTGTACGTCGTAGAGGCGAACGTATCCGTCGGAACGAACGAGAACGGTCAGTACACGGTTACTCTCTCACCCGCGCGGCTGCGCGGAGCGTCGAACGTGACGCTGCGAGCACGCGCGATCGGCTTCGCGCCCACAAGCAGATCGGTGCCGGCGAGCTCGCAGACCGTCAACTTTGCACTGCGCACCGACGTGAATCGGTTGAACGAGGTGGTGGTTTCGGGGGTCGCGACCGCGACATCGCAGAAGCTGCTTCCGTTCACAGTCACGCGGGTCGACGCGGAGGCCCTCGCGCGGGTCCCGTCAGCTGACCCTCTTACGGCGCTTCAGGGAAAAGTGCCAGGGGCAAACATCCTCGCTGCTTCGGGTCGCCCCGGGGCACCGCCTGCCGTGATCCTTCGCGCACCGACCTCCATCTCGAGTGCCGGTCGCGGCATCGCGCCGCTGTACGTGGTGGACGGGATCATTCTTGGAGACCAGCTCCCCAGCACGGGTGGCGGCGGACTAGCCGGGATCAACTCGCAGGACATTGAAAACGTCGAGGTGATCAAAGGCGCTGCTGCCGCTTCGCTGTACGGGACGCGGGCAGGAAATGGCGTCATCTCCATCACCACGAAGTCGGGCAAGAATGCCGCCGACGGGTTCAAAGTCAGCACGCGCAGCGAGTACGGGAACAGCGATATCGAGCGGCAATTTCCGATCGCTCAGACGCACGCGCTGAGGCTGGATCCGACGGGGACACGCTTCTGCATCAACTCCGGCACGTTTACCGGAAACAGCTGCGCCCGCACGATAGACTACGCGAGCGAGGCCCTGTTCATCAACGACAATCCCGCGACGTTCGCCCTGTCGCCGTTCACCTTCCCCGTCGATCCGGGCTCGGGCATCGCCGGGTCTCCGCAACTCCGCAACGCGTTCCAGATCAACAAGTGGCCCGGGATGAACTACAACGCGATCAGTCAGTTCGTCGATCCCAAGCCGTACGCGCAGGAGAACCTGCAGCTTACGGGCAAGAGCGGCCCCAACTCGTTCTTCGCCAGCGGCTCGTACCTGCGCCAGCAGGGCGCGATCCAGTACCTCAACGGTTTCCAACGGACCACCGCGCGGCTGAACGCGAACCGGACCACAGGCAAGTGGAGTTTCGACTTCACCACCGCATTCGCTCACGATACCAAGGATGGTTTTCAGGAAGAGGACGGCGGCACCGCGTTCTTCCGGCTCACGCGCACCCCGCCCATTGTCGACCTGCAGGCGGTCGATACGCGGGGCCGGCTGTATATTCGGCCCAACCTGCAAGGCGGCGGCTCGCAGAATTTCAACCCACTGTACGAGCTGCAGAACTACAACCAGAACACGGCGACCAATCGCTTCACCGGCGGAGCGAACGCCAAGTGGCGGCCGCTCGACTGGATGTCGCTGGACTTCAACTACAGCTATGACGGAACGGCTGCCGACGGGCTCTACTTCCGGGACAAGGGTTACCGCAGCACGACAGAGAATCCCGCTACCGCGGGCGGTTTCCTTCGAAGGCAGTCCGAGACACAGGCGCAGTACAACGCTAGCACCACTCTCAGCCTGACGCACACGTTCCTCACAGACCTGAATACCACCACGAGTTTCCGATACCTGTTCGACAGAACGGACTACCGGTACCAGACGCTGTCGGGGAATTATCTGGCCGTCGTCGGTCTCCCCAGCGGCTCCAACATCGGCCGGAGTCCGGACAACACGCCCACTCAACTGGTCGGGTCCACCCAGCAAACAATTCGAGGTATCGGCTACTTCCTCGACGAGAGCGTGGTTTGGAAGGACCGTTACATCATCGGCGGGCTGGTTCGGCGCGACGCCAGTTCGCTGTTCGGACCGGGGCATCGCTGGAGCACCTTCGGCCGCGGGTCGGTCGCGTGGCGCGTATCACAGGAGCCATGGTGGTTCATCCACGCTCTGGACGAGCTCAAGCTTCGCGCATCGGTGGGCTCCGCCGGAAACCGACCGCGCTTCTCGGCGCAGTACGAGACCTTCGATCTTACCAATGGCCAGGTGGGTAGCGCGGTCACATTGGGCAACTCACAGCTGCGGCCGGAGACAGTGGTCGAGACCGAGCTTGGGGTTGACGGACAATTGTTCCATAAGGTCGGATTCAACGTCACTTCGTCGCGGTCGAAGGCCAAGGACCAGATACTGATCGTCCCCGTCGCCTCGTACTTCGGCGTCCAATCCCAGTACAAGAACGCCGGTGAGCTGGATGGAAAGTCATTCGAAGCTTCCGTCCACGTCCCGTGGATTACGCGCAAGAACTTCTCGTACTCCACCAATCTCACGTATGACCGGGCCAAGTCGATCATCACCAAGCTCGATGTTCCCCCATTCACGTTCGGTTCTTCAGCACAGGCGACGGACAAGCTATTCTTTGCTCGGCCGGGTGAGGTATATGGCACGTTCTATGGCCGCCGGTTCATGACGAGCTGCGGCCAGCTTCCATCGGCTGTGGCGGCAGCGTGCGGGGACGGCAAGGATTTCCAGAAGAACAGCGAAGGGTACGTCGTGTGGACCGGAGCGGGAAACTCGCCTGCCGATGGAATCACGAAGAACCTGTGGCAGGCGCGGCTTCCGGTGAACAGCCCGTTCTTCTCAACGGCCGCAAAGGGAGACGCCGCCCACTTCAATCCGGGTGTGGCCGTGAACTTCGGTACGCCGCTGGTCCTGCGTGACTCGACGGGCACGGGCGTGATCGTCCCGCTCGGGCAGTCGCTTCCCAAGTACCGATGGGCCTTCGGGCAGACTGCGACGTACAAGCGGCTGACCGCAACCGCGTTGCTGGACGCGGCTAAGGGGCGCAGTGTTTACAACCAGGGCCGCGGCTGGGCTCTGCTGGATTTCCTCGCTGGCGAAGATGATCAGAGCGGCAAGGATGTCGCGACGGCGAAACCGCTCGGCTACTACTACCGCGCTCCGGAGGCTGGCGGCATCGGCGGCTTCTACGACATGCTCGGGCCGAACAGCCGCTTCGTCGAAGATGCGAGCTACGTCAAGCTCCGTGAACTTTCGGTCGGACTGCACATCGGTGCCTTCGGCTCGTTGGGAGGCGACTGGTCGCTCGGAGTCACGGGCAGAAACCTCAAGACGTGGACCAAGTATACAGGCTTCGATCCCGAGGTCGGCTTCGGCGCTGTGGCAGGCACTGGCGGCGGTGGGGCTTCGGGTAACTCGGCTGGATCCGCCGTGATCAACGCGGTGGATGCGTTCCAGTTCCCGAACCTGCGCACGTTCACCGTCTCTCTGGCCACCACCTTTTAACCGCGACTCCCCGGCGGGCGTCAACCCGCCGGGGTCACACTGAGGATTCGAATGCGAAAGCTATTCTGTATCGCTGTCGCGGTCACCGGACTCGGCGCTTGCGCCGGGGATCAGACAACCGCACCCAATCTCAATAATCCAGACGTCGGCCGGGTACTCGCGACGCCAGGCGACGTCGAGACGGTAATCGCCAACTCGTTTGGTGCCGCATACTTCGCGGCCTTCGGCAGCAACGTATCGATCGAGCCGGCGCTGTTGACGATGTCTTTCGAGAGCTCGTCCGGTCTGGCCAACTTTGGCAACAATCAACGTGGTACGTTGCCCCGAAGCAGCACCAACAATACCCGCGGCAATCCGTACGAGGGTGAGAACGCAAACGTCTTCCAACGCAGCGAGCGAGCTGCCAGAACGGCCGCCAATGGAATCGCGAAGCTCCAGATTCCTGGCTTTACCCTCGGAACGCAAACCGCGGATCTTCGTGCCCGCGCGTTCGCGTATTTCGTCATGGGGTACGCCAACGCCAACGTCGTACTCGCGTACGATTCCACATCGTTCGTGGCCGAGACCGACACACTTGGGGCGCCAGTCAAGCCGCTGATCTCAGCCAAGGCCGCGATGCCTCTTGCCCTCGGTCAGCTTGACTCCGCCATTGCTATAGCCAACCGCGGTATAGCGGCTGGTGGCTTCACCCTGCCAGCGAACTGGATCAGCGGCAACGCGTTCACCGCTAGCCAGTTCATACAGGTGGTCCGCTCGTACAAAGCCCGGTTCCGCGCGGGCGTCGCGCGTAACCCCGCCGACCGGGCGGCCGTGGATTGGGCTCGGGTCATCGCGGACGCGAACGCGGGAGTAACGAGTGATCTCATGCTCTCGATGGACCCCAACACAAACTTCACGGTGGCCGATGCGCAGCACTATACCTTTGACACGTGGACCCAGCAGAGTCCGTTGATCATTGGAATGGCGGACAGCGTGCGAGCGGGCTGCTCAGCCGCCAACGCTGGCGGGGGTGACTGCTACGACGCGTGGCTCGCAACGCCGATAGGGAACAGGTATTCGTTTCTGATTCGCTCGGCGGACCAGCGCTTCCCCGTGGGCGATACGCGCGCGGCGCAGCGGCTTGCATCCGGTGCCGGGAACAAGCCGGTCCCGCCGCGGCCCAATCTTTACTTCCGCAACCGTGTGCCGAGCGATCCCACAGGCGATCCCTGGACTCTGTCCCAGTACGACTTCGACCGGTTCCAGGCGTGGGTTAACAACAATCGCTCAGGTCCGTACCCCGTCCTGACTCGTGCCGAACTGGATCTCCTGGCTGCTGAGGGTTACATGCGGACCGGGGACTTTGGCAATGCAATGGCGAAGATCAACATTAGCCGCGTGGGTAACGGGAAGCTTCCGCCCATCACGGGCATTACCAGTCTGACGCAGCCGATCTCCACCACAGCGTCCTGCGTTCCGCGCGTTCCACAACCGCCTGACTTCGCTCACGCGGCTTGCGGCAACATCTTCGAGGCTCTGAAATGGGAGAAGCGCATGGAGACCGCCTACACTCATTTTGGGGCGTGGTTCTTCGACAGTCGCGGATGGGGCGATCTGGCCAAGGACACGCCGATCGAATTCCCGGTACCGTTCCAGGAGCTGGACGTACGTCAGCATCCGCTCTATAGCACCGGTGGTCCTGGCGGTAATAGCTCCGCGCCACCGGGGTCATACGGTTACTGAGGCCAGATCAGTGACACCCGCGATCAGCTTGGCGGTCCTCGTGACACATCTGCCGCGCGCAGTGCGAAGTACAACGTATTTCGCACTGCGCGGAGCCGCGGCCGCTACGACTTCGCTCGGCGTCGCGGGATTGCTGCTGACGACCGCATGCTACACGTACGAAGTCAGGGCTCCGGCGGAAGTCCCCGCGGGACGCGCAGTTGTTGTCCTGCTGAGCTCCTCTGGGAGGACGTCACTCGGGCCGAAGCTCGGGCCCGATGTGACGCGTGTGGAGGGCGACCTGATGTCAGCAGACGAGAGCGGCATCCGTCTGCGCATCACCAGTGTCGAGGACTCGTCCGGGAGCGTGAGCCCAGTTCAGCGTAGCGTAATGTCAGTTCCCGGGAGCTCCATCACCGCTGTCACGATCAAGCAGTTCTCCGCCACCAAGACCGCCGTGGTCGCTGTGGGCCTCGTTGGCGGACTCATCCTGGCAATTAAAGCTTCAGGGATCGGAGGCTCCGGGAACAGCAAGGACCCGGATAAACCCGTTCCCCCTCCTGGAGTCCAATAACACCCATGCGCAATTCGGAGAGGAACACGTAATGAAATTTCACCGTATGCTCCCGGTAGCCGTAGCTGCCCTCGCGGGATGCTCCGGAGATAGCGTCTCAAAACTGGTCGAGCCAAATGCCGCGGTTGCGATCCGCTGGGTGAATGCCGTGCCAGACACGATGCCGATGGACTATCGTATCGTTGACGTCGTCACCAACGCGAACGAAGCGAGCATCGCCTATCGCGCCTCCAGCGGTAACTATCGACCACTTCCCCCGGGCGACCATCGGATCCGTGTTTTCCTGGCCGGCACAACGGCGGCGGGAAACGCCCCGTCTGTAGTGCAAACCGTGGTTCTGGACACCAGTTTCACTTTCGTGGTGAACCACTACTATACCATCATGCACGCCGGGTACATGAAGGCCGGTGCCGCAACCAAGCACCGGCTGATCATAACCGACGACGTTTTTCCGCCGCCCGCCGCGGGAACGATCGCAGTTCGGGCCGTCAACGCGCTGGCGAACGCTGGCCCAGCCGCCGTTTTCGCCACCATGACGACTGGAACAACGGGTGCAGTGGCTACACCGGCGGCCTTCCCCAGTCTCGCGTTCGCTGCCGTGTCGCCGTATACCAGCATGGCGGCCGCGCCGACTAGCCCAACCACAACTACGTACCGCTTCACGGCCACGGCTGCCGGATCTACCACGCCGACCCTGGCCGACGGTCTTGCCCCCGTGGGGGCTACGGCGGTGGATTCATCTGCGACATCAGTGGCACTGAACGCGGTCGCCGGAACGCAGCAATCCGGCTCAGTATTGACGGTCGTCGCGCTTCCGCCAGCGGTTAGCTACGTCCTTACCGCCTCGGGAACGAACCCAGCCATACCGGCTGGAACCACGTCCACTGTTGCTGGCACCACCACCGGAAGCATTCTCACGCTGCTCGACAAGAACCCCAAAGACAAGCTTCTGGGACAGTAACTCGATCCGTGAAGGTAAGCCGCCGTCTGCATCGGCTAAGGTCGGCAGGGCTGTCGCCGGCTGAGCGGTCCGGCAGGACTGGGCGCGACCAGTCGCGCCCGACCTAAACCGAACTGTTGACATCACGAGCCCCGGCGATATACTCTCCGGGGTTCTCTAAGCGGGTCCGCTACCCCCCGGTTGCAACGCATCTTCAACGACCGCGTGCTCACCGGGGCGGGACCGGCCGCAGCGTTCGGTGTTAGCGTCGCCGGACTGCGTACCGTTCAGCTTTGTGGCTGATGGTAATCCCGCCTAGCATTCCCCTTACCGGCTAGGAGCTACCAAGACAAAATGAGAATTGGTCAATTGCGGAGTGTGCTCGCAGTGGCCCTCGCCGCCGCATTCGCGGCGGTGCCGGCCACAGCGCGGGCGCAGCAACCATCGGGAGTCATCACGGGTCAGGTCGTGGAACGGGCAACCGGGCGGCCTATCAGCGACGTACAGGTCATCGTCGTCGGAACACAGCAGGGAACACGCACAACGGAGGACGGCCGCTTTCGTATCGGCGGCGTGTCGCCGGGTCCGCATCAGCTTCGTGCGATTCGCATCGGCTATGGCTCCATGGTCCAACCGATCACGGTCAGCACGAGCGGAACGGCGACTGCGCAATTCACGCTCGCAGTCGCCGCGGTGACGCTCGACCAGGTGGTTACCACAGCCACGGGTGAGACGGAGCGCAGACGCGAGCAGGGAAACGCTACCGCTACCGTGCGACCGCAGCAAAGTGACCTGGCCGCCGCCCAGTCGCCGAGTCAATTGCTGACGGGGCGGGCTCCGGGAGTGGACGTGGCCACGTCGGGTGGAACCGTGGGCTCTGGCTCGCGTATTCGCATTCGCGGTGCGAACTCTCTGTCGCTCAGCAACGAGCCGATCATCGTCATCGACGGGATCCGGTTCAACAACGCCGTTGGCAATGACAACACCTCCGGTGCCACCACGCTCGGCGTCGGTGGACAGGTTCCGTCGCGTTTCAACGACATCAACCCGGAAGACATCGAGCGCATCGATATCCTCAAGGGACCGGCCGCGGCTGCGCTGTACGGAACCGCGGCGGCAAGCGGCGTGATTCAGGTCACCACCAAGCGTGGTCGCAACTCCAAGCCCCGCTGGAGCGGATTCGCCGAGGCGGGCAGCATCCGGGATGTAACAACCTACCCGGGCAATTTCGCGCAGGTCGGAACGACGACGGCCGGCAACCGGACCGCGAACTGCAATCTCGACAGCCAGACGCGCGGTCTGTGCACGCCGATTCGAGACTCGCTCGTCAGTCTCAGCCCGCTGGAGCAGTACAGCCCGTTCATCAACGGGCAGCGTGGCGGGTACGGCCTCAACGTGCTTGGAGGTAGCGATGCGGCGAGCTATTACCTGGGCGGCAACTATGACCGTCAGCAAGGTGTGTTCACGGCCAGCAAGGACGAGCGGCTCGGTGGGCGTGCGAACCTGACGGCTCAGCTCAGACAGAACTGGAACGTACAGGTGGGCCTCGGCTACACCGCTGATCACGTCCGATTCCCGCAGAACGACAACAACACGCTGGGCATCGTCTCCGCGGCGCTTCTAGGTAGGGCGTTCGATGATAGTGTCGCCGGAAAAGCGTGCACACCGGGGCCGTGTGGCCACGGTTACCTGAACGGCTTGCTACCGCGGTTCACCGAGAACGGGATCTTCACGCGGCAGGACGTCCAGCGTTTCGAGAACTCGATCAATACCACCTACACGCCGAGATCCTGGCTGACCGCCACAGGTGTCTTCGGTCTCGATTTCCTCAACCGTTACGATAACGAGCTGACAGTCCCGAACATGGTCCCGTTCGGGTCGTTGCCGCAGGGGAACCGCTCGTCCAACCCGTACCAGATATTCAACTACACGGCCAACGAAACGCTCAGTGCTAACTGGTCGCCCTGGGAAATCTTCAAGACAACTACCACCGGTGGCGTACAGTTCAACAAGGAGCTCGTTCGCGGGACGCGCGCCTTTGGCGCCAATCTGCTAGCCGGCACGGGGTCGCTGAGCGGTACCGCTGCACGATTCGGCGTCGGCGAGACGAACACGGACAACAAGACGTTCGGTCTACTTCTTCGTGAAGAGCTGGCGTACGGTGACAAGATCTTCCTCTCTGGCGGATTGCGGAACGACAAGAACAGCGCGTTCGGCCAGAACTTCGGCTCCATCGTTTATCCGTCCGTGCAGGCTTCGTACGTTATCAGCGAGGAGTCGTTCTTCCCCAAGAATGACATACTGAGCTCGCTGCGTCTGCGCGCCGCGGACGGCCAGTCAGGCCGGCAGCCGAATTTCCGTGACGCGATCACTTTTTTCAACGCGCAGACGGTTTCGGTTGGCGGGACCGACGTCCCGGGCATCACGGCAACCGACGCCGGCACCGGGAATCCGAACCTTCGCCCGGAGCGGTCCACCGAGTTTGAGTTCGGTGCAGACCTTGGGTTCTTCAGCAACAAGGTGAGCGCCGAGGTCACGCACTACAACAAGAAGACGTCGGACCTGCTCATCGCGGTTCCACTTGCGCCGACGCTGGGGCTGACCACGACCCAGTTTCAGAACCAGGGTCAGATGCTCAACAGAGGTTGGGAGTACTCGCTCACGACGAACTTGTTGAATGCGTCGGCAGCCGCGCTCGATCTGACAGTGACGGGATCCACGCTCCACAACGAGGTGCTCACGCTCGGCAGGCTGTCGAACGGTGATACGTTGCGGAAGATCATCGTGAACACTCAGCAGCAACACCGCCCCGGGTATGCCGCGGGTGGCTACTGGCAGAAGTCGCTCAGCTACAGTGACGCCAACAATGACGGCCTTATCGCCCGTTCCGAAGTCATGCTCAGCGATACCTCCGTGTACCTGGGGAACACACTCCCGAGCCGGCAGTTTGCCATCTCGCCCACTCTTACCCTGTTCCAGCGGATCAGAATCGCCGCACTGTTCGACCACAAGGGTGGTTTCAAGCTCTTCAATAACACCGCGAGATTCCGCTGCTCTTTCGGCAATTGCCGAGCGGCCAACGATCCCACGGCCTCACTCGCCGATCAGGCAGCCGCGATCGGTATTCCGCTAGGGACCGACGCCGGGTTTATCGAGAACGGTGACTTCACCAAGTTGCGTGAACTCTCGGTCACGTTCAATGCACCGGAGCGGTTTGCGACCGCCGTCAGTGCACGAGACGTCAGCCTCATCATCGCGGGGCGGAACCTCAAGACGTGGACGAACTACAAGGGCTTCGACCCCGAGGTGAACTCCTCTCCCGGCGCGAACTTCACGACTCAGGATTTCCTTACACTGCCGCCCACGCGCACGTGGACCGCACGCATAAACGTCACTTTCTAACCCACTGGAGCAAACAGAATTATGCGAGCATTCGCTTTTCGCCCGCTGCGGCTGTCCCCAGCGTTGGGAGTGACAGCCGTAGCACTGCTGTGCCTCGGCACGGCAGCGTGTAACACAGATAAGTTGCTTCAGGTGACCGACCCGGACGTGGCGCGCCCCAGCGCGCTCAACAGTGCCTTAACGTTGCCAGCACTGCGCGCTGGAGCGGTTGGTGACTTCGGCAACGCGTTCGATGGCGGTAACGCGGGCGTGGAGCAGGTCCACCTCTCAGGCCTGTTGAGTGATGAGTTCATCAACACGGAAACCTTTCCTACTCGTATCGAGATCGATCAGCGTGTGCAGACGACCACGAATACGACTCTGTCCACGACATTCCTGGACATCAATCGTGCAAAGGCATCCGCGGACCGTGCCGTTGACGCTTATGGCGTGTACGCAAAGACCGCGGCCGACAGCGTCGGCTATCCGGAAATGCTGGCACTCAGCGGTATGTCCTACGTGATCATGGCGGAGAACTACTGCGGAGCGGTCCCGGCGAGCACACAGCTGCCGGACGGGTCGTTCCTGTTCGGAGCGCCGTTGAGCACCACGCAATTGCTCGATAGCGCCGTGTCCAAGTTCAACCAGGCGCTCGCCGTCAAAGGGGCGCCGCTCACGACGTCGTTCAAGAACCTTGCGTCAATCGGAAAGGCACGTGCTTTGCTCGACCAGGGGAAGTTTGCCGAGGCCGCAGCCGCAGTCTCCGGCGTGCCGACGACGTTCCAGTACCTGTACATCCACTCGGAGACGTCGGGCCGGCAGAATAACGGAACGTGGGCTCTCACGGTCAGCGTTGCACGCTTCGGGGAGGCTGACGTGGAGGGGGGCAACGGCCTTCCGTTCCAGAGCGAGGGCAATCTGAAGAGCAAATTGGGCTTTGACCCGCGTGTGGCAGACAGTCTGCGCGGTGGCAGTAGCAGGGGATTCGATGGCGTTACACCGCAGTGGGTGCAGACAAAGTACCCGGCACGGTCGTCTCCAAGCGTAATCGCCGACGGCGTTGAAGCAAGGCTGATCGAAGCCGAAGCGGCGCTCAAGACGGGCGACGCGGCAGGGGCATTGGCGATCCTCAATACCTTGAGGAGCACCTCCGCGCTTCTGTCGCTCCGCGGTTACGCAGCCAATTCCCTGCTTCCGCTGACGTTGCAGGCCACGCCAGCGACGCAGTTGAACCAGCTGTTCAAGGAGCGGGCTTACTGGCTCTTCCTCACCTCACATCGACTCGGCGACATGCGCCGGCTCATCCGCCAGTATGGACGTTCGGCTGAGACGGTGTTTCCGACGGGGGCGTATTTCAAGGGCGGAAGTTACGGCAAGGATGTAAACTCCCCCGTGCCGCAGCCCGAGGAGAACAATCCGAACTACGTCGCCAGCGCGTGTAAGACGACTGAAGCGTAACGTGCGCGTGATAGACCGGACGATTTAACGTTCGATGTAATACAACGAGCGATGCAATCGAATAGAGCCGCAATCCTCCACTGGATTGCGGCTCTATTCGCGTCTAGCGACCGGGATCCGGTGCCAGTCGCGTATGGATGTAGATCACGCCAGCTCCGGCGTTG
Organism: Gemmatimonadales bacterium; assembly: GCA_038232435.1. Taxonomy (GTDB): domain Bacteria; phylum Gemmatimonadota; class Gemmatimonadetes; order Gemmatimonadales; family Gemmatimonadaceae; genus Fen-1247. The sequence goes on along the minus strand of JBBSHV010000005.1, from coordinate 15,925 downwards.
GTCCCGTGAAGCGCCGTACCACTCATGCCGTCGAGCAGCTCAATCCGGTCAACATCGTCGGTCGGCATTATCTGAAGGGTGCCGAAGTCGATCAGTCGGGCGCCATCGATTACTACTTGCGGCGTGTCGGAGCTGTTAAGGACGAAGCTACTCCCGCCGCGGTGTGAACGGATACCGATGGCGCGTCCGTACTTGTCTTCCACGTACGTGTAGTGGGCGAAACGGACTCTCAGTAGCTCCCACACGTTGGGGGCGTGTTGCGCATCGAGTTCCTCCCCGGTTATAAGGTTGCCCGCGGGCGAGTGGGAGGCAGTCCCGTTCCGCGACGTCAACGCGCAGGATCCCTGCGCCGCCAGAAGGCACGCCACCACAAGTTTGCGTATGCACATCCGCCCTCCAGTCGGACTGGGAATGCTTGGCCTGATGCTACGCTACGGGCTGGACGCCGCTTGCACAAGTATCAATCGTGCCCACCCTACGCGCCGAACCGTCCACGCAGCAATGCACGCAGGTCAATCGACGGCACGGTTGGCACCCCGACAGTCGCTTCCGCCGGCCGGTCATCCGCGCCGAGCGCAACATGCTGCATGGTCGCGCGCACGCCCGGGTCGATGAAACGTGATAGCTGCGTGAGCGAGTAGTCCGCCGCGCGGCGGCTGCCGTACGAGCTGAGCGGGTGCACTATGCTGAGATGATTCCGCGCACGCGTCATCGCGACATACATCAGCCGGCGCTCCTCTTCCGTCTCCTCGTCGCTACCGAGCGACCGGGTGGAAGGGAAGAGCCCATCAACCGCGGAGATCACGAAGACTGCATCCCACTCCTTTCCCTTGGCCGAATGCACGGTGCTGAGCACCAGGCAATCGTCGTCATCACCGGCGGCGCCAGCGAAATCCTGTGTTCCGCTCGGAGGCTCCAGTACCAACGCCGTCAGAAACGTTGCGCGGTCGGGATAGCCAGCGGCGATGGTCTGGAGCTGGTCCAGATCGGCGAGCCGAGGCTCCGCGCGATCGTATCGGTCACGCAGGATCGTGTCGTATATCGCGCGTATCCGGGCAATATCGCGCGCGACGGTGCCTCCGGCCGGATCGCTGCCGGAATCGGTACCGGCGCGCAGTGCCGCCACGAGTTGCACCAGCACCGAGTGCGCGGCGCGCGCACGTGGTGGCGGCGCGAAACGCGCAAACGCTGAAGGGTCCCACGCTGCCGATGCCATCGCGTCGATCGCCGCGCGTGCCGTTGCGTCGCCGATCCCCGGGAGGAGCAGCAGTAGCCGATACCAGCTTACCTCATCACGTGGATTGTCCAGCACGCGAAGAAATGCGAGTACGTCCTTGACGTGCGCCGCCTCCAGGAACTTGAGACCTCCCCACTTCTCGAATGGAATCTTGCGATTGGTCAGCTCGATCTCGAGATCCGCGGACAGATAGCCCGCGCGAAATAGCACAGCGATGTTGCGGAGCGCGATCCCTTCCTCGTGCAGCTCGAGGGTTCGGTCGACAACATAACGCGTCTGCTGCGACTCGTCGCGTGCCGTCACCAGGAGTGGCCGCTCATGCGATGGTCGCTCCGTCCACAGCGTTTTCGCGAAGCGATCACCGGATCGCGTAATGAGTATGTTGCTCGTGGCCAGAACCTCAGGCGTGGAGCGATAGTTCTGCTCCAGCCTTACGATGGTCGTTCCCGGAAAATGGTCCGGAAACTCCAGAATGTTGCGGATGGTCGCGCCCCGAAACGAGTAGATGCTCTGCGCATCGTCGCCCACGACCGTGACGTTGGAATGCGACCGCGCCATTCCGCGAAGTATCCGAGCCTGTAGTGCGTTGGTGTCCTGGTATTCATCCACCAGGACATGATCGTACTGCGCCGCCACACGATCCGCCAGCGCCGCGTCTGTCTCGACAAGATAAGCCCAGAGCAACAGCAAATCATCGTAATCGACAACGTTGCGGTCCTGCTTTCTCACGGTGTAATCGGCGTACAGTCGCTGCAGATCCGCTAGATACTCGGCGAAGCGCGGATACTCGTCGCGCACTATCTCCTCGACGGGGAGGCCGGTGTTGACGTGTCGAGAATAGATGTAGTGCAGCGTCTCCTTTTTGGGGAATCGCTTGCTTCCGGCACCCAGTCCGAGCGCCGCGCGTGAGAGGTGCATCAGGTCCGCGGCATCGCCCTGATCCATGATGCTGAAGTCGGCCGGCAGACCGGCGGCCGGGCCGAACTTGCGCAACAGGCGGTGCGCCGTCGCGTGGAAAGTGCCGCCGGCGACGTTTCGACTGGCGCTCCCGACCAGTCGCTCGCACCTGGACAGCATCTCCTGCGCGGCTCGTCGGGTGAAGGTGAGCAGTAGTATGCGTTCGGGCCGTACGCCGCGGCTCACGAGGTGAGCCACCCGATAAACCAGAGTCCGGGTCTTCCCGCTCCCAGCGCCCGCAACAATCAGCAGCGGGCCGTCACCATGCGTCGCGGCCGCGTGCTGCGCGGGATTGAGTTCCGCCGAGAACTCGCGCGGGACTGGGAAGGTGCTCCCGCCACCCAGGCGCGTTGAGATGACCACTGGAACGTCTGACATACAGCCCGAAAGATAACCGAAGACGGCGCCATTGCCGCCCCGCTCAGCGGCTGCGTATGCCCAATACGGAGAGCGCGCGGGTCACCGCTGGATCGTCTGGATACAGCTGGCGAGGGCGACCAAAGAGTACCTCGCCCCGATGTACACGGTCCGTAAACACGACAGTGGTGTGCCACGCACCCGTGAGTGCGGACCACCATCGGAGACCGGCATGCAATTGAGGTGGGATGCCAAGTAAAGGATTGCCCCCATCGTGCACCCTGCGCGCAATCGTCTGGGTCACTTTTCTGTCGTGGTGCGCGAGGTCGTCCGGGCGTAGCCCTAAAAGCGAGAGGACTTCCGGGTCAGTACAATCTGGAATTCGGTCCACGATCGCGGAGCCTAGTGTCACATCAACGAGCGCCAATGGGTGGCCCTGTTGCCTCAGATACGCAGGGACAAAGCGCGTACCGCGGAAGGGGCCGAGCGCCTCACCAATGGCGTGCTCCGGCGTATCGGCCAGGTAACGCACGGGCGGTCGGTCGTGTAGGTCGAAACGCCCGATGGTCTGGCCAGGCACTATATGAGAAGGCGAGAAAGGCGCTCCTTCGGCTGCATCCGGGTTCCACGGGAAGCATCGCCAGACTGTGCGCATCGCTCCAGGTAGGCGGCGCCGGGTCAGGCGCTAGCGGTCACGCAAAAACGCCGGTACGAGCAGCCTGAACTGCGCTCATCACCGATGCAACATCGCCCTCGGCCAGCACGTCTAGCGGACGACGGTCTGCCAGGTGCGGATTGCTACCGTGGAGCCATCCCGAGATCGCCTCCGGCTCGTACACCGAGATCAGGGCAGTGACCACGCACGCGAGACTCGCAAGCCGCCAGCCCACCTCGCCACCGACTTCCTGTCCATCGGCCACGCGCGTGATCTGGCTACGATGCGTACCCGCCCACTCCGCAAGCGCAGCTCGGCTCGCGAAGGCGACCGCGCCGGCCTCTACGGACGCGTGCGCCAGTGCAACACGCCGTGTTTCGAGTGCTACCCGGGACGACATAATCACTTTTTCTCACAGTTTAGTGCCTGCAACAAATATGTTGCAGTGGCACTCCGGCGTCAAGGACGCGCCAAATCGACGGTGAGCGAAAAAGCGTCGGCAAAGACCGATGCCACTGCGTCCGCCACCGATTCGAGCTTCGGCCGGGGTCCCTGCGCCTCGCGGTCCGTTGACGTCATTACCACCCCGTCGATTCCGCACGGCGTCATCAGATCGAAGTAGGTCAGGTCAGTGCTGACGTTGAGCGCGAAGCCGTGCCATGTCACCCACGAGCGCGCGTGCACGCCGATTGATGCGATCTTGCGCCCGCGTGTCCATACGCCGGTGAAACCCGCATTTCGCTCGGCCGGTATCTCATACATCGCCAGTGCGCGAATGAGCACTTCCTCGATCTGCCTCAGGTACCAGTGCAGGTCCTGCTTATGCTGCCGCAGATCAACGATCGGATACCCAACGAGCTGGCCCGGTCCATGGAAAGTGACGCCGCCGCCCCGCTCGACCTCGAACAAATCCACGCCGCGCGACGCGAGAAACTCGGCCGTTACCGGAAGTTTGTTGTCCTTTCCGCGGCGACCGAGCGTGACCACTGGCGGATGTTGCACCAGCAGCAGAGTGTCCGCTTCCAGCTCGCCGGTGATGCGCTTCGCGGCGAGATCCCGCTGAAGCGAGAGGACCTCGGCGTACGGTCGCACGCCGAGGTCCCTGACCATCAACTGGTGCTGCCCCACTCGTGCTGAACCGCTGCTAGAAGTGGATCATCTTGCCCAGGCTGTCGAGCGTCGCCTCAGCGATTGCCTCGGAAAGCGTCGGGTGCGCGTGCACGGCCAGATCAATTTCTTCCACGCTGAACTCGTTCTCGCGCGCAACTACGATCTCATGAATGATCTCCGTCGCATGCGCGCCGATGATGTGCGCGCCCAGGATCTCTCCATACTTGGGATCACTCAGAATCTTGACGAAGCCGTCTGTCTCACCAGACGTGCGCGCGCGGCCGTTGGCGGAGAAGGGAAACTTGCCAACTTTGTACTCGATGTTCTGCGCCTTGAGATCGCGCTCGCTCTGGCCGACTGACGCAACTTCTGGATGACAGTATGTGGCGTTGGGAATGTTCGCATAGTTCACGTTGTGAACATGCTGCTGACCCGCCAGGTATTCGGCGAACACCATTCCCTCGCGTTCGCCCTTGTGCGCCAACATAGGCGGGCCAGCGACGTCGCCAATTGCGTAGATCCCCTTCACGGATGTCTCCATCCGCTCGTTGATCTTGATAAAGCCGCGGTCGGTAGCCTCAACGCCCAGCTCCTTGAGGCCCAGGTCGTCGATGTTGGGGGCACGGCCGGCCGCGACCAACACCTTTTCCACTTCGATGTCCTGCTTCTTCCCGTCGATCTCAACGCTGAATTTTACGGATGTGTCGCCGGCCTTCACATCACTGATCTTCGCGTTGGTAAGCATGGTGATGCCGCGCTTACGAAATGATTTCGCGAGCTCGGCGCCCACGTCCTCGTCTTCCAACGGGAGAAGCTGCTTCGCGATCTCGACGATAGTCACTTGAGTCCCGAACGCGGCGAACACGTCGGCGAACTCGCAACCAACCGCGCCGGCACCGATGACGGCGAGCGTCTTGGGCGCCGTATCCAACACCAGCGCTTCGTCCGAAGATAGAATTGTGGTCTTGTTCAACTCCAGCCCAGCCTGCGGCAAGCCACGCACTCGTGATCCTGTCGAGATGCAGATCGCCTTTTTCGCATCGTGCTTTTCTTCCTTGCCGTCCGCGGCCCTGACGCTGACACTGTTCTTGGAAGTGACGCGGCCGGTGCCCTTAATCCAGGTGATCTTGTTCTTCTTGAACAGGAACTCGACTCCCTTGGAGTTCTGATTGCTGACGGCGCGCGAGCGCTTCATTGCGACGCCGTAGTCCAGCTTCACCTCTCCCGCGCTCACGCCAAAGTCCGCCCCCTTCTTCACCTTCTCGGCGAGAGATGCGGATTCGAGCAGCGCCTTGGCGGGAATGCATCCCCACAACACGCAAGTGCCGCCGAGTCCCTCGCGCTCGACTACGCCAACCGACATGCCGAGCTGCGCGCAGCGAATTGCGCCGACGTACCCTGCCGGGCCGGCGCCGATGAATATCACGTCAAACGAAGCCATTATGATCCTGTCTGGAAATTGTGCGGTGCACGGAAGAGAGATGCACCGTTAGAAAACGAGCATGAGTGGGTTCTCGATCAGCCGGCGCAATGTCTGCAGAAACTTGGCGCCGGTCGCGCCGTCGATCGCGCGGTGGTCGCAGCTCATGGTGAGGCGGAGGCGCTTGCGAACAACCAGCTCTCCGTCTGACACAATCGGCTTCTCCTCGACGGCGCCAATTGCGAGGATGGCCGCTTCCGGCGGGTTGATGATCGCCGTGAACTGGTCAATGCCGAACATGCCGAGGTTGGAGATCGAGAACGTCGAGCCGGTGTATTCCTCCGGCTTCAGCTTTCGCTCGCGAGCCCTGCCGGCGAGCTCGCGTACTTCCGCGGCGATGTCGGCGAGCCCCTTCTCGTTCGCGTCGAAGATGACGGGAGTGATGAGCCCTTCTTCCACCGCTACCGCAACTCCGATGTGCACCCGGCTGAACTGACGGATTGCGTCGCCGGTCCAGTGTGCATTCACCTCAGGATGCTGCGCCAAAGCAGTCGCGACCGCTTTGATGATGATGTCATTGAAGGAGACCTTGTATTCACTCCCGAGCTGGATCATCGCCTCGCGCAACTCAGCGACACGCGTGACGTCCAGCTCGACGGTGAGATAGAAAGTCGGGATCGGTCCAATCGACTCGCCCAGTCGCTTGGCGATCGTCTTCCGCATGGACGAGAGCGGAATGTCACGGTAGTCACCGTTGCTCGCCGGCTGCGTCGCGTGTAGCCGTGAAGGCACGTGCAACTTGGCCACGTCTTCGATATCGCGCTTGACGATACGGCCGCCCGGACCTGAGCCCTGTAAACCGCCGAGCGCAATACCGCGCTCGGATGCCATCCGGCGCGCGAGCGGGGAGGAGCGAGGGCGCATGCCCGGTCCCACCGCGCCGTCACCTTGCTCTGCTGCGCTGTTGATGCGCTGATGTCCGCGCCGCTCACGCTCCTGTGGCGGGGTGGACGCTTCGCCTTGCGATTGCCCGGCGTTTGTCGGAATGGACGTAATCCCCTCGAACTCTTTCGCGTCCGCGATCACCATCGCGGGATCGGCGGGGACGCCTAGCGGCTGCGGCGTTGTGTCGGACGGCGTTGGCGTTGCTGGACCAGCGCTCTTCACCATTGCGTCGATGTTCTCGTCCGGTGCCCCGACGACGCCGAGTAGGGAGCCGACCGGAGCGGAGTCGCCCTCGTGCGCGATCTGCTTGCGCAGCACGCCATCACCGCGCGCGACCAACTCCATTACAGCCTTATCCGTCTCAACCTCGGCCAGAACGTCGCCGCTCTTGACCTCGTCGCCCTCGTTCTTCACCCACTTCACGAGACGCCCTTCTTCCATTGTCGGAGAGAGCGCTTCCATCAGGATCTTGGTTGCCATAGTGGTTTAGTCTGCGAGGTACATGACGCGCTTCACCGCCGCAATCGTCTTGGCGGTGTCGGGCTTGGCAAGCTTCTCCAGGTTCTTGGCGTACGGCATCGGGACGTCGGCCTGATGTACGCGCACCACCGGCGCGTCCAGATCATCGAAGCACTCGCGCTGGATGTAATCCACCACTTGCGCACCGATTCCGCAGATTTCCCACCCCTCCTCGACGACCACCGCGCGATTCGTCTTCTGAACCGACGTGACGATAGCTTCGACATCCATCGGTCGCACCGTGCGCAGATCAAGCACGTCGACGTTGACGCCGTCCTTGCGGAGTTGATCCGCCGCTTGCAGTGCGACAAGGACCATCTTCCCGTATGTAACAATGGTGCAGTGTTCGCCCTCGCGCTTGAGCTCCGCCTTGCCGATTGGAATCACAACATCCGGGTTGTCATCAACTTCTCCCTTGGTGTTGTACAACATCTCGCCCTCGAGCACGATCACGGGGTTGTCGTCGCGAATGGCGGCTTTGAGCAATCCCTTTGCGTCAGCCGGAGTGCCGGGCGATACGACTTTGAGACCGGGGATGTGCGCCAGCCAACTGTCCCACGCCTGCGAGTGCTGCGCGCCGAGCTGAAGTGCGGCGCCGTTGGGACCGCGGAACACCATCGGCATCTTGAACTGGCCGTTCGACATGTACAGTATCTTCGCCGCGGCGTTCACAATTTGATCCAGCGCGAGCAGCGCGAAGTTCCAGGTCATGAATTCGATGATGGGCCGCAGCCCGACCATCGCCGCGCCGACCCCGACACCCGCGAAGCCGAGCTCGGTGATCGGCGTATCAACAATGCGAATCGGACCGAACTCGTCCAGCAATCCGCGCGATACCTTGTACGCTCCGTTGTACTGCGCAACTTCCTCACCCATGAGGAAAACGCTCTCGTCCCGTTGCATCTCTTCGCGCAGCGCCTGGTTCAGCGCATCGCGATACGTCATTACCGTCATCGTGCGGCCTCTGCGGGCTGTTCTTCAACTTTGGAGGTCATGCCATAACTCGTTGCTTCACTGCCGATCGCGTCCGACAGCACGTGCGTGAACAGCTCTTCCGGAGCGGGCTCTGGTGCAGCGTCGGCGAAATCCCACGCATCCTGCGCCGCAGCTCTGGCGTCCTCGTCCATCCTGGTGAACTCCTCGTCGTTTAGCGCGCCGTCGCTCTTCAATCTGTCCTTGAGCAGGGTGATGGGATCGCGCTGGAGAGCCCTCTCCAACTCTTCCTTGGAGCGATATGTACCGCTCGCGGCGTCCGACATTGAGTGCCCGACGAAGCGCGTCGTGCAAACTTCCAGGAGAGTGGGTCGCTTTTCAGTGCGTGCGCGTTCGACGGCTTCCGCCATCGCGTCGCGCACCGTGAGCACATCCTGTCCATCAACCGACACACCAATCATCGCATATGACTCCGCGCGCTCTCGTACGTTCTGCTGTGCTGTAGCACGCGCCACGGCGGTGCCCATTCCGTAGCCGTTGTTCTCGATCACATATATGACGGGGAGATTCCACAACGAGGCCATGTTCAGCGCCTCGTGAAACGCCCCGATGTTCACAGCGGCCTCACCGAAAAAGCAGATGCACACCTGATCGCCGCCCCTGTACTTGATCGCGAAGCCCACTCCCGTCGCGATTGGAAGATGGCCACCCACGATTCCGTGGCCACCCAGGAAGTTAAGGTCGCTGTCGAACATGTGCATTGAGCCGCCCTTGCCGCCGGCACAACCTGCCGCGCGCCCGAACAGCTCGGCCATTACCTCGCGCGGCGTCATGCCGCGTTCCAGCGCGAGTCCGTGATCTCGGTACGCGGTGATCACGTAGTCGTCAGGACGCAGCACCGACATCGCCGCCGTGGAGATCGCCTCCTGTCCGATGTAGAGGTGACAGAAGCCACCGATCTTGCCGATCGCATACGCCTCGGCGACTTTCTCCTCGAACCTGCGCTGCAACAACATCGATCGTAGGAAGCCGCGCGTCGTATCGTTGGCGGGCGGCGCAGCGGAAGAGGTAGCTATATCGTTCTTGACCATAATTGCGGATTTACCGTGTAGGGGCGACCGGCGGTCGCCCTCTTACTCAAAATCGCGACGGCGCCCGGTAACCACGACCGGCAATCTCGTCACCCTATTGGTACCATGCGGCCGCGCGCGTGAACATTGTCGTAGGGCCGCCGCCGGTCCACCCTACGGATACACGTTTTCAATTCACACCGGCGGCCTGAACCTGCTCCCACGCATGATAGCTGCTGCGCACAAGCGGCCCGGACTCGACGTGGCGGAATCCCAGCTCCATTCCAACGTCGTACAGGCGACGGAACTCTTCAGGGGTGACGTAGCGGTCCAGCGCGATGTGCCCGTCAGAAGGGCGCAGGTACTGACCTAGCGTGAGAATGTCCACGTCGACGGCGCGCAAATCGCGCATGACGCTCTCAACTTCTTCCAGCGTCTCGCCCATCCCGAGTATGATCCCCGTCTTGGTGGGGACGTGTGGCGCGATCTCCTTGGCGGTGCGGAAGATCTCCATCACGCGGTGATAGCGACCACCTGGGCGGCACTTCTTGTACAGCCGCGGCACTGTCTCGGTGTTGTGGTTGTAGATGTCTGGCTCGGCTTCGAGGACCGCGCGGATGCTGTCGCGATTGCCCTGGAAATCCGGAACCAGCACTTCGACCGAACAGTCCGGCAGGCGCAGTTTGATCTGGCGGATTGTCTCGGCGAAAATGTAGGCGCCGTAGTCGGGCAGGTCGTCGCGATCAACAGAGGTGATCACAGCGTGCCTCAACTGTAGCTCGCCAACTGCCTCGGCCACGCGTGATGGCTCGGCGATGTCGTATCTTGGCGGGCGTCCGTGGGAGACAGCGCAGTAGGCGCAGTTCCTGGTACACACATCGCCCAGGATCATGAAGGTCGCCGTGCCGTGCTCCCAACATTCGCCCACGTTGGGGCAGCGTGCTTCTTCGCAGACCGTGTGCAGATTCATATCGCGCATCATCTGCTTGAGGCGGACGTAGTTGTCTCCGCCCGGCGCGCGCACCTTGAGCCACGACGGTTTCCGCTCTGGGAGCGGCTCCGCGCGGTGACGTCCCATAATCTGGTACAACGGTTCGGCCATAACTTGTCAAATGTATCTTAAAAACGCCCCGGCCGAAATTGACGCAGGTCATAGCGCGGCTCGGAGTCGGTAGCAATGTCTGCCACGACTTCACCTGTGAGTGGGGTGAGGAGGATTCCGTTCCTGGAATGACCGCACGCGTAGATCACGCGCGAGCGCTCCGGATCGCGGCCAATGATCGGCAAGAAGTCGGGCGTCACCGGTCGGAGTCCGGCCCAACTGGCGCTCACTGGCGAGTCGATTAGTCCGGGGCACATGCGTTGTGCCGCGGCGCGGACGGACGAGAGACCGGCGTCAGTGGTTTCCGCCACAAAGCCGGCGTGCTCCATCGTGCTGCCGGCCATCGTGTTCCCGTCCGACTTGGGAACCAGGTAACCGTCAGCCCCATGTACCACATGTCGCACGGGCGTAGCGGCGAAGGCGAGCATCTGTCCCCGCACCGGCTGGACGGCGGAAATTGCCCTTCCCGCCCCGTCGATCAGCGGCGTCCACGCTCCCGCGGCAAGTACAACCTGATCCGAAGCGAAGCGGCTCTCCCGATCGGTTAACACATTACAGCCGAGCTCAGTTGCATTTACTGAGCATGCATTCTCCGGTGCCGTCACGACATTTTTATGCCGAGCGATGAGAGCGCGCAGTGCATCCATCAGCGCGAGCGGCTCGACGCTACCGTCGTGCGGATGAAAGCCTGCACCAGCCCCGTGCGACAGCTCTGGCTCTTCCGAGGAAAGCGTGGTCGCGTCCAACCATCTGCCTGGAGCGATGATGCCAGCCCGGAGAGCTTCCGCGTGCTCCTCATTCAGCGCGATCTCCAGGATGCCCAGAGCGTTCAACGGAACGGCGTGCGCGGTGCGCGCTTCCAACGTCGCCAGGTAGCCGGGATATCGATCTCGCGAAGCCACGGCGAAGTTGTGCGCCGGGCCAGGCTCAGGCCGAATTGACGGTGCGAGTATCCCCGCCGACGCAGACGACGCCTCGCCGGCGTGTGTCGTTCCCACGAGCCGCACGCGCATTCCACGGTCGGCCAGCTCCGCCGCGCACGCGAGCGCGATCACTCCGTACCCGATCACGGTAACGTCAGCAACCATTTTGTTTGCGGATGATGTCTAAAACGTGTACCATCTCATCCCGAAATCCCGATGAGCAGTTTCTGCTCCGTACCATTTTAACTGAGACTCAACCAATGCTGCGCACTCTCTTCTTCATCGGTGTCATCATTGTCGTCGCCAGCGTCGCACTTGGCGCTGTCCTCGGCATCGCCGCCATCATACTCGTTTTGGCCCTCAAGGTGCTTGTCTTCGGTGCAATCGCGTATCTGGCGATCCGGATCATCAGCCCGCGCACGGCTGCTCAACTGCGCGACCGCGTCGAACGCCAGACGCTACCCAGGATCTAGGGCCAGGATCTAGGGCGAGTTGGGTTCCGTGGGGGCGACCGTCAGTCGCCTCTACACTCCTGGCTTGTACGACTTGAGGTACAGGCTGATCGAGCCGAAGGAGAGTCTGGATTTCACCTGGACAACTATGTGTCCCGGGTCGTCACTGAGCCACACCTCGGCCTGACCATTCTCCGAGAATATTCCGGACGTCTTGATTACCGGCTGCACCACAATGCAGTTGAATGTTCCGGCCTGAACGTCTACCGTCTCCTTGCGCACCACTCGCACCCTGACCGGGTTCCGCTCAGGCCGGAAGTAACGGTTGGACTCGTAGATGTTTCCAACTTCGAGCGGCACCGTACGGATGAAAAAGAGAAAAGAGCCATCGTCCAGTGGGTCCTTCACCCCCGGATGCTGGCGCGGCGGCTTCTTGTCCATCTCGACATACATGCCACGGTCAGGGTAGATCTCGTACCGCTTGCGCCGGTCATTCAGTCCCTCTTCCTGAGTCTGGTAGAAACGCAGCGACGAAAAAGAGCTGCGATCGATCCAGCTCTCAAAAACGTCGTCTACCTTGTAGAAGAAGGTGCCTGCTTTTAGGCGAAAGACGGTGTGCCATGCGGGAATTCCCCGTACGTCTTCGATGCCCTCCACCGTCGTGCTCGCGGTGCCAACGCGGACCGCTCCGAACCTCACCTCGTAAATGGCCGTTTCTCCAACGCTGAACGGCACCGCAACCGGATTGATAGAGGGGAAAGGGACGGGGCCACTATTGGAGGAAATTGCCGCTTCACCAGCAGCGTACCCTTGCCCTTGCAGTCGGGGCGCGGCGACGGCCAGTGCGGCCGCTGTGGCGACAGCGGCAGTCCTGCAAAACTGACGTACTCTCATGACGGGGTGCTAACTGGTGCGCTATCGGGTGTGCTACCGGGCGGGCTAGCTGATGGGCTAGTTGATCGACTAGCAGGCGGGTTAAGGCGCCACGCGCGAGATGCTCGGCCTGCCCGGTACAGCGACATCGCGTCTGCGAACGGATGAACGCGCGTCTCACGCGGCCGCAAATCGTAGCACGGTGTCACACCAAGTCTCTCAATCCTGCGAGCAAACGGTTTGAGCTTCACTAGCAACTCCAGGTTCGCCGCCCAGCCGTCACCGGTGACGAACGGGGTGCCGGGAGCCGCTTTGATGTAATCGCGCAGCAGCGCGATTCTATACAGCCGAAATGCACCGAACGGATCCACGATCTCGCCCGCCGATACGAAAGGTCGCACCATCCAGGGGCCCCACTGCGCCAGTCTGCGTACCGCGACGGGCATTCCCGTCCGCTCCCGCTCCGCGACAACGATGTCAGCGCCGCCTTCGAACCGTTTGGCCAGCTCAGGGAGCGCTTCGGGCTGGTCGGTAAAATCCCCTTGCAGAACGATCATCGCGTCGCGCCTTGGATAGCGCGTCCGTTTTGCAACACGGTGGCACAGCGCGTTCAACGCGTGGCCGTAGCCGTTCCTCTCCTCGCTGCGGATAACGGTGAGCGGGAGAACTTTCGCGTACGGTTCCAGCATGGCCGCCGTGTCGTCGGTGCTCCCATCGTCGTAGACGATTACCTCGTACTCGCGCGAGTAATCCTGGAACACCTTACGGATGCGCCAGAGAAGCACGCCAACCGTCGGCGCTTCGTTAAAGGTCGGGATGCAGATGTACAGCATATCCCAAGTTAGGGGGTGGACAACTCTCGGTACACCTGTTCGGTGCCGTCAGTCATCTGTTCGACGCTGAAAAGAGCGGCACGTGAAGGGCCGGCGCCGGCCAGACGTGCGCGAGTTTCGCCGTCGAGCAGGGAAGCGTACGATCGCGCGAAGGCGCGGACGTCGCCTAGTGGCACGGTAAAGCCGTTGACGCCGGTCTGAATTATCTCCCCCACGCCACCGACATCGAAAGCAACCGGAGGCACTCCCAGAGCCAGTGCGTCGATCAGCGCCGTCCCCAGCCCCTCCGTGCTGGCCGGGTGCCACAGCACATCAAGCCCAGCCATTGCGTCATAAATCTCGGAAACGAACCCCGCCCGAAAACCGCGCAACCGGCCCAGAGCCAGCGGACCGGTGGAATCGGCCGCCCCTCCCAGGAGCACGATCTTGGTTCGCGCCAGAGCCGACGCGGGGAGACAGTCCGCGATCCGCGCGATCTGGTCGATCCCCTTTTCCGCCGTCATTGCCCCTACCATTCCGACAACTACCGTATCGGCCGGCCACTCCATCTCGGAGCGCCAATCACGGGGCGCTTTTGCCACAGGCTTTGGAACGCCGGAGTGAACTACACCAATGCGCGACGGCGCCACTCCAGATCTCACCATCGCGGCCTTTACCGCGTGTGAGATGGCAATAAAACGATCCACGCGCGGCCCGTACTTCACGCGCACGGACTTGAGCGGAAAGGTTACTCGCCTGGTCACCACGAGCGGTGTGTCGTCGCCGGCGAGCGCGATACGCGCTATTGCGTGGGAGCGCGCGTCGTGCGCGTGCACCACGTCCGGGTGCCAGATGCGCACGAGTGCCCGGATACGTTTGGCCGATCGCAGATCCCAATCGGCACGCATCTGCGCGGATGCCGTGGCCATTCCCATGCCCTGTGCTCGCTCCAGCAGTGGCGACCCACTTACGCCCACAATGAGCGGCTCGTGACCGCGAGACCGCAGCGAGCTGGTCAGAAGAAGAACCTGACGCTGTCCACCGCGCCACGCACGGCCGGCGTCGAGGTGGAGCGATCGAAGTGGCACGGGTGCAATATACCGGGCCGTCGCGGCGGAGCGCCGATCGATCAGCGCGGCAAAACTGGCGGCAACGCTGGCGCTAACGCTGTTCCAATGGTTTCCCCAACTGTGCCGCTTCTCGGCCCGCGCGTACGCACTCGGCAAAGGCAGCGAATAATGATCGCTCCCATGCCTCCCGAGAATCGACGAGATCCTCCGGATGCCACTGCACGCCCACGCACCACCAAGCAGAATCGGGGGCGGACTCCACGGCCTCGATGGTTCCGTCCGGCGCGGTCGCTACCACACGGAGCGAAGCGGCGGGACGTTCTATGGCCTGATGGTGCACCGAATTGACGCCCAGATGTGTCACTCCCACCGCACGCGCGGTGCGCGAGTCGGAATCGATCTCCACTGCGTGGCTGCGATTGGAGCGCGGAAGATCCGGATCGTGATTGATGTCACTGCCATGAGCACTGGCCAGATCCTGCACCAGTGTCCCGCCCAGAGCGACGTTTAGGACCTGAATTCCTCTGCAAATTGCCAGCGTCGGGAGGCCGGCTCTGGCCGCGCTTCGCACTAGAGCCAGTTCCCAGCTATCGCGTTCGTCCGACACAGTCCCTAGCTTCGGGTGCGGCGGCGCGCCATACCGCGCCGGATTCATGTCCTCGCCGCCCGTGAGGACCAGTCCATCCACTCGCCGCACCAGCACGTCCGCGTATGAATCATCGTGCAGCGGCGGGGTAAGTATTGGTACGAGCCGTGCGTTCTCCAGCGCGGCCAGGTATGTAGTACGTAAGCGAACGAACGCAACGGCGTTTGGCTCGGGGCGGATTCCGGCGCTCACGATAACGATAGGACTTGATGACACGAGGATGGTTGGTCGGTGCAGGGTGGGTCGTCGCCGTCAACGGAATCTGTGCTTCCGCCGCTGCGGGACAAGGGCCCGCGGCCGCTGGGGGCGCGTGTAACGGGGAAATAGTTTCTCGGATCGACATCGAGACGCTACCTCCTTTCGAGCCCGGCGGCCCCAGCCTCAACGCGCGCGCCGCGCGCATCGCCACCGCCTTGCACGCGACAACGAGCGAGAACGTCGTCCGCCGATTCCTCCTGCTCCACCCGGGAGAGCCCTGTTCCGACCTTCAGCTCCGGGAATCCGAGCGCATTCTGCGAGTGCAACCGTTCATCGGCAACGCCAACATCGTCGCGATTCCTGACGGTCAGGGTGGGGTCTCCCTCAACGTTGTCACGTCGGACGAAACATCGCTCATCGCAGATGGCACCTTCACAACCAAAAGTCCCATGGTGCGCGCGCTCAGGCTCGGCGATCAGAACATCGGCGGCTCCGCCATCGCAGGAGTAGCGTCTTGGCGGCACGGAACATTCTTCCGCGACATCTACCGGGCAAGTGTTACTGACTACCAATTCCTCGGCAGGCCGTACCAGCTTTCACTCCAGGGATCGCGCAACGAGATCGGCGGTAGCTGGGATGCGCTCAT
>JBBSHV010000004.1:0-43047 GCA_038232435.1 Gemmatimonadales bacterium | reverse complement strand
TGGCAGAGCTCGGCGCGGTAGAAAAGCCTGTGATCTATGTGTTCAACAAGTCGGATCTGCTACCGCCGGACGAGCTGGAATCCGTGCGCGAGCGAGTGACGAACCTCGTTCCGGGATCGGTCTTCGTGAGCGCTGAGGAGCCGGACGGCCTGGAGCCGCTCAAGCGCGCTCTGACGCGCGCGGTGCGCGCACAGCGCCGGGTGGTGGAGTTAAGGATTCCGGTGTCGGACGGGCGGACACTGGCGGAGCTGTACCGCGATGGCGACGTGATCGGCCAGCGAGTGGAGGGCGACGAGATCGTGGTGTCGGCGCGACTCACGCCGGAGGTGGCCGGGCGGATGGGGCAGAGGTTGGCGTCGGCGTAATCCCGATATGCGACATCCCACGCGACACGTCGAGCACGTTGTAAACGACCTCGCGGAGACCGCTCGGCGCCTCGGGCCGGAGATGCAGCAATATTTCGCGTACAATCGAGGCCGGTACGTCGCGCTGGCAGACACCGTCGGCGAGGTTTTGGGCCTCGCGGGTGGCGATCGGCCGACCCGTCTGTTGGACGTGGGACCGGGGTACCAAACCCTACTGATGCGGCGGCTCTGGCCCGACCTCCAGATCGACACTATCGGCTTCCCGGACGAGAAGTTTCCGCCGGCCGACGGCGAGCACCGGGTCGTCTTTGACCTCAACGAATCCTCTGACATCGCGCGCTGGCCGGCACTCCCCGGAGCGTATGACGTCTTGATCTACTGCGAGGTGGTGGAGCACCTGTACACGTCGCCGGTACACTCCTTCCGCTTTCTCGCCTCCTGCCTAGCCGACGGCGGCTATCTCCTTGTTACTACGCCCAATGGCATCGCGCTCCATCGTCGCCTCCGGATGCTCGCCGGTAGCAACCCGCAGGAGCTAATTCGCGAGGACATGTCCAACCCGGGCCACTACCGCGAATACTCCCGCCGCGAGCTGAGCGCCCTGGCCGAGCGTGTTGCGCTGAGGCCTGTGTTCACCCGCATGGGACATTTCACGACCACCGGATCGCTCTCCAGTCGGGCGCTCGGCGCCATCACGCCGCTGCTCCCGATGGACCTGCGCAAGGACATGACGCTGGTGTTCCGCAAGGGCGGCTGAGGTTGTGGTGTACCGCACCTACAGAACGCGGTCCGCGGATCGGATCCAGATCCTCCAGCCCGAGCTGAGTCCAGGCTGATACTGATCCGGTAGCTGTTTCCTCCACGCACCAGATCAGGACCCGGTATGCGCCCTGATTTCGCCTGTGCGGCGAAGTTGGATGACGTCCCGGACCGAGTGGTCTCCACCCGACGGCTCGCGCTGGAAGTCGGGAACGAGAGCAATGAGCATCTCCCGCAGCTCGGTCTCGCTGCTAGTCTGTGCAGCGTCAGCAAGCCGCTCAATGCGGCGAACGAGGCCTTCCGGCAGCCCCGCTTTCTTGGCGCGGAGGACCTTGGGATGGTCGGTTGGGAGCGCGTTCTCTTCGTGGAAGAACATCTCCTCGTAAAGCTTCTCACCCGGTCGAATGCCGCTGAATTTTATCTCGATGTCCTTGCCCGGCTCGTAGCCGCAGAGGCGGATCAGATCGGTGGCCAGATCGACGATTCTGACCGGCTCGCCCATGTCCAGAACGAACACCTCGCCACCCAGTCCCAGGGTACCTGCCTGGAGAACGAGTTGGACGGACTCGGGGATGGTCATGAAGTACCGGCGCATCTCCGGGTGGGTCACCATGACCGGTCCGCCGGCACGAATCTGCCGGAAGAATGTGGGGACCACACTGCCACGACTTCCGAGGACGTTGCCGAAGCGCACCGAGACGAAGTTGCGCCCGTGCTCCACGGCTGCCTGCTGTACGATGCGCTCGGCCAGCCGCTTGGTAGCGCCCATGATGCTGGTGGGACGTACCGCCTTGTCGGTAGAGATGAGGACGAAGTGCTCGACCCCGCTCGCGACCGCCGCGTCCACAACGTTCTTTGTCCCCTGGACGTTGTTGGTTATGGCATCCGCAACGTTGCCTTCCATGAGCGGCACATGCTTGTGAGCGGCCGCGTGAAAGACCGCGTATGGACGCAGGTCGTCGAAGATCGTCGCAACCCGCTTGCGATCGCGCACGTCCGCGATGACCGGGATGACGGGGACCCCGGGATACCCTTCGCGCAGCTCAGCCTGGACATCGAAGATCGAGTTCTCCCCGTGGCCCAGAATTACCAGGCGGGATGGGTTGAGCGTGGCCAGCTGCCGGCACAACTCGCTCCCGATTGAGCCACCGGCGCCGGTGACGACAACAGTTCGGCCGTGCGCCAAGTTCCGAACGGCGTTCAGATTTGTCTCCACCGGGACGCGGCGGAGGAGATCCTCGATCTGGACATCGCGCAGCGACGTGGGAGACACGCGGCCGGAAAGGACGTCGGAGAGCGGCGGAAGGGTGCGCGTCTTGAGTCCGGCGTCGGATGCCGCCTGGACCACGCGGCGGATGACCGAGCCTGGCGCGGACGGAATGGCGATCACGACCGCGCGCACGTCCTGCTCCTGCGCGATGCGGCCAATGTCGTCGATCTTGCCGATGACCGGTATCTCGTGGACGCGATAGTTCGCCTTGCGCGAGTCGTCGTCAATGAAGCCCACGGGATACATACCCATCTGCGGGTTACTGAGAAGCTCCTTGGCGATCATCTGCCCCGCGGCACCCGCACCGATTATGAGCGAGCGCATGTCGTCGCCGCGACGCCGGCGCTGGCCGTGCCACGTCAGGATCCGGAGCCCAAGCCGCGGAGCCACAATCAGGGCAGCCGTGAGCAGCGAATCCAGCGCCAACACTGACAGCGGGACGCGTGTATCGGTCAGCCCGAGCCATGGGAGCAGAAATACTCCAATGAGAACGGCAGCGACCGTCGCCGCGACCACTCCGATAACGATCCGCTCCACCTCGGCGACGCTGGCATAACTCCAGATTCGACGGTACAGCCCGCTGGCGACAAAGATTGCCAACTTGAGCGGGACGATAACGAGGGCAAATACAAGCGCCGTGTGGATCTGTGCAGCGGGCGGGGCCTGTCCCTCGAAGCGAAGGATGTACGCCAGCCCGACCACGAGGGTGAGCGTAACTGCATCGAACGCGATCAGGTACCGGCTGCGGATGGAGAGGTTGCGATTCACTAAGTGGATTTGTGGGCGATGTAGAGCCGCCAGTATACGTGCCCTGCTGCGCTGTCGGAAATGCGTTTAAGTGCTCGAAGGCGCAACGGCGAAGTATGGCGCGCGGGCGGGTGAACGGGAAGGCTGGCCGCGCGGAACGGCGCGTGCGGCGGGATACGCGCCGGCTGTTACGGTCCAGCTTTATGCCACATGCCACGTCGCCGCTCAGCGGCCAGGTACGCGGCCGCGACCAGCAGCAGCGCGCCGAACAAGACCGGGACGACGGTACCCGGCCGCCGGACTGTAACAGCGGCGAGGCCTCCCAGCACCAGATTGCACGCCACGACTGCTGCCACGACCTGGGAGTGGCTGAGCCCCGACTGCACCAGCCGCTGGTAAGCGTGCTGCCGGTGACCTGCGTACCACCGCTCTCCCCTGAGCACGCGCCTCAGCAACGTCGCGGTCGCGTCGAAAATGAATACCAGCATGAGGAGGAGCCAAACCACGGCGGGTACGCGCGTCTCGCTCTCGGATGCAAACGCAAGTGTCGCAAATGTGAAACCCAGAAAGCCGCTGCCGACATCTCCCATGAAGATTCGGGCCGGCATCCGATTCCAGACGAGAAAGCCTGCGGCCGCGCCGGCGATGCAGGCGGTCGTGACAGCGAATCCAAACGCGCCCGTCAGAAGGAGGATGGCGGTCGCGCTGCCGGCGACACACACCGCCTCCACCGCCGCGAGTCCGTCGATCCCATCCATGAAGTTGTACAGATTCGTCATCCAGACGATGGCTACGATGGCGGCGACGCTGCCAAGGAACCCGGTACTGAGCTCTGCGACTCCCACTCTGACACTGGTTAATCCGTCGAGCCAGTAAACGGCCCACGCGGCGGCACAGCAGTGGACCGCTGCACGTACCGCTGCACTCACGTTGCGACGATCGTCGATCCAGCCGATACCGGCGACCAGAAGTCCACCCCCGCACAGCGCCAGCGCGATACGTTGTTCAAGCAGGCCGGAGCTGCCGGCCACAGCAATGCAAAGGAGGACGATAGTCACGATCGCAACGCCGCCGCCGCGCGGAGTCGGGCTCTCATGCAGGCTGCGTTCGTTGGGAATGTCGAGCATCCCGTTCCGGATCGCGTGGCGGAGAACGAACCGGGTCAGGAACCAGCTGGCCATCCCCGTTGTGATTGCCGCTGCAACCGATCCCGCCGAGAACCACTCGCGTGAAGTCACTGCCGCAAACCGCGGAACCAGCGCGCGGTAGCGCCGAGTCCCTCACGACGCGAGCACGGGGGGCTGAAGCCGAACGCCGCCTCGAACTCGCGCTGGTCGACTTCGAGGGAGCCCAGCAGGCGATCGAGGATCGCGCTGAGCGTCCCGGGGGCGAACAGATCCGCGGCGCGGGCGAGCGGCCGTAGCGTGGACTCGTGTAAGTGCAGCAACCGGGCAGGTCGCTTGAGCGCTGCAGCGATCTCTTTGACGAGCGTAGCCGTGGATGGGGCTGGCCCATCCGCCACGAAGTAGGGCCCGAATCTGCGCGGCTCCGAGTCAGTCATCTGACTTTCCAGCACATGCGTGATCGCCGCTGCGGCGTTGCCGACGAAAAGCACACTGCGAGCATTTCCTTCGGCGGAGACCGGCACCGGCCACGCGCGGTCGACGAGCCGGAAGAGCCGGAGCATGTTTCCCTTCATCCCGGGGCCGTACACCAGCGGAAAGCGGAGGACAGTGAATGACGTGCCGAACTGTTCCAGATCTCGAAGCACGAGCTCTGCTTCCAGCTTACTCACGCCGTAAGGGTCAACAGGCACGGGAACAGTGGCCGACGTCCACGCCGCTCGCGAAGCCTCTCCTATGGACTTGACTGAGCTCGCGAAAACAAACCGAGCGACGCGCGCATCTGCGGCGGCGGTGGCAAGCGTGCGGGTTCCTTCCACGTTGACGCGCCTGAACTCGGCGAGCGGGTTCGTCACCCTGTCATCCATCACGTGGACACGCGCCGCGAGGTGCACGACGGCGTCCACACCTGCGACAGCGGCGCGCATCGCGTGCGGGTCCGTCAATGCCCCGCTAACCAGCTCCACTCCTGGCAGCGACGATCCCTGCTCGTTGCGGACGAGCCCGCGGACGGATGCACCGTGTGCAATCAGATCACGGCAGAGGTGACTTCCGACGAAGCCGGCCGCACCGGTCACGAGCACGCGCACGGGTCAGTGGATCGAGCGTGCTGACAATCCGCTCTCGATGGCCTCGGCGACCGCGGCACAGAGGAGAGTGGGGCGGTAGATAGAGTCCATGGCGGAGCGCCCACGCTGACCCATGGAATCCAGAGTGTCGTGCCTGGTCGCGGCGATCTGACTGAGCACAGCTACCGCGCCGGGTACATCTCCGTGGCCAATGCTCCAGCCGTTGTGCTGCGCCTCGAGTATGCTCGTCACGTGTGACGGCGATGGGCCGAAGTAAATGATCGGCCGACCGACAGCCATGGCGCCATACACCTTGCACGGATGGATGATGCCGGCCATGTTGGCGCCGAGCGACACGAGGTGTACGTCGGCAGCGCTGAGCGATGTGGAAAGGCTCGACTGCGGCTGGTACGGAAGAGTAAGAATGTTGGTCAACGAGTGCGCCGTGACGTACTCTTCCACCTGCTGCTTCGCTGTCCCGTTGCCAATGAAGACGAACCGAAGATTGGGCACGTCCTTGAGAACGACGGCAGAATCCAACAGAGTTGTGAGTGGATTGGATGGACTGTGATTCCCGCTGTACATCACGACGGTTGCGTCGACGAGATCGTGCAAGGCGCGGAAGCTGTTGGCTGCACGTGGAACCGGGGCGAGCTCCTCATCGGGAGACCACGGGGGAATGGTGACGATGGTGCGCGCGTGAGCTCCCTGATTCCGGAGTCGTTGCGCCATCAGCGGATCGAGTGCTAGTACGACGCGCACAGGCTCAGGTCGTTGCTAGCGCCCGAGCTTGCCCCAGGCGGCTGACGGCAATTCAGCGCACCAGGGATGTCGGTGCGCCTGGTCAAACCAGCTTCCACCCATGTGTTTGGAAGAAAGTGTACGCCGAGCGCACGAACATACGAACATGGTTCCACCCCTTCCGAGATGTGTTTCCACCAAAGTGGACAATCTTGACATCTGGAACATACATGATGGGGCCGTTCGCGTTCATGCGTTTGCTCAGGTCGTGGTCCTCGAAGTACAAAAAGTAGGCTGGTGAGAAGCCCCCCACACGTTTGAACTCCGCCGTGCGGCCGAACATGAAGCAACCGGACGCCAACGGCACGTCTACGGGAACATCCAGGTCGACCCGGTCGCGCACCTCGTATTTGAGCATTCGTGCGCTGTACCGACGGCGCATCCACTTTGGCGCGAACGACCGGAGGTACAGCGTGAATACACTGGGATAATCCCCGCACAGGTACTGCTTTTGCTCGTCGGCAGCGCGGACCTCCGGTGTAATCATCACGGCTTCGGGGTGCGCCAGGAGGAACTCCGCGGCTTTGGATATGGCCGTCTCCGCGACGATCACGTCTGGATTGAGTACCAGGTGGAAGAGCGAATTGGACCGAAGCAAAGGGATGTTGTGTCCACGTCCATAGCCGACGTTGCCGTGTCCACGCACTATGTCGGCCCGCCAACCATCACGTTCCTGCAACGCCAGGTCGCGGAGCACCCGCTCCAACACTCCAGGCTCGCTTCCATTATCGACCAGGTCCACGGCAACCGAGTCGATCAGCCGGTTGCCTCGGGCGAGTTCCGCCGAGACGAGCAGAGACGCTATGGTTTCTCGAAGCGTCCGTACCTCGGGCTCGTACACAACGACAGAGACCGTGAGGTCCCGGCTGTGCGGTCCTGCACTAGTCATGATGGGACGCTCGCGGCGGGTGCGGTCGGGGTCGGGGTGAAATGAGATCGAGAGGTGCGTCGTGGATCTTCACGTTCAGTCCTGATACTGGCACTCGGCGATTTGCTGGGAGTACCGCCAGGCGCGAAGCGTGAAGCTCGCTGGCGAGCGTCACAGAGTGTGTGTGACACGATCGCGGCTCGCAGCCCCGTGGTCGCCATTCGGAGCGCCTGTGCACCTTCTTCGATCACGTCGGGTTCGATGTGACCTGAATTGTGGAGCGCCCATTCAAGGCGACAATCGGCGCAATGATCTCTCGCACGAGGTCGTTCCAATCGCGTGCGCGAAGCTCGGCATTGATCGCTTCACCGTGGCGCGTGGGAGCCGATTTCGTGCGCTGAATTGCCGCAGCTAGCTCGTGCGGCGAATCGCCGATCTCCGCGTACTCTAGCCCTTGTCCGGCGTATGACGTCGCAGCGACACCCATCCCTGCGGCTAGGTACTCGTAATACTTCAGCGGCTTCTCGACCATCCGCGTTGCGTTCCGCACACCGTACGGGATCAGCCCCACCGAGCACGCCTTCATCTTGGACGCAACATCTGCGTGCGCGATAGGGCTGTGGATAGTGACGTTGCGGGGTACCTGACGCGGCCTCGGCACTGCCCAACTCCCATACAGGTGAAAGGAGTGGTCCGGCATGAGGGTGGCGGTTGCGAGGACTAGGTCGACGTCCACCCACGAGTTGAACGCCCCGACGTACAGGACGTTTGTCGCCCGTGTGGGAAGCAACGTCGGGTCCGGTGCTGCTGCGTGGAACAGGCGTGTATCGATGCCGTTGGGAACAACGGTCACGTGCAGCGCCGGATTCCTCGAACGGATCGTCGCTGCGAGCTGCGCGTTAACGGAGCACACCGCGCGCAGCGGAACTCGCCGGAGGATGTGGTCCTCGGCGGCCAAGAGCGTCTGCGGTGTCGTCGGAAACTCCGAGAGAAGATCGTTGTGACGGTAGATGTAGTGGCGCGCCTTGATCTTCGCGATCAGAGTCATGTTCAGGGCCGCGGAAAAGATGCAGATGTCGTATTCCGCGTCGCGGAGGTGCCGGCTCCGGATCCGTTCGAAGCGGCCATTCAGCGCCATGAGGTGCCGATCGAGGCGCATACCTTCCGCCCGCTTGAGCAAGCGTGCCGGGAACAGATTCACCGGGGTGACCTGTACCAGGTTGGCGCCGAGTGCGGTGGGGCGGAAGGTGCGCAGGTACTTGCGGCGGTGCGCGCCGGATGGGAGCATAAGGGCACTCCCGTGCGAGGTCACGTACACCACCTCATGTCCCTGGTCCGCGAGCTTCTCCGCAATGTGTTGCGTTCCGACCTTGGGCCCGGGCTCCGTCAACGAATGTGTCCCGAGAACGCAGATTCTCACCGCAGCACTTCCTTGTCGGGGAACGTCGGCGCGTTCACGCTCACGCCGGAAACTCGACACCGAAGCTTTCGGCCCAGCGGACGAGATTGAACCACGTCCACAGCTTGGCTGAGAGCACTTGATGGCCAGCCAGCGCTCGCTCCGCAGCGCCCCACACCGCGGCAGGATCAAGGGCCGGGATACCGGCGAGCGCGTCACTCCGGAGCGAGCGCTCCAACTGCGGACGCAGCACGGTCATCCACGACTGCTGCGGCGTGGCAAATCCGATCTTGTCGCGGCGGTCGAGAATCGGATCAGGCACCAGGCCGCGGAGGCTGCGTCGGAGCACCGCCTTGGTCACCGCCTCCGGCGAGATGAGATACTCGTCGGGCAAGCTGAAGACGAAGGACGCCAGCGCCGGCGTGACGAACGGAACCCGGCTCTCGATCGAGTATGCCATGGAATTCCGGTCCTCGTAGCGCAACAGCGCGGGGAGGCTGGTCCAGAACAATGCCTGCTTCGCTTCGGCACGCACCATGTCCCGACCGCGCGGCCAACGCGGCGCACGCGTGTCCACGCCGTGCCGCTGGAACCACCCCACACGGAGCCACGCGGGCTCCTGAGGCTGTCCCACGAGCCCCATCAGCGCGGGCTGCAGCTGTGTGGGCGCGAGACGCCCAGACGCACGCAGCATAGCCCCGCCGAACCCCGCACGCGTGGACGAGGCCTGCCGTGCGAAGCGTACCGCAGCGGGCACGTTGCCGCTTCTCAGCAGCGACGACACCCGTGCCTCGACGAACGTGCGATAGCCCAGGAATAGCTCGTCCGCGCCCTGGCCATCCAGCATGACCTTCATGCCGCTCGCGTGGGCCAGCCGGAAAACGAGCTGCTGCGCATAGATGCTCGTTCCTCCGAACGGCTCTCCCTGGAGGGCGACCAGCGCGTCGAGGTCCGCAGCTAGTTCCTCGGCCGACGCCCGCACCTTGTGCATCTCGCTTCCGGCGGCAGCGGCGGCGATATCCGCCCAGCGCTCCTCGTCCAGCGCGGGATCGCTAGCTATATAGCTGAACGTGTGCAGGTCAAGTGACGCGCCTCCAAGGTTGCGCATCGCCGTGACAATGGCTGATGAATCGATCCCACCGGACAGGCACGCGCCGACCGGGACATCGCTCCGGAGGTGAAGCCGAACACTGTCGAGGAAGATCTCGCGTAGGCGTTCCGCAGCCTCGTCGAATGAGCGCGGCGGACGATCGTCGGGCACCACGTCCCAGTACCGCGTCGGGCTCGGCATAAGGTCGGCGCGGTCCAGCTGCAACTCGAGGTAATGCGCTGCCGGGAGCTGCCCGACGTCAGCGAACATGGTGCCGCCACCGTGATCCGTGTGGCCGAAGCGCAGATAGTCGTACACCCGCTGCGGGTCGGCGCGGCGACTCACCCCGGGCAGGTCCAGAAGCGGCGGAATCTCCGACGCGAATGCGATCCCGCTCGGCATCCCGACATAGTAGAGGGGTTTAATCCCGAAGAAGTCGCGCGCCAGAAGCAGCGTGCGCGCCTGGAGGTCAAGCACGGCGAACGCGAACATCCCGGTGAGTCGCGTGAGCGCGTGGCGCCCCCAAGCTGCGTACGCAGCGAGGATCACTTCCGTGTCGGTTCCCGTGCGGAACGCGTATCCTTGGCCCGCCAGTTCCGCACGCAGCTCAAGATAGTTGTAGATCTCCCCGTTGAACGTGATCCAGTAGCGCCCGTCGGGGGACGCCATCGGCTGGTGTCCCGCCGTCGAGAGATCAAGGATCGAAAGGCGCCTGTGTCCGAGTCCGATGGTGAACGGCGGCTCGTCAGCCGCGTGCTCGACAACGGCGGCAAGCGGAGGCAGGCGGAGCGCGGGGTCCGTATCAGCGACAGCGGCCGCAGCCACCCGGCCGGTGCGCCAATCAGCAAGGAGGACGCCCGCGTCGTCCGGGCCGCGATGCCGGAGCAGATCGAGTCCCCTCGCAATGGTAGCCGGATCGACGCCCCGGCCATCATTCGCCACGATTCCAAAGATGCCACACATGCTGGAGCTCTACCTCGGTGTGGCCAGGGACTCGATGCCGACCGTCACCGGTCCGGCTCCGACTCCTGCCACCATCCGAGATACGACTTGGCAGGGACCGCGCGCTTGCGCTCACACACGAAGGTCCACCCCTGGGTCAGCTCATAGAAGTGGAGTCCCTTCACCAGTACCGAGTTGATCGTGGTGAGCAGCCTGTTGTCCCGGTACTTGGTCCCTTCCGGGACCACCGTTACTGACTCGAAGTACCCCTCCATGACACCGCGCCAGATTCGGAGGTCGGCCAGGAACCGGTGCGTCGTGTCCAAATGCGAAGAAAAGGTACCGATGTTGGGGACCCGCAGGTACGCGCGGCCGCCGGGCTTGAGGATCCGTACCACTTCGTCCATCAATTCGTAGGGGTCGTCGAGGTGCTCGAGGACGCAGAACGAATACACCTCATCAGCAATCCCGGACTTAAAGCAGGAATGCCGAACGTCGCATACGGCGCTGGTCTGAACCGTCTGCCGCATGTCCACTCCGATCGCGCCTGCCACGCCCGTGCTGCCGCATCCGAGCTCGATCCGGAGCGGCTGCGACGCGAGCTCCGGAATAAGGCCGACAAACTCCTCGCGCAGTGCACGCGCGCGGACCTCGCGGGAGAAGAGCTGCGCGACGCGGTCTCGCGCCGCGGCTCCCGCGCCGTCCGGCGTATATACGGCGGAGCGGATTGCTCGCACCGCGTCGTCGACGTTCCCGTACGGCACAACGTGCCCCGCACCGCCGACTACCTCCGGGAGCGAAAAGCGGTCTGACACTACCGGAACGCTCCCGCACGCCATCGCTTCCGCTACTGAGACACCGAACCCTTCGTGCGCAGAGAGTTGCACGTACGCGCTGCTCTCGGCCAGCACGTCGCGATATCCTGCACGGCCTGGAATGCGCGGAAGCACGGTCACGTTCTTCGGAGCATCCGCGGTAAGGCGGCGCGCGGCATCATCCACGCCGTCGCCGACGAGCACGAACTCGACGTCCGGGAGCTGCTCTGCTGCAGCGACGAAGAGGTCTAAGCCCTTCTGAACGATGTTATCGGAGGAATACTGGTAGCAGCAGGTTACCGCGCGTCGTTTCCGCGCGCCGGAGCTGGGCAAGAAATAATCCGCATCAACTGACGGGTACACGGTCCGCATGTGCTTCGGCCGATAATGCTCTGTGATCAGGCGCTTCGCTGAGTCGGAAAACGGGAGAACCGCGTCGCTCATGCGCATTAAGACCCCGAATGTAAAGCGGTGCCAGCCGCTCTTCATGTCGCCCCAGTCGATGTCGGGGACGTACACGGCATCCTTCCCGCCAGTGATGACCATGACCTTCACGCGCAGTAGCTTGGCGATGGCCGCCATCGCGGGCGCGTAGTTGGTTGACGCGAACCAGAAGACGACCACCCGAACATCCGACCGGAGCAGCCGATAGGCGTACCGGGCGAAATTGAGCAGTCCCCGCGCGACGCGGCGGAAGACGCCACCGCCGCGAGGGCCCGTTTTGTCCAACTCCAGCGTCGTGGCGTCGGCGAATCGGTGGATCAACCGGAGGTCGTCGCGCATGAAGCTGTCGCTGATGGCGCCCGTCACGACCACCACTTTAGGGGTGCTAGGGATCTCCACTTAGTGTTTCCCAGATACGTTGCGCCCGCCCGGGCCGGCCGCGTTTGCGGCCCCGACTTCCTCGTGCCGCGGAGCGGTGTCGCGAGCGGTGTCGCGAGCGGTGTCGCGAGCGGGAGAGCAGCCGTGGAGGAAACGGCCGGCGCGCATCACGGCTCCGCCGCCGCGCTCGCCGGAACGCGCAACCGCCCGACGGCGCCGCGCAGTCCGAGCACAACCGCCGCGATGTCGCTTCGCCGCGGCACGAGGAAGTCGGCCAGTGTGAATTCCGGCGCCAGGCGTCTGACAATCAGGAGCGTCGCGACCGTGCTCGCTCCGTAGGACAATGTGGACGTGATTGCTGCCCCGGGCACGCCGATTCGCGGTACGAGCAAGAGGTTCGCACCCACGGTGATGACAAGTGAACCGCACGCGACCCAGGTGGTATAGGCCTGACGCTCGATGCCGTTGAGATATGCCGAGAATATGATAGTAGAAGAGAAAAGTACGACGCCCGGCAACAGCAGCAGCAGCGGTACGACGCTGCCCTGAAAGCCACGGCCGAATATCCGGGTGATTCCGAACGTGCCCACCACCGCTAGAACTACGGCGAGGCAGACGCTCAGGGCCAAACAGAAGCGGTTGACCCGGGCCACGTACGTCAGGACGGCTGCACTGTCGCCCTGCTCTGCGACGGTTCGTAGCACGAGTGAGCCGAGTTGCGTCGGCGCGAGCCAAATGGTCTGCGCCAGCCAGACGGCCACCGTGTACGTGCCGACCGCACCCAAGCCGAGGAAGTTCTTCACAAGGAAGATGTCGAGCCGGTAGTTCAAGAACTGCACGATATTACCGAGGAACAGTGGGAGGGAATACCAGAACATAGCGGCCAGCGGCAGTGCGCCTCCGGTCGCGGGCCCAGCACCAGCGGCGCTGATCAGGAAGATAACCGCGACGGCCGTGGACGCCGCCAGCGCCGCGAGATACGCAGGCGGCGCCTTCGCGCCCACCGCGAGAAGGATGGCCGCAGCAGCCGCCAATCCGCCCTTGGCGAGCAACTCACTCGCAGCGAACGCACGGAAGCATCCACGCCCTTTCGCGGCAGCCTGAATGAGCTGTTGCGCCTGGATGGCCAGTAGCACGACACCGATCAGGACCGCCGCCCGACGGGGATCGCTGTCCGGCAGCATCCACCCAATCCACCGGTACGACCCGCCAAACCACAGCACGCTGACAGAGAGTGCACCCGCTGCCACCGCGACAAGGACCGAAACGGCCATCAAGCGGCGTATATCAACGCCGCCGCGCGACACGCGAAAGAACACGCCGCTCGGCATTGCGAGCCCCGTCACTGTGGCCAGCAGTGTGGCCGATCCGACAACGATGTCGTAGAACCCCTTTCCTCGCGGCCCGAGCGCGCGCGCGACGAAGACCCCCGTGGCGAACAGAAGGAGACTCGCGAGCACCTGGCTGCCGACCAGGAAGGCGGCATCACCGGCGCCCGAGCGGCGAGAGGACAAACTCATGAGCGGCTCAACTGCCGGTAGGAGACGCGGGCTTGGGCCCGCTCAGTAGTCCAGCGGAAGCGCAACGCGGCGCCCATCGCGCGCGGACAGGTATGTCGCGCTCAGAAGCTCAAGTGAGTGCAGCCCCTCACGACCATCGGTGTCCGGCGCTTCTTCCCCGCGCAGTGCCCTGATGACGTTCTCGTAGTAGCGCGCATGCCCGAAGCCGTAGACAGAGTTCGTCTCGTAGCTCGCCTCAGCGACCATCGCATCGCTTTCGTCATCGCTATCGAACTCCCAGTGCTCGATCTTGTTGACGGCCACGCCCCCAACGCGGGCGGTCCCGCGTTCCCCGATTATCGTGATCGATCCCTCGTAGTTATGCGCATAAGTGAGCATCGTCACGTTCATCGAGCCGAGCGCGCCAGCCCGCCAGCGAATGCTGAGCACACCCGTGTCCTCCACCTCGATGTTCCGTCCGAGCGTGGCAGTGTACGCTTGCACGCTCTCGACAGGGCCGATCAGCCAGTCAAGAAGATCTACATAGTGCGACGCCTGGTTCATGAAGGCGCCACCATCGAACTCCCACGTACCGCGCCACCGGGCACTGTCGTAATAGGACTGCGGACGGCTCCAGAGGACGTTCAGGTTGACCATGTAGATGCGCCCGAATCTTCCGTTCTCAACCGCGCGCTTGAGCAGTTGGAGCGTGGTGTTCTTCCGATTCTGCTTGACAACAAACAGGAAGACCCCCGCCTGGTCACAGGCCTGCACCATGCGCTTGCCGTCCTGCCAGCGCGTGGCCATCGGCTTTTCCGTCACCACATGACGCCCGCTTGCAGCCACGCGGATCGCCTGTTCCGCATGCAGCCCACTGGGTGTGGTGAGAATGACGGCGTCGGGTGCCGACTTCGCCAGCAGCTCGTCCAGCGACGAATAGCCTGCCGCTCCTGTGCGCGCTTCCGCTGCCGCAACTGCCGCCGGATCGATATCGCACACTGCCACCAGCTCCGCGCGGTCGGCGTGTGCTGCGATGGCGTCAAAGTGGTTGGCAGAGATCCGCCCACACCCAGCGAGCGCAAAGCGGATCTTCCGGTCGGTGATGAATGGTTTGGTGATGAACACAGATAGCCGTCGCTACACTCGCTCAGCTGCGCGCTCGCTGTACCGCGCGACTCCGCTGTGCGCCCCGGCCAGCATTAACTCCGTCTCCGCGCGCGCTACGTCCGCATTCACCATCAAGCGCACGAGCTCCGGGAATGACGTCGTTGGTGTCCAGCCGAGCACTGCACGCGCCTTGGCCGCGTCGCCGCGAAGATCGTCGACCTCGGCGGGCCGGAAGAACCGTTGGTCGATCTCAACGTGTTCGCGCCAGTCGAGGTCGACGTGGGCGAACGCAAGCTCGACGAATTCCCGCACCGAGTGAGACTCGCCGGTACCGATCACGTAGTCGTCCGGCGCATCCTGCTGCAGCATCCGCCACATCGCGTCGACGTAGTCTCCGGCGAAACCCCAGTCTCGCCGCGCGTCCAGATTGCCCAGAGCGAGCTTCTCCTGAAGGCCCGCTCTGATCCGGCCCACAGCGCGCGTGATCTTGCGCGTGACGAACTCCTCGCCCCGTCGCGGAGACTCATGATTGAACAGGATGCCGTTACAGATATACAATCCGTACGACTCACGGTAGTTGACCGCAAACCAGTGCGCGGCCGCCTTGCTCACCGCGTAGGGACTTCGCGGATGAAACGGTGTGGACTCGCTCTGGGGCGGCGGAGCAGCGCCGAACATCTCGGACGAGCCGGCCTGATAGATCCGCACGTCGTGCCCAGTCCGTGTACGGAAGTCGCGTAGCGCATCGAAGATGCGCAACGCTCCGAGCGCGACGACATCCGCAGTGTACTCGGGCTGGTCGAACGACATGCCAACGTGCGACTGCGCGGCGAGATTGTACACCTCGTCCGGCTGCACCCGCTCGATAACACGCCGTAAGCTGCTGCTGTCACCCAGATCGCAGTAGTGGATCGAGAGTGCGCCGTCACCGCGCGCCTCCCGGCACAGGGACTCGATTCGGTTCGTCGTTACGGTTGAGGTGCGCCGCATGAGCCCATGCACGTCGTAGCCCTTGGCGAGCAGGATCTCGCTGAGGTACGAACCATCCTGGCCCGTAATGCCAGAAATCAGCGCCCGACGGCGCGCGGGGGCAGTCGACATCCGTATAATCCGTGGCCTAAGAAGGTATGCAAGAGCGCGCAACACCGCGCAACACCGCCACCGGTCCGCCGAGCGGCGGCGCTCCGGTCACAAGCAACAGCTCCTGCGGCCCGCAGCATGTCCGTGCCGGGCAGCGACAGCTTAGCAACCTAACTGCGCAGTGCACAGAATTGAAGCGCGCATGTCGGCAGCCATCCCCTTCGAGACAGCTCGCACTCTGCCGGCGTTCCTAGTTCAGAGCTCAGTTCCGTCCCGCGGTTTCGGAGCGGTTTTTTCCAGCCCCGTGTAGCTCCGCCTGAACCATCAGCCGAACGACGTCCTCCACAGAGTGCTCCGCGCGCCATCCCAGGACGCGCATTGCCTTGCCCGGGTCTGCCCGCACCAGCGGAACCTCGCTCGGCCGGAGCAGCGCGCTGTCGGTCTGTACGTACTGCTCCCAATCAAGCCCGAGTTGCTCGAACGCCAGCCGTATGAAGTCACGCAGGGCGTGCGTCCGCCCGGTGGCGATGACGAAGTCTTGCGCATCAGGGTGCTGCAGCATCCGCCACATCGCGTCTACGTAGTCCGGCGCCCAGCCCCAATCTCGCTCGATCGAGACATCGCCGAGGCGCAGAACCTCGGTGCTCCCGCGCGCGATACGGCATGCAGCCGCCACGATTTTACGCGTGACGAAGTGCTCGGGACGGAGCGGTGACTCATGGTTGAACAGAATCCCCGTGCACGCGTGCATCCCGTACGCCTCCCTCCACGTCGCAAGCGTCCAGAAGGCAGCGGCCTTGGCAGCGGCATACGGGCTCCTTGGTCTAAACGGCGTGTCCTCATCGGCAGGGCGCCCCAACGTCTCGCCGAAGCATTCTCCGGACCCCGCGTTGAACAGGCGAGCAGACGAATCCATCAGCCGGAGTGCCTCGAGCAGATTGAGCGTGGCGACGGCGATGCTGTCGAACGTCTCGGCCGGCTGCGTGAAGGACCGCCCGACTGAACTCTGGCCGGCGAGATTGTAGATCTCGTGCGGCCGGACGCGCGTGAGCACATGGATCACGCTCCGGAAATCGGTCACGTCGGCGGGCGTGACGTGTACGCGCTCGTGAATCCCAAGCTGCCGCAGATTCGGTAGCGTCGAGGTCGCGGCGTCCCGCGAGGCGCCGTGGACCTCGTACCCCTTGCCGAGCAGGAGGTCGGCGAGGTAGGCACCGTCCTGGCCGGTGATGCCCCAGATGAGGGCCGTTGGCTGCATGTGGGCTCGTTGCGTGGGAGGTGCTGAATAATAGGCCGCGGCTTCCAACGTTCCAGCCCGGGCCGCCATCTGTTGCTGCACCGCTCGCGCAGGTTATCTTCAGCACTCGCGAGCATGTAGTCGAGGGCGAAATGCTCCCGCACTTGTGGACTCGCGGCGCCGTGCCGTTCCGGTAGCGGAGATCGGTTCGCCGCGGCACGCGCCCTCGGCGGCGGGCGCGCCACCCGGCTCCCGGCCACCGTCTGGCGCCAGTTGGTGCGCCCGCGCGTGGGTGTGTGCGGCATTGTCTGCAATAAACTGTCTGCAATAACAAGTGGAATGGGACGTGGCTCCTGAAAGCTGAAAACCGATCCGTTGAGCGTTCCGCCCGACACGCGCATGAGATGCCCGCTCCAGCTCTATTTCTGCCGGCCTACTGGTCACCCGGAGCGCGGCTGACGTGATGCTGCTTTATCTCGTCTGTATTCTGGTCCCGGTCGGCGTGGTCGTACGCTACTGCTTCGGCCCTGAGGGGATCAGCTTCGATCCTGCCTTGACCTTCTCGCTTGGGTTCATCGTTTACTGGATCTTTCCGCTTGCGCTCGGCGTTAGCGGGGCGTTCGCATCTCAGACCGGGATGGATATATGGTACGGGCTGCTCCGCCGCGCCGATTCCCGGACGCTCGTGGCGTTCGCGACAGTCTCGCTCGCTGCCTATCTCTCGTTCATCGCCGGGTTCGTTCGACGGCGCCCGGCAGAGCCCGTTCAGTATGCCGCGCCCATCAAATTCGCTCCGGGACTCCTGACGCCCTTGTTCGGTGCGCTCATCATCGCAGCAGTCGGGTTGGGGATCATGCTGCGCGATCGGTTCTTCCATGGTTACCGGACGACGCTCGTCATCGGTAACGGCGGCGTCCACGGGTCGTTCGTAGCGGTGTCCATTGCACTGTTCGCCCTTGCGATGCTGCGCCTCTCGGGGCGCGCGCTCCGCCGTCCTATCGACCTCGCTCGGTACATCCGCCGCGACGGATTCTTCCTCACCTATTTCGTTGTCGCCGGGCTTGCGCTTTCCCTTGGTGGTCGGTTGTACATGATCTCGTCGCTCCTCATGCTCGCGGCGTATCGATCGGCGTTCGAGCACCCGATTCGCTACCGGACGTTCCTGATCGGCGGGATTCTCAGCGCTCTTTTCACCGGAGTAATGGGAGTGGTCCGGCTCGGCGGCGCGGTGAATCCCGACACGGTATTGTTCAATTTGGCGGCGGAACCGATGTTCACGAGCTTCTCGCTGGTCAACTTCCTCGCTGACGGGCACTTCGGCCTCATCCGCGCACCGATCTTTCTCGCGAGCGACTTCGCCAACCTGATCCCGACGGTTGTCTTCCCCGCGAAGGAAAAGCTCCTCCTGAACCCGTCCGATGCTGGCTTTCAGGTCTTCGCGCCGCTGGGAGCGCTGAATTCGTTCTTCTCCTTCATGATCAATTTCGGTGCGGTGGGTACGGTAGTGGCGCTCTATGCGCTCGGTGCGGGGTTGCGCCACCTCCGCGCAAGGTCGGGGAGTGCCGTCGCCCGCACGTCTTATTCAATGCTCACCGGGTGGTTGGCATTCACGTTCTTCCGCGACCCGTTCGCGGTCTCCGTCGTCAAGAACATGTTCGAGTTCTCGCTTGCCCTTCCCATGCTGTTCGCGGCGCTGGCCCACGTGTTCACGATCGTCACCGCAACACCGCCGATAACGGCAACACCGCCGGCGACCGCGCGATGACCACGACCGACATTCGCGGGGAGCGGCTTCCTCTCCGGTTGCGCACGATCGCCGCAGTGCTTGGCGCCGCCGCGGGTGCCGCCCGGCGTGTACTTCCAGCCAGCCGTACGGAACGTGCGACTCCGGCCGGCTCGGCGTTGCGCATCCTCGTGGTGCGTTTGGACGAACTGGGCGACATGGTGCTGTTCAGCGGGTTTTTCCGCGAGCTTCGCCGTCGCTATCCCGACGCGGACGTGACGCTGGTCGCCAAACCTGCCGGCGCGGAAATCATGGCTGGGTCGCCGCACCTCGATCGGATCATTCCGTTCCGGCCGTCTCCGCCACGTGCGCTCCGACCTATCCTCATGCCGTTCCTCGCGCGACACTTTGTCCGGAGACACCTGCATGACCGGACATTCGATATCGCGATTCAGCCCCGGTGGGACTTCGACGGCATGTACGCCGGCTGGCTCATCCACAGCTCAAACGCACCGGTCCGCGTGGCCTTCTCGGAGCGGGTGAGCGAACGCAAATCAGTATTCAGCCGCGGGATGGATCGGCTGTACACGCTTGTAGTCGATGGACGGGGCGTACAGCACGAGAGTGAACACACCAATGACATCCTCCGCGCTCTTGGCGCAGACGGGGACGGCAGCGTGATGGAAGTGTGGCCCGCCTCACCATCGGCGCTCCCGCAGGCCTCGAGCATGCGCACGGAACTTCCGCGCGACGACCGACCGGTCGTGGCTTTCGGTCCGTCCGGAGGTCACTCCGCACTAAAGGCGTGGCCCATTGACCGTTTCGCCCAAGTCGCACGGGAGCTCAGTCGGAGTGCGGGCGCACACATAGTCGTGCTCGGGACCGCGGCAGACCGAGATCTGGCTGCGGCCATCGCGCGCGCCAGCGGCGTATCTGTGATCGATCTGACAGGACGCACAACCCTGGCGCAAACGGTCGCCGTCCTGGACGGCTGTGCTCTGTACATAGGCAACGACACGGGGCTGCTGCACATCGCTGCGGCGCGTGGAGTGCCCACGGTTTCGATCTTCGGTCCGAGCCCAGCGTCGCGTTTCGGCCCACGCGGCCCTCGGCACACAGTCTTCTGGGCAAAACTCCCGTGCGGGCCATTGCCTGATCCGGACGCGGCCGGTGGGCCCGTAGCACGCGGGCTGCGAACCGAGCGCTGCGCACGCTGCCTCTTCGCACAACCCCGGTGCATGGAAGCGATTACCCCGACCGCCGTGGCGCGGGCCGGTCTCAAGATCCTGGAGCTGTCGCGGACCACGCGTGTGCCGCCGTACACCCACTCAGCCGCCGTCTGATGCTCCACGCCACGATCTCTGACTTTCCCGAAGCACCAGCGCCCGAAGCGGGCGCACTCCTGCGTCTCCTCAACGTGGTGCTGCGACACGCGCGGCTGGTTCTGGTCTTCACGGCAGTAGGCATAATCCTTGCCGGCGCCTGGCGCATCTCGCGCCCACGCACGTTCACGTCTTCCGGCGCGTTCGTTTCCCAGAACAGCGGAACGGGTCGGTCCCAGATCTCCGGGCTCGCCGCGCAGTTCGGACTGAGCGTGAGCGGCGGCGAGGATCTCCCAGGATATTATCCCGAGCTGGTCCGGTCGCGCGAGCTTCTGCGCGCCGTGTGTGATACCGCCGTGACGCTGCGGGCTGCCAATGGCCGGACACGCTCCGCGCCCTTGTGGATGTGGCTGCACCCCAAGGGCGCGGATTCCGCGCAGCGGGTCGAGTCCGCGATCGATATTCTCCTCGAGCACGTGCAGGTGAGCAGGGATAAGGACAGTGGTATAATCAGCTACTCGGTGACGTATCCTGACTCCCTGCTTCCGGCACTGATCGCGCGTCGTATTCTCGTCGTGCTGAACGACTTCAACCTGCGGACCAAGCAGGGCCAGGCGGCGGCGGAACGCAATTTCATCGAGACCCAGCTCCTATCGGCACGAGCCGCGCTGCGGGGTGCTGAGGACGCCCTACAGACGTTCCTGCAAAGGAACCGGGAGTACCGGAACTCGCCGCAGCTGCAGTTCGAGCAGGACCGATTGCAGCGGGAGGTGTTGTCGCGGCAAGGAGTGACCACTTCGCTGACGCAGGCATATGAGCAGGCGCGGATCGAGGAGGTGCGGAACACGCCTGTCGTTACGACACTTGCCGCACCGCAGGTCCCTGTTCGACCCGATCCGCGGGGCACCGTAAAAGCTGTCCTCCTAGGGCTCGCGCTCGGGCTGCTTTTTGGGATCCTCGTCGCGATTGGTCGCGAATTCCTGCGAATGGTCCGACTCCTAGATCCCCGCGCATACGACGAGTTTTCTGCGCACCTTCACCTGCGCCGGGTAAGTGCCGCCGGCGCTCAGCGGAGCGCGCCGATGGCCGCGAGCGGCTCGGCTCCAAAGCCTTAGCCGGGTCAGCGCAACACACGCCCGAAGAACTGGTCCGCGCAGGCGGGTTGGGGTCCGCCCAAGCAACGAGCACTGGCGCGACGGTCGTGAACAGGATGGGAGATAGCGCTCCAGCGATCCCACCGCTGCGGCTACCCGGCAGACTGCGTCGCGCTGCCTCAGCCGAGGGAGCCGCCGCACCGCAGCTCAAAGCGATCGCTGAGCCGGGTGCGTTCGAAGCCCGCTGTTCCCAGCAGCTGTGATGCGTGGTAGCTCGGGGTTCCCAACGTGATCAACGTGGCCGGTTATCCTGTGCGGCTCGTCGCTGGTCCCCGTTCACGAAAGTGTCGGGTCCCGACACTGGCGAGAAGTCGGACTGTCGCTCAAATCCGTACACCACCCGCGCCTGTATTCGGCCGACACCCATATTGGTCGGCCTTTCTGTCCCCAGGAACACCTGGCGACGCCTGGCGCGTTATTGCCCAGAATTATTCGGAGACTGTGGCGGTACCCCACCACTGGTCCGCAGTAGTGATTCCTGCACTCACCCAAGAAACGTCTAAGCGAATCGTTCTAGTCGGCGCTGGTTTCCGCTTTGGATTCTGGGAGCAGTATTCGGTTAACAGCCGCTGGCAGGCGGCGTAGACGTATGTAGGCGGAAACCCCCACACTAGCTCCAGCCGAGCGAAGATAATCAGCACCCACTACTCGGGATCCTTTGGGCGCCGACTGAAGGACCTGAAGTGCATTGAGAGCGCCGAGTGCGATACTCTCCGGCCTTACGGCGGGTTGTTCAAACAACAAAACCACCGAGTTCTGGCCGGCTAAATTGCGCACTCCGCAGATCAGTCGTGCAGCTGAGAACACGTACGTAATCACCGACTCCGGTTTGGCCGAGGTGGCCGAAGGAAGCGATCTGAGCATGATGTGTGGTGCGGTACACTGCGTGGCATTTCGGGAGGCTCAACCGTGTAGGATAGGCGCCGTCCTGACCAGACGTGCGCAGAATCAGAGCTTGTGTCATCAGGCGAGCATCACTGTCCGACACATGCAACGTCCTGTAGGACCAGTTTCAGGAGCGTGCGCCAGTCCGGCAGCGCGCAGTCGAAGCGCGAGCGCAGCTTACTGTTGTCCAGCACCGAGAAGAGCGGCCGTGGGGCGGGCGCCCCGTATTCTGAAGTGGTCACGGGCATCATGCGTTTGCAGGCCACCTTGCTGCGCTCGTGCTCAGCGTCAACGATCGCTCGCGCGAACTCGTGCCAACTGGTCGAGCCGTCGGCCGTCAAATGGTATACGCCGCTGGCCGCTATTACGCTCTCCGCCGCCGTTCGGTCTCCTCGCAGGAGCTTCCCGAGCACAACGGCAGTTGTTCCTGCAAT
This sequence comes from Gemmatimonadales bacterium, assembly GCA_038232435.1. Lineage (GTDB taxonomy): Bacteria > Gemmatimonadota > Gemmatimonadetes > Gemmatimonadales > Gemmatimonadaceae > Fen-1247. The sequence goes on along the minus strand of JBBSHV010000004.1, from coordinate 20,537 downwards.
GGCTCTACTCCATGTGGGGGACCCAACTTGATCGCTCACGACCTTGAGTTCGCGGCGTGACTGAGCAAGCTCGCGTATTGTGCGCAGGAAATTCGTTCCGCGTGCCCCGTACACCCAGCTCGTGCGTAGGATGAGGAAGCCGCCGCCAACGCTGGCAATCGCCTCCTCACCGGCGAGCTTGGATGCGCCGTACACGTTTATTGGGCACGGAGCGTCAACCTCAGTGTACGGCGTGCGCTTAGTGCCATCGAACACGTAGTCGGTGGAGAAGTGCACCAACGCCGCGCCCAAACGTAGCGCTTCCTCGGCGAGGATCCCAGGGGCACGCGCATTGATGGCAAAGCAATACTCGCGATCAACCTCCGCCCGATCCACCGCAGTATACGCCGCGGCGTTCACGATCAGCGCGGGCGCGATCTCGCGCACTACTGCGCGCATCCCGTCGGTATCTGCCAGATTCATCGTGGCGCTCGTCGGTGCGACCACATTGCCGAGCGGCGCGAGCGAGCGCACGAGTTCGTAGCCAACCTGGCCCGATGCGCCAGTGACTAGGATGGTGCCAACACCCAGCTTCGCATTGGCCGGGACGATCATCGCGCATAGCTCGGCAGCAACTCTAGCGGGACTTCATCGAGCAGTAGCGCATTGGCGTCCTTTGTCGACAGCGATGCGTCGTACGTAGGCCACTGGATCCCAACTTTGGGGTCGTCCCAGCGTATCGATAGCTCGGACTCAGGGTGATAGTAGTCCGTGCATTTGTATGCGAATAGCGCCTCGTCTGACGTTACTAGGAATCCGTGCGCAAAGCCAGGTGGGATGTAAAGCTGCCGCTTGTTCTCGTGGGACAGATACTCGCCAACCCACTCACCGAAGGTGGGCGACCCCGCGCGCACGTCAACGGCTACGTCGAAGAGCTCGCCGCGAAGTGCCTGGACCAGCTTACCCTGGGCGTTCGGGTGCTGTAGGTGCAGTCCGCGCAGCACTCCGCGTTGCGAAAAGGAGACATTGTCCTGCACGAACTGCTCCGCTATCCCTGCCTCAGCGTACCGCTTTGAGTTGAACGACTCCATAAAGAATCCACGCGCGTCGCCGAACGCAACCGGCTCGATCGTTAGCACGCCGGCTAGCTTCGTTGCACGCACCTTCACTCTCTGCGACCATCCTCCAGTATGCCGCGCAAATACTCCCCGTATCCGCTCTTACCAAGGCTACCTGCCAGCCGTTCGAGCTGCTCGTCTGCGATGTAACCGGTGCGCCAAGCGATCTCCTCGGGGGCCGCGATCTTAAGTCCCTGTCGCTTCTCTATCGTCTCCACGAAGCTGGATGCGTCGTGCAGCGACTCGTGTGTGCCCGTGTCCAGCCACGCCGTGCCCCGGCTCATAAGCTCCATTTTCAGCTTCCCCCGGCGCAGGTACTCGACGTTTACGTCGGTGATCTCGTACTCGCCCCGCGCCGAAGGCTCAAGGCTTGCCGCAATGTCAACGACATCATTGTCGTAAAAGTACAGCCCCGTCACGGCGTAGTTCGACTTTGGATGGGCCGGCTTCTCCTCGATACTTAGCACGCGCCCTGCGCCATCGATCTCAGCCACGCCATACCGCCCCGGATTGCTCACGTGATAGCCGAAGATTGTCGCCCCGTCTTGCTGTGCTGCGGAGCGCTTGAGCTGGTCCCCCATTCCGGTACCATAAAAGATATTGTCGCCCAGGACGAGCGCTGAACTCCCGCTGCCAATGAATTCCCGACCGATCACGAACGCCTGCGCCAGTCCGTTTGGTTCAGCCTGTTCAGAGTACGAGAACTCGATTCCCCACTGTGCTCCGTCTCCGAGGAGATCGCGGAAGCGTGGCAGGTCGGTAGGCGTGGAGATAACTAGGATATCCCTGATCCCGGCTAGCATCAACGTCGAGAGCGGGTAGTAGATCATCGGCTTGTCGTAAACCGGAAGCAGTTGCTTGCTCACGACTCTTGTAATCGGATACAGTCTCGTGCCGGAGCCACCGGCAAGAATGATCCCTTTCATGCGTGTGCCAGCCCCAGGCGTTCGCCCCGATACTCGCCCGAGAGAACGCGTTCCGTCCACGTCGGATTCGCAAGATACCACTCGACCGTCTTGCGGAGGCCGGTCTGAAATGTTTCGCGCGGCGACCACCCTAGTTCGCGCCTAATCTTGCCAGCATCGATCGCGTAGCGTAGATCATGGCCTGGGCGATCGGCAACAAAGTGAATCAGTGATTGGCGCGAGCCTACCGCAGCATCGGGCAACATCTCATCTAACAGCGTGCAGATGCTACGGACAACATCGATGTTCCGCCGCTCGTTACAACCGCCAACGTTGTAGGTCTCACCAGGCACACCCGCTTCCAGTATGGTGAGCAGCGCGTCTGCATGATCATCAACATACAACCAGTCGCGAATGTTTTCGCCGCGCCCGTATACAGGCAGCGGCTTGCCCGCGATGGCGTTCTGGATCACCAGAGGAATTAGCTTTTCAGGAAACTGGTACGGGCCGTAGTTGTTGGAGCAATTCGACGTGACTACGGGTAGGCGGTACGTGTGGAACCATGCCCGCGCGAGATGATCGGATGCCGCCTTGCTGGCCGAATAAGGAGAGTTCGGCTTGTACTGTGTCTGCTCCGTAAATAGCCCGTTCCCGTCTACAGTGCCGAATACCTCATCGGTAGACACGTGCACGAAACGGAATGCTTTCGCGTGTGCGTCGCTCAGCCGGCGGAAGTATCTAAGCGTCTCGTGCAAAAGCGTAAAGGTGCCGACTACGTTTGTCTGAACGAATGCACCCGGCTCGTCAATCGACCTGTCCACGTGCGACTCGGCGGCGAGGTGGATCACTGCTGTGGGCTTGTACTGATCTAACACTGCGCGCATTGCGCTTGCGTCGCAGATATCTGCATGAGCGAAGTGGTAGCGCTCCTCCGGGGTGACATCGGCAAGCGACTCAAGATTCCCGGCATACGTCAGAGCATCAACGTTTACCACAACGTATCCCGTATCGCGAATCAGCTTTCGTACGAGTGCCGTGCCGATGAAGCCTGCACCGCCTGTGACTAGAAGGGTTCCCAAAAACAGTCTCCAAAAGCCGGGATTACGTCAATGCCAAAGGTGGCATGGAAAGAAGAGTCTAAATCGCTTGGCGCCTTTTCGACAGCCCGGTGGATCCGGCCCGCAGGATCGCTCTCCCGATGCACTCCCCCACAAGCGGTTGCACCTGCATCGCTAGCGATTACCAGAGGTGTGTTGTGAGCGCTAGGGATGCGGTGACATTGGTCTCTCGGCCTAATGCGGCACCCCGCTTGCCTTCGCTCAAGGCCGCGCCGTAGGTGAGGTCCGCCAAACGCCCAAAACGGCGCCGCTCATAGCCGAATGTCCCCGTCAGATGGGAGGTGCGATAGGTCGCTACGCCGGAGGCTAGGAATGTCGCCTGGTTGTCTTGTACAATCCGTTGCACGTACCATGTGGTACGGCCGGATGGAGAGAAGGTTTCCCACCCCAAGCTCTGGCCCGAGGGCGAGCCAACTCCTATCTCCGCGCCCAGCAACTGACCGTCCTGCGTGTGTCCCTGCTTGAATGGGTAGTGGACATAAATCAACCCCTCATCACGATGTCTGAGCAGGGTCGGTGCGGACCCGTCTATGAACTCGGCTCTGAGTGCACTGAACGTCCCGTCACCTCGTGGGAAAACTTTGCGCAACCCAGCCATCGCGATCCGGGAGTGATCCGGCTCCTCCGCAAAATCGCGCGCATCGTAGTTGTGGTCCTCGTGCCCGTACTCCGCGTACAGTTCGAAGCCGCTGTGCGGTAGCACCCAACGCCCGAAGACCGATGCGAGCTGATTTTTCAGCACATCCCGATTGTCAATTCCAGGAATTGCCGGGCCTTGGGGGATGGATGTCTTGAGGAATCCCTCGAAGGGCGTGCGAAGCTCGCGCGAACCAACACTGCCGAACCACGCCTGGTGAAAGTAACGTGCGCCCCCCAGCTCCAAGCCGGGCACCGGAGCCGGCGTGAACGTTACGACCAGCCCTGACATGAAGCGCTTCCGGCCAGACAGATCACCGTTCACGAACGTGTCCGGGCCGACCACGGGTGAGAAATCTGACTGTCGCTCTATGCCGTAAACCACCCGCGCCTGCACTCGGCCCACCCCTATGTTGGTCGGCCGCTCAGTGCCGAGAAAAACCTGTGGTACCCCCGGCGCGTTGTTGCCCAGAATCACCGGAAAAACCGTCGCGGGACCCCACCACTGGTTAGCTGTTGATATCCCTGCACTCACACCGAACAGGTCGAGCCGAACGGTACTCTCGCCGAGGTCGAACTTCGAGTATGCACCGTTCCCGAATCGCTGGGGACGGTCGACGAGCGTGGGGAAATCACCGTCGGCGAAGCTGGCTGTGCCACTGTGCCCATTCGGCTGCAGCGTGAACGGTCGGTTCTCAGCGCGAAACACAATCGGATCCAACACCGCGGACAACGGCCCCCACGCCAGTGCCACTCCGCCCTGCAGCGACGTTGTCGCCCCGCGCCCCGCCCATATCGGCCCGTCGTTACTCCCGAGCGGAAATGCACTGTTATAGCGCACCGCGGCGGTCACGGGCAGCACGGCAAAATGCCGCGCTCCAACAGACTTCTGGAACAGCCAGCTCTGTGCCCAGGGGTGGGTGCCGCTCACTTTGGTGAGCGAATCCACCTCTGGCGCGGAGAAGGTCCGCAGCGACCAGGGCATCAGGGGAACGCGCCCGAGTGTCTGGAGATACCTCAGATAACTGTCCAGCTCGGTCCCCGCCACGATTCCGCCACGCGCCCCCGCAACGCTCACACTGCTCTGTGTGTGCGCTTCTCGCGGCGGTGCGGCGAGAAGCGCAGCGGTACAGATAGCCGCAAGCATGGTGTTGCTGTGGCGGGCGTTCAAGTAGATTGGCATCCGTGATACAGAGGGCACTGACAAAATCGCGACGGCCGCCGCCGGCGTTTGGTCCGGCGCAATTTACTCCCGGTTCTATCACCGCGCAGCGGCTACGGCTCTGCGTGGCAACCCTGCTCTCAGTTCTCGCCACGGCCGCGCCATGGTCGCTCAGGGCACAGGGCGTTCGGCCGACCAATGCGCCAGCTCCCCGGCCCACCGTTGTGCCGGGGGTCACGCCGGCCATCAAGGCAGCGCGCGCGAGCGGCGTGGTGTATCCAACGTCGGACGTGAGTGATCGCCTGCGCCTGGCACAGCTCGCTGGCGATACGGCTTATCTGGATAGCTACTTGTTGCGTAGCGCTTCGACTATGGGCCAAGGGGCGGTGGGAAGGCGTACCGCTCGATCAACCACAGCGCCGCTCATCCCAAGGGTTGACGTCATCGTAAACGCCGCCCTTCCGTTCTCGCTCAACGACGGCGCCTTGTGGGCCGGAAGAGGGCTCAACTTTCGAGTGGCCGGCGGCGCTCAGGGGTGGTACGGCCGGCTGCACTGGGTCGTCGCACCAGAGCTCGACTTTTCCGCCAACGCGAATTTCGAGCGCAATGTTGACCCGAACAGATTCTACACGCCGCAGGTTCCAATACTGCGCTATGGTGACGGATACGCGGACCCGTGGTATGCGCAGCCCTTTTCGGCCGATGTGCCGTGGCGCTTCGGGAAGGACGCACTGTTCCGCGTCAGACCCGGCCAGACCGGCGCCTGGTATGATACTGGTCCGATCGAGGTCGGCGTTACGAGCGAAAACATGTGGTGGGGGCCGGGCATCAGGAACGCGATCGTCATGAGCGACAACGCGGCTGGCGTGCCACGCATCGAGCTCAGAACGCCCAGACCATGGCACACCCGCGCAGGCGACTTCGAAGCGCGCTGGTTCGTGGGTGCACTATCAGAGTCGCAGTACTTCGATACTACCACCACCGACGACGTTCGCTCTCTCGCGGCTGCGGCGGTCACGTGGCGACCCTCGTTCCAGCCCACGCTCACCCTCGGCGCCACGCGCGCAGTATACGCCACCGCCTCGGGTTACGGCGACGTACCGCTTAGGTGGTTGGACGTTTTCGCCAACACCGGCCGGCCGTCGGAACGTGCGCTGGCTGATTCATCACTGGACCCCGGCGGCCGGGACCAGCTGTTGTCGCTCTTCGGGCGCTGGATATTTCCCGACGATGGCTTGGAAGCATATATAGAGTGGGCAAGGCAGGAGCTGCCGCGTTCCGTGCACGATTTCATTATCTCGCCGAGCCATTCGCACGGGTACACACTCGGACTGCAGTACCGTAAGCCGGCGCCGGTGACGGCGTCAACCTTCCGGGTGCAGACTGAAATCACGACGATCGAGCAGAGCCCGACTTTCAAAAACCGCTCCGTCGGCGTATTCTATACCAGCCGCCGCGTGATTCAGGGCTACACCCAGGGGGGCCAGGCCATCGGTGCCGCTATCGGACCAGGCGCGTCGAGTCAGTGGATCGCGATCGACAGGGTAGGCCGCAACGGATCATACGGACTTACGTTCAATCGCATACGCTGGAATGAGGACGTTCGCAGCAATTACCAGTGGCCGGCGTTTGTAGCTTACTGTAATCACGACGTTTCCATTCTTCCCGGAGTTCGAGGCGGACGAAGCATCACGGGAGGTTACCTTTCCGGTGAACTGATTGTGGGCAATCGGCTCAACGCATTCTTTCAGAACCAGTCCGGCTGCCCTAACGGCCCTTCAAAAGTAGACGTGCATAACGGCACGCTCTCGCTCTCGTTCACGCCTTTCTCACGGTGAATCGCCCTGTGCTGGCGCAACCGTGGCTGGCAGAATAATTGCGCGAATATCGCGTAACGATGGCTCACCCCCACGCGGGCAGGTTCGCATCACTCGGATCCATGGCGCATGACGCCTGATTCGTCGGCCACACCGGAGCAACGACTCCGGCTCTACTCGCTTCCCAAAACCGTTCCTGGACGGCGCACGCCTGGCGCAACTTCGGAGTGGCCCGCCAGAGTGCTTCGGCAGCGCCGGCCCGTCGCGGTCCGCCGGCACGCGGTGCGGCTCATCAAACGGCTGCTCGTGCTCGCCGCGGCAGACATCAGCGCGATCTTCATCATCCAGGCGATCTTTTGGGGAGTTGCCCGTACAGGTGCGCTGGCATCGGCCGAGGGTGTCCCGACGCCTTTCGGCCCGGCTCCGGCGGTGGTGCTCTTGGCCAGTCTCCTCATCACGGGCAACTATTCCCGCGGCGTTCACCTGTATAAGGCGGCGCGGCTCGCTGCCGCTGCCGCCGTCGCGGCCGCGGTCTTCCTCTGGCCACTGCTCGCCGTGCACGGGCCGGTCGCGGCTGTGCCGATCTTCCTGCTGGTGGCCGCGGTGCTCTGGGTCGTGCTTGGCGCTGAGCGGCGCATCACTGACTGGTTTCTCCGCGTTGTCTGGCCGGGCCCACGAGGTGCCACGCCGGCTATCGTCGTGGAACGGGCGCAGGCCGAGCACTGGAATTTCGACCAGATCACGACCGAGCTGGGCGGCGATTACAGGCCAATCGCGACCCTCACCCTCGCGCGGCAGGGGAAGGAGCGCGAAGCTCTACACCGTCTGGCACAGGCGATCGCATCCGTCGGTGCGGAGGCCGTGATTGTCGCGTCGCAGCTTCCCGACGAGCAAGTGCGCGAGGTGCTCGACATCAGCCTCTCGGCCGGTTGCGAATTTTTGTATCCCGCGCGCTCCGTGCAGGTCGCTGGACGCAGACCGCTACTGGTCTGGCACCAGGACGAGCCCTTCTTCGAGCTCGGGGCACCGCTACTCAAGGCCCAGGCGCTGGTCATCAAGCGGGCGGTGGACGTGATCGGTGCTGTGCTGGCCGTTCTGGTCCTGGCTCCGGTGCTCGCGCTCGTATCGCTGCTCATAAAGATCGATTCACGCGGCCCTGTATTCTTCTGGCAGGACAGGGCCGGGATTGGCGGCCGCCGCTTTCGAATGCTGAAATTCCGCACCATGCGCGTCGGTGCCGACGTCGAGAAGGAGCGGCTTGCACATCTCAACTACACGGGTGACTCGCGCCTCTTCAAGATCCCCGACGATCCGCGCGTTACCCGTTTCGGTACGTGGCTCCGGCGTTGGAGCATCGACGAGCTTCCGCAGTGTTGGAACGTGCTTGTTGGAGATATGTCGCTCGTGGGCCCGAGGCCATTCTTCGAGGCCGACCTGGAATCATACGAGGATCACCACTTCCGCCGGCTGGACGCCAAACCGGGTATAACGGGGCTGTGGCAGGTGAACGGGCGCAGCGACGTCGTGGACTTCGAGGAAGTCGTGCGCTACGACCGTGAGTACATCGAGCACTGGTCGGTGGGACTGGACTGCAAGATCATGCTGAAGACGATCCCCGTCCTGTTCAGCCGCAGCGGCGCATACTAGCGCTGTAGATACAGCTGTGATGGCGCCGTAGACCGACGTGGCCCAGAACTGGGTGGTAACGCGGCGAAAACAACTTGTACTTGCCGTGCTCGACGCATTGCTCTGGCCTCTGTCCACGCTGGCGCAGTGGAAGCGGTTGCGGGCAGGCCGCGATGCGCTCACCGAGCCGCGCAAGATCCTGGTTCTGGAATTCTGGCAGATCGGCGACGCGATCATGGCCGAGCCGTTTCTTCGCCGGCTCAGACGGCGCTTCCCGGATGCTGAGATAGTGCTCCTTTGCAAAGAGCACGCGCGCACGCTGCTCGCTCCCGGCGGCGTGGTGGACCGGTTCGTGATCGCGGACATTCCGTGGACCGCCTTTCACGACAAGTATGCCATGCGGCGCTTTCGTGACACCGGAATGATCGAGCTGCTCCGTGCGCTTCGTCGCGAACGGTTCGATCTCACGATCGACGCGCGGATGGATTTCCGCTCAAATGTTCTGACGTGGCTTATCGGAGCGCGCCGGCGCGTCGGCTTTGCGGCACCCGGCGCGTCCGGGCTTCTGACCGACACGGTACCCGCTCCGCCTGCGTCATCGCACAAGGTTGAAGATTGGTTGGCGATGCTTGGCTCGTTCGGTGAAGACGTACCCGCGAGCGTCGTTCAGTCTGGCACGCCCGCGCTGGGCGTCGATCCTGATGTACAGGCCCGCGTCGACGGGACACTCGCTGAGCTGGGACTGGATGGTGCGGGGATGCTGATCGCTGTGCACCCGTCCGCAAGCCAAGCGGTGCGGCGCTGGCCGCTGGACCGGTTTGCCGCGCTGATCTCGTCGCTCACGCAACTGCCAGAGATGACAGTGGCAGTATTTGTGGGCCCTGATGGATATGGCAGATCGCTGGAAGAGGTGGGTGCAACGTGCATCAGCGCGCCGCTCGCGGAGCTGCCGGCGTATCTCAGGCGTTGCGATCTGTTCATTGGCAATGACAGCGGGCCCGCACACGTCGCCGCGGCGGTCGGAACGCCGACGGTTACCATCTTCGGCCCGCAGAACGCTGACTGGTACCGGCCGTACGGACCGCACAGTGCCGTGGTCCACGTCACACCGATGCCATGCCGGCCCTGCTTTGATCAGTGCACCCAACCGACCAACATCTGTCTCACCACGATCCCCGTATCATTCGTTCTGGCGGAGGTGCTCGGCGCACTCCAAAGTGGGGCGGCGCGCACCGGTACGCCGTTGACTTGATGCCAACGGGCGGCGAGATTCCGGCATGAAAGTATTCGTTTCCGGGGCCGCTGGCTTTCTCGGCAGCCATCTCGCCGAGGCGTTCGTGCAGGGTGGTGCGCACGTCGTCGGGTGCGACAACATGATCGGCGGCGAACTGTCCAACTTGCCCGAAGGGATCGAGTTCGAGACGGCGGATTGCTGCGACGTCGACGCCATGAAGCGCCTCACCAAGGGGTGCGATCTCGTGTACCACTGTGCGGCCATTGCGACCGAGGGGTTGAGTGTCTTCTCTCCGGCACTGATTGCGCAGCACGTGTACCAGAACACGGCCGCGCTGCTCGCCGCGACCGCGAGCAACGACGTCACGCGCTTCGTGAATTGCTCCAGCATGGCGCGCTACGGTGATGCGCCAGCGCCGTTCACGGAGGAAACGCGAACGCAGCCGGTAGATCCGTACGGCATCGCCAAGTACGCAGCCGAGCTGCTGGTGAAGAACGTGGCGGACACACACGGCTTCGAGTACGTCATTGCCGTTCCGCACAATATCATCGGCCCCAAGCAGAAGTACGATGATCCGTATCGGAACGTCGCTAGCATCATGATCAACAGGATGCTTCAGGGAAAGCAGCCAATCGTGTACGGTGATGGTGGCCAGATGCGCTGCTTCTCCTTCGTGCAGGACTGCGTCGATCCGCTGCTCAAGATGGGCTCGCAGTCCAACGTCGTGGGTGAGATCATCAACATCGGGCCTGACGAGGAATACATCAGCATTCTGAACCTCGCGCGTACCATCGCGGATCTGATGGACTTCGATCTGGATCCGATCTTCGTGCCCGACCGGCCGCGTGAGGTCCGCTACGCCACCTGCTCGGCGGATAAGGCGCGCAGACTGCTCGACTACGAGACCAAGGTGTCGCTACGCGACGGATTGCAGAGCATCATCGACTGGATCCAGGCCAACGGCACCAAGCCGTTCCAGTATCACCTGCCTATCGAGATCGACTCGCCGTTGGTCCCCGACACATGGAAGAAGCGGATGATGTAGTTCGTCGTGCTCCAGGCAGGTTGGAGCACGCAAATGGCGTCATCCACAACTTCTAGCCCGGCGACCGCCAATGAGTATCACGGAAAACGGTGACGGAGCGGCGGGTTGATCGCTGAGCTCTCCCGGCTTGTGCGCTCCCGCCTTGGCCGGAACGTGTTGCTCAATCTGCTCGGGTTCGGCGTGCCGCTGGTGGTTGCGGTCTTCGTCTTTCCAGTACTGACTCATTCGCTCGGCCCTGCGCGCTTCGGGCTGCTCGGGATGAGTTGGGCCTTCCTCGAGTATCTCACGCTATTCGATGTCGGGCTCGGCAAGGCCACCGTTCGTTACGTGGCGGACTCCATTGCCCGCGGCACCGATGACGTGTCGCAGATTACCTCCGTTTCCATCGCTACCCAGCTCGCGATCGGATCACTGGCCGGGCTCGCGCTCGCGCTCGCGTCGCCGCTTCTCGTGCGGCACGTGTTTCACGCTAATGCCGCACTGACGAGTGAAGCGACCACGCTCTTTGTCGTCGTCGGGCTCAACCTCCCCGCGGTCCTGGTTGTCATGACCCTGCGTGGCGTGCTGGAAGGAGCACAGCGCTTCGACATCAGCAACATGCTGAAGATTCCCTCCAGCGCCGGCACACTTGTAATTCCCGCGATCCTCGCATGGCGCGGCTACTCACTCCCAACCATAATGCTCGGCGTATTGGCGTGGCGTATCCTGACGGTGATCGCGAGCGGCATCGCGATCGGGCATGTGGTGCCGAGGTTCCGCGTCGAGCTGCCGCATGATTGGCGCAGGCTACGGGGGCTCATCTCCTTTGGCGGGTGGGTCGCAATTTCAGGCATCGTGAGTCCGATGCTCGTTTACTTTGATCGGTTCGCGCTCGGGGCACGTGCGGGACTCGAAGCGGTGGGTTATTACACAGCTCCGTACGAGGGGATGACACGACTTCTGCTCATCCCCGTTAGCCTCGCCGCCGCGCTCTTCCCGCTGCTCACGGGCCTCGGAACCGTAGCCGCGGCGCCACAGATCAACCGGCTTTTCGCGTCGTCGATTCGCATTCTCGTTGTTGTCATGGGGGTGCCCGCGCTCCTGGCGTTTCTGTTAGCGCCGCAAATACTCGGGTGGTGGATGGGGCCGGTATACGCCGCGGCTGGGTCCACGGCGCTGCGCATCCTTGCTATTGGGGTGCTCATTAACGCGATCGCCCAGCTGCCATACACGTTTCTGGAAGCCTCTGGCCGGCCGGACGTGCCGGCCAAGTTCCACATGCTGGAGCTGCTCATCCATATTCCCATCGCTTGGGTTCTCGTGGGGCGCTACGGAATCAACGGCGCGGCCATCGCGTGGACTCTACGCGTGACGATCGATACCCTGTTGCTTCTGTCGGCTGCGCGCCGGATCGTGCCAATCTCTCTCCGCTCAGTGTTCCTGGGTAACGAACCGAGGCCAGCGCTCGCGTGACGGAAGTAACGCTGTCCGTCGTGTCGACCGGCGAGGCAGCCAAACTTCCCGCGTGCCTCACAGCGATCGCGCAGCAACGCTTTGCCGGCAGAATCCGTGTCGTTCTGGTGCGCAACGGCGTTGACGACGGGAGCGATGCGCTCACCCGTACTATCATCCCAGATGCATCGATCCTCATACAGAATGAGAAACGTGGCTTCGCGGAGAACCACAACGCCGCGTTGCGCGACGCGCGCTCGGAGTTTGGCATGGTTCTCAATCCAGATGTGGTGCTAAGTGAGGGTTGCGTCGCTGCGTTCGTCGATGCCATGAAGGGACGGCGGAATTGCGGCATGGCCGGCCCACTCATGCAGTACCCTGACGGATCGGCACAGCCGTCGGCTCGTCGTTTTCCGCGTGTCGCCGGCACCATTGTGCGCAGGACGCCACTACGTCGCCTCGCGGAGCGCACTGGCATGAGTAGCGCGCACTATCTTCCGCCGCCCGATTCTGACCGGATGGTGGATTGGATGCTCGGCGCCGTGCTCTTCGTGCGCCTTGATGCGTGGAAGTCCGTCGGCGGATTCGACGAAGGTTTTCGCCCACTTTACGTCGAAGACATTGACCTTGCATGGCGGATGTGGAGCGCCGGTTGGGAAGTATGGCAGGTACCAGCCGCGATGGCCGTGCACGAGCACCAGGCAGTCACCGACAGAGTCTTCTTCAATCGAAGAACGATGTGGCACGCCAGGGGAATGCTCCGGTTCCTGAGGAAGCATCCGGGCGCGCTATTCGGGCCCGAGCGCCCCCGGCCTGCCTGACCAACCGATGCGCGTCGCGCTGGATATGTCTCACACGGTTCTGGGCGGCGCAGGCACCGCGCGGTACGCGGAAGAGCTGCGCGAAAGCCTGGCCCGCCGAGGCGATGTGGATGTCGTTACCGTACGCTCACCGTTGACGTTGCAGCGCGGGCTCGGTCGGTATGCCAGCGTGCTCGCGCACGACCTGGCCTGGTATCCGCGCGGAGGACGGCACGCGGCGAGAGATGCACGAGCTGACGTGTATCACATTCCCATCGCACGCGGCCCGCTCCGGCGCGGATCGATTCCGACCGTCATTACCGTGCACGACCTGGTTCTGCTGCGAAATCCCGAAACGATGGGAAGGTGGAATCGCGGCTACAGCAGCATCGCGCTCCCGCGCGCGGTGCGTGCCGCCGATCTCATCCTCGTTCCGTCCGCTGATACCGCGGACGACGTTACGCGACTGTTGCGGATCAGCCCCGAGCGGATCAGGATCGTGGCCAACGGCGTCTCGGAGCGCTTCTTCGGCCCGAGTTCGGACTCCAGTTGTCCCGCGGTTCCGTACGTTCTCTTCGTCGGTACTCTGGAGCCGCGGAAGAACCTTACACGCCTCGTTCAGGCAATGGCGCTGCGCCGGCGCCGAGGCCACGCAGAGTTGCTTGTCGTCGCCGGTGCTGACGGCTGGGGCGGCGTTGGCGTTGGCGGGGAGCCAGGAGTGGAGTACCTCGGGCGTGTCGACGATGAGCGCCTGCATGCGTTGTACACCAACGCCAGCTGTGTCGCTCTCCCGTCACTGCACGAAGGCTTTGGCCTGACTGCAATTGAGGCCATGGCGTGCGGCACACCGGTCACCGCGGCGCGGAGCGGAGCACTCCCCGAGGTATGTGGCGGTGCGGCGGTGTTGGTAGATCCGCTGGATGTGGGTTCGATCGCTGATGGAGTCACTGCCGCAATCGCTGACCGTGCGACACTCGCGTCTCTGGGCAGGCAACGCGCGCGTCAGTTTAGTTGGACAGTCGCTGCGGAACAGGCTGTGGCCGCGTATCGCTCGATACGGTGAGTCGGCGCCAGCGCGGAACTGCGGTTAACAATGCTTAACGACGCGCTAGTGCTTTGGGCGGTAGTCCCCGTTCGGGATCGGTGAGGAGCATTCCGCGGAGTGCTCCGGAGAGAGTCGCGGCACCAACCTTCGCGTTTCCCTTGAGAACTTCCTTGATGAAGCGTGCCGGCTTCGTCACCAAGAGATAGCCGAGCGCGATGGCGCGATCGGATCCACGGAAATTACGGCGCACGAACATGGCGCGGTGATGGTTCTGCACGAAGGCTACTCGTGGCGTGACATCGCCGCTGCCCACGGTCGCGCCGACCTTGTGATATGCCACGGCACGCGGAGCGTAGACAAGCGGCCCCACTGCGGCGCGTGCGCGGAAGCTGTACTCAACATCTTCCCAGTACAGCGGGAAATAAACTTCGGCCAGTCCGCCGAGTGCCGCGTACGTGCGGCGCGGTATGAGCATGACGCAGCCGGAGATGAACTCCGTATCGGCGGGAGCGCCACCTAACTTCTTGACGGAGTGTAGAACGAGCGCGCGGTGCCGGTGCTCGGTGCCGCCGGCATACCACAGCGTCTTGCGATCAGCTTCGTATATAGTTGACGTGTACAGCGAGCCGTCCGGGCGCGCAGCGACGCCGTCCATGATCTCCGTAAAGAAATCGGGCGCTACCGTGGCGTCGTTGTTGAGCAGCAGAAAGAAATCGATCGACGAGTCCTGCGCCACGTCCGCGAGCCCGGCATTGTTTCCGCCGGGAAAGCCCGCGTTCGTGCTCAGCTCGAGGACGCGAGCCCATGCATTGTCGTGTGCTTCGACCCACTCGCGCAGCGCTTGCACTGACTCTTGTGCTGATCCGTTGTCCACTACGACCACTCGGCGCGGCCGCGGCTGCGATTGCCACAGCGACTCCAACGCGGCAAGCGTATCTGCCGTGCCATTCCAGTTGAGCAGAATGACTCCAACGGGAACTGCATCAACCATACATCACCTCCAGCCGCTCCGACCGTACAGCGCGCCCTTGTGGAAGCCTCTGCGCGACGGTGACCGCCGTGCCCGCGAACCAGAAATAGAGGTACGCGACGATCGGGTTGTTGAAGATCACCCCCGTCATTCCGTCGATAGCGATTCCAAGCGTGGCAAGTGCTACCATCACGCCAAACGCGCGTTGCTCGGGCACTTGCGATTCATTCATGATCCGGTAGCCACTGAGACCGAGCAGCGCGAGCGTGCTCACGTGGACCAGTAGGCCCGGCAGGCCCATCTCGACCGCGTACTTGAGATACTGATTGTCCGCCGTGATCGGATCAAGACCGGCGCGTACCGCGGTCTGATCGGTTGTGCCGAGCCCGTGACCCCACGGCGCCTCGGCGAACGCAGTGATACCCGCGGTCCAGTCCTTCACATGCGACGTGCTACTTCCCGTCTGCCAGGTGAGCGTTTCCATTACAAAGGTGGCAAGACTGGGGAAGACAATCATCGCGACGATAGCAGCGAGGCCACCGAGCGCCACCATGAGCGCGGCCCCGGTGGGGCGGCGGAGATACAGCAGTATCAGTAGCGCCTGCAGTATGCAGATCAGTAGCGCTGTGCGCGTGAACGAGACGATCAGTCCGGCCCAGATGACCGCGTACACAACCTTAAGCCAGACCGAGCGATTCGCGCGCAACCAGAGCCACATCGTCGCCCCTGGCAGGAAGATGAGAAACGGCGTCGCGAATCCCTGGCTGGACAGATAGATGGAGCCGGCCCTGCGAACCAGATGGCCGCCCATGTAGCTCCAATAATTGTCCGGAAGACCATAAACGTTATTGACCGTGAACGCCGCGGTGCCCAGGAAGTCTTGCACGTATGCCGCGACGCCTAGCACCACAAGCATCTCCGGCGTGACGAATAGCCACTCGAAGATCGCGATCGCGCACGTTACCGCCAGGATTATGAAGAGGCGCCTGAACGTGCGCGGATCATCCGCGATCTCCGGTGTCGATCGGCCGATGAAATACAGCAGCAAAAAGAATGAGATGTCGCGAACCCCGAACGCAGCTGCGTTCAGCGGAACGTTGCCACCCCACACCACATCTTCCATCAGGAAGAAGAGTACCGCGAGCGACAGCCAAGCAATCACGCACAGGTCTACCGCGCCGATACGAACACGCGCGCCGCGGCCCGTTGCTGCGCGCACTCCCGCGGTGAGCAGCAGCAGCACCACCGCCATCTCCTTCCACGCCGCGATCGTTCGCACGACTGTTGGCGGGAGGCGGAGCGCGCCGAACAGAGCGGCGACTATGAGGATGTGAAAGGCGAGTCCCCACGTTACGAAGGGGAGCGCGCGAGCCGCGAACGATCTCTGCTCAGGCACGCCGAGCGATCGGCGTTGTGTCTCGGGAGTCACGGCTGCGTCGAAGGGCAGTGCGCAGACGGCGCGCCGCGACTGGCTCTCTGCGTGTCCAGTCAGCGTACACCGTCGCAACCCCGGCGACCAGAATTCCGAGAATCATGCCACCCATGATCGCGGCGGGCACAAGAATAGAGTAGCGCGGCCACTCCGGTCGTTGCGGAGTCACCGCTGAGTCGACCACGGTGATGAGCGCCGCGTCGTTGAACTCGTCCATCCGCGCGGTCTCGAATTGCTTTTCAATGGAGAGATACAGGTCCGTGGACAGATCCACGCCGCGGCGCAAATTCTCCTCATCCGAGGATAGCGTGGGCGACTGGCGCCACTGCCGGTTGGACGCTAGAAAGTCGCGGTACCGAGCCTGGGCGGCCGCGAGACTGCCCCTGGCATCGGACAGTCGTTCCTGCAGGTAAACGCGTTTGCTCCGTGCGCGGGACGCGCGCTGCTCGATATTGAAGCTGTTGACCAGCGCCAGTGTGCGATTTGCCTCCAACGCGGCGAGTTCCGGCCACCGGTCGTCGACCGTCATGTTGATCACGTTGCTCTTGACGTCGGACTCGGCCCGCATCGCTTTCCGAAGTGCCTTGACGCCGAGCTCGACACGTCGCGCTGGCTGGTCAGAGCGGAGCTTCATGATATCCACAAGACGCGCGCTGTCGTTGGGTGCGGAAGTCCTGGGATCAGGGAAGCGCGACATCAGCAGCCGGGTGAGCAGCTCGCGACTCTGAACTAGCTGTGTGTAGAACGCAGGCGATTCGCTGGGCTCGATGGCCGAGCCGAGCCCGAGGCCACCCGCAAGCCCACTCAATCCGCCGAGGCTGCTCATCGCCCCGCTCAGCTTGGACGAACTGGTTGGATTGGGAGCAAACGACACCGTCGCGCGGGAAACAGGGGGAAGCACAACGGCCGCGAGCAGCGCGAGTGCTAGCACCGCGGCCGCGCTCGCGACTACCATCCGCCACCGATTCATCACGCCGGCCATCCACACGGCGAGCGTCAACGGCTCTGCGCGCCCGTCGTTCACGCGCCCCTCGTTCTGCATCTCGGTGAAGGGAACGACGTCGGCCATCTAGCGCCTTAGCAGTGCGATAACGGTGACAAGGCCGGTGAGCAAACCGGTGAGCGTGCCCGCTATTGCGAGCGGATCAGTGCGTAGCTCGGACGCCCGTTCCGGAACGAACACCGTACTTCCCGGCTGCGGCTTGGGCACGTAATCCGGAATGAGGAAGCGCTGTGCCTCCGCATCCACCTTACCGTTGGGTTGCGTCACATAGGCGCGGCGCACGTCTGCCTTCTGCGATGCACCGCCCGATGCACGAATGTAGTAGTTGATGTCCTGACCCGGGACGAACGTTACCGCGACGGGTGAGTTCACCGCACCCTGCACCCGGACGATTGCGCTGTACCGCGGGATGTAGATGGAGTCGCCATCCTGCAGCAACAAATTGTCGGGAGAACGCGGATTCGTGAGCACGTTGGGCAGCTCGATTCCGACGCGGCCGATGCTGTCGCGAGTGCGAAAGAAGGTGACACCGTTTGCGTAGCCCTCCGGCGTGAGACCTCCCACGCGCCTGAGCAGGTCACTGATGCGCTCGCTCTTGGCGATGAGCGAATATCGACCTGGAAACCGCACCTCGCCGGTCACGGCAACCGTGCGTTGCAATTCCCAGTTTGGCTGCCGCAGGATCAGAACGTTGTCGTATGGCTGCAGCACCACCTCGGGCGATGGACCGCCGGGCGCGGGAAGTCCTGGCGGTCCAAAGTAGCGCCCGTTCGGGCCGCGCTCAAATAGATAGCTGGAGTCGAGCGGCACGATGAACTCTCGCGCCGTCACGCCCCTACTCCGATCTGCCGGGAGCCGTGCAATGCGTGCCTCATTTAGATACGCACTCTGCTCCAGTCCACCTGCCTCAAGGACCAGGTCGCGGACCGTCATCCCCTCGCGGTACACGAACTGTCCGCTGTTGCGTACGGCACCGTTCACCGCCACGTAACGGTCGGGCCGGAACTCGGTCACGGAGAAGACACGCAGCGCGTCGTCTTCCTTTAGCGGAAAGTCGTTCAGGACCGCACCCGTGGTGTCGCGTAACGTGGCGCGAAGCTGCGTACGCGATGAATCGGCCTGCAAGCGCGTGACGAGGACCTCGCCCAGATATGTATTCGCCTTCACTCCCCCGGCGAGTCTCAGCGCGTCACTCACCGTCATCCCGGTGGCGAGACCGATAGTTCCCGGCGTGTTCACGTTTCCACGCACGTAAATGCGGTTCCGCACCCGTGTCGTCACCGGGAAAACGCGGATCACATCGCCTGGCTGTATCGGTACCGTGGGGCCGGTTCCGGTGAGGAATGCGTCGGATACGATGTCGGTGGTGACACGATCCCGGCCGGCAGCCCTCTCGGTAGGCGGAACGATCCGCTCGATCTGTACTCGCTGGCGCGCCGCGTTCTCCGTAAAGCCGCCGGCGAAGCGAAGCGCGTCGGCCAACGTTTCAGCAGCCTTCAGCTCGTACGTCGCCGGACGAACGACCTCTCCTATGATGCGGGCTCGGGCAAGATGCACCGGGACAAAAACGATGTCGCCGTTCTGCATCCGCACGTCCTGCGACGCGTCGCCATTGATGAGATAGTCGTAGAAATCCATCCGCCCGACGACCTTACCATTCCGGCGCACCTGTAGGTCTCGGAGAGTGCCGCTGTTGCTCGGACCACCGGCTGCATACAGGGCGTTGAGCAGCGTTCCAGCCGCGGACACCTGGTACGCCCCCGGACGCACCACGTCGCCGACGACGTACACCAGGTTATTTCTGATTCGCGCCGGTGTAATGGAGAAGCGCGTGGTTGACCCCTGGCCGCGGCGCACACCGGAGTAAACTCTACCTAACCGGTCGTACAGAATGTTTTCGAGCTGCCCCAGCGTGAGATTGTTGACATAAATCTCGCCTACCTGAGGAATCACGATGAAGCCCTCCCGCGTCACGTCCAACGCGTACGAAGCTTCCACATCCCCGGTCAGGACCAGTACAAGCCGGTCTCCCGCGCCAAGCCGATAGCCGGCGTCGATTGGACCAGCAGTATTCGCTACAAACTGATTACCCGGGCGCCGGAAGAACTCGAGCCCGAAGATTCTGTAACCGCTGTCGGCCGGCGCGCCCGGCATGGTTGAGGCATATCGCGCGGAGTCGCCCTGAGACGCGCAGGCCTCACGAGCCCGTAGCCGCTCCCGCTCGTACCGGAGCGGATCGCTGGCCGAGCTCCCAGCTCC
Source organism: Gemmatimonadales bacterium (assembly GCA_038232435.1). GTDB lineage: Bacteria > Gemmatimonadota > Gemmatimonadetes > Gemmatimonadales > Gemmatimonadaceae > Fen-1247. The sequence continues at coordinate 957 of JBBSHV010000004.1, read as the reverse complement.
TAGGCGTCGTGGCAATCCGCCGGTGCTCCCCGTGCTGCCGCTCTGTCCACCGTTTGCCGACCGAAGTCCCAGGATGTCACTTGAGAGCGAGAGCGAGTCGCCACCTTCGCAACGAAGTAGATCGAGATTGGTCGTATCCGCGATTCCGAGCTCGCTTACGGCAGCGAAAACATTGTCCGAAGGCTGGCCGGCACTCGACTGCCCGGTACCTGAACCAGCGTCGAGATACGCGTCCAGCAGATTCTCAGGATATCCTTCCGCACGCAGCCGGGCACGCACCTGGTCTGGCGTGAGTCCGCTCGTCGCGATGCGCTGCCTGAGCTGCTCCAGGAGAGCAGGATTGGTCTGCAGCATCTGCTGCGCCTGCTGCGATGTTGGCCGTTGTGCGGCGACAAGGGCTGGGGCGCCAAATACGACAACGGCCACCAGAAGTGACCGCAGGTTCAAAGCACGCATTCTCTGTAATGAGTGACGAGAAGGGGCAGGGGAGATGGTCGCGCAGGGACTCGAACCCCGGACCTCTGCTGTGTGAAAGCAGCGCTCTAACCAGCTGAGCTACGCGACCGGCCGGCCACCGCGACCGAAGCCCTTTAAAATACCGCCCATGCCGCCATGGTGGTAGTGCTCAAGGACCGGGCAGCGGACGGTACGCCGGGTGGGACTTGAACCCACGATCGCACGATTATGAGTCGCGTGCTTTGACCAACTAAGCTACCGGCGCATCCGTCTGCCCGGAGTATAGAAGCCGAACACTAGAACGTCAAACCACGTGGCGTCCATTGCACGCGCGCACGTCCCTCGAAAGCATCGTCGGTGACTCCCGTCAGGTGCCCGGAATCCGTCACGTGGTTGTATCCCACGTCGGCTGTGACTTCGAGTCCCGGCGCCAGCATCGTCCCGCCGGTCAGTCCCACCCGCGCCACGTGCTCCACCGTGCCGAGCAGGAAGCCCGGCAGG
>JBBSHV010000003.1:0-44865 GCA_038232435.1 Gemmatimonadales bacterium | reverse complement strand
GGTTGGGCGCCCGATGTGGCTCTCCACGACGAGACCAGTCGCGTAGCCGTCGATGGTCATCGACGTCGCATAATGAAGCGCGTTGCCGGGTACCAGATCCGCCGGATCCTTGATGTACGGCATGATCTTTTCCGCAGGCTCGCGAACGCAGCCACCGAGCCCCGCTAGCGCCATGCTTGCGCCGAGCAGCTTCACGAAGGAGCGGCGCGAGATGCCGTCGTTCCACTCGGCGGCACCGGCGGGGAACTCTCGCGCGAGCGATTCGCGGACGGTGTCATCGCACATGATCTCGTCCAGGTCGCGCCACCACTCCTGCCCTGATCGGGCCGATAGCCGCATGGACCGGTCCGGTTCGCCCGAGTGCATCATGGCTTCCTCATTGCATCCATCATCTATGGCAAGTCGTACAGTTCATTAGCCGACGCACGTTGTAGCGAGCCGCGAGTACCGTGCCGGACTCACCGGGTGCAGTGGAGCGGTGCCAGCCCATCACGGTCACGGCGCTTAGCGGCCGGAGCGCTGGCGTTGGATCACGATGGCAGTCAACGCACCACGACATGGTCAGCGGCGCGACCTGCTGGACCACCCCCATGCGATCGACGCGACCGTGACACGTCTCACACCCAACTCCTTTGCGGACGTGAATCGCATGATTGAAGTAGACGAAGTCCGGGAGTTGCGTGACACGTGCCCATGGAATGGGCCTCCCGGTCGCGAGGCTAGATCGGACGGGCGCGAACTCCCGGCTCGAGAGCCAGACACTGGTGTGGCAAGGTACACACTGCCGAGTCGATGGAACACCCGCCCAGGCGCTGCGCTCGACGCCGGCGTGACAGAAGCGGCAATCGATGCGGAGCGCGAACGCATGAATCCGGTGATCGAACGGAACCGGTTGTGCGATTAATAGATGCTCGCCACGCGCTTTGGGCGTGCGCACCCACCCGATGAACGCGGCCGGTATGGCGATGACCAACAACATCGCACTGAAAAGTGCGGCACGAGCGGCAGGCGTCACCCATTTCGGAAATAGGTTAGCCACTACTCAACTTCCAGCATCATCGCAAAACCGGTTTGCAGCGGCGTCATGCGGCATCCTCGGGCACCCTCAGCGCGTCGCATTCTTCATGCCGACCTGTTCCCCGACCGTTCCCGTGAACCGTTCGTTATCTGTGTAAACCCGAACTGTTATATTTTTCCCCCTCTTTATAAATAGGCCCCTTTCCAACCTGCGCACTCATCCCAGCGACGGAGCTTGATGTCGCCGAGCCGGACGCCTCGCTTTGACGCCGTCGTGGTCGGCAGTGGCCCGAACGGACTCGCCGCCGCAATCGTACTCGCGCGCGCGGGATGGCACGTCCTCATACGCGAGGGGGCGCCGACGGTCGGTGGTGGCATGCGCTCGGCGGAGCTGACGCTTCCCGGATACCTACACGACGTATGCTCGGCGGTGTATCCGCTCGCAGCGGCATCGCCAATCTTTCGATCATTGCCGCTGGCCGAGCACGGTCTGCGTTGGATCGAAGCTCCCGCCGCGCTGGCGCATCCGTTCGATGATGAGCCACCGGCGCTCCTGCTTCGCTCACTTGCCGCCACGGAGGAAACACTCGGTTCTGATGCAGAGCGGTACGATCGGCTAATGCGCCCGCTCGCCACCGATTGGGAGCAACTCCTGAGCGACATCCTGCGGCCGCTTCTCCACTGGCCGGAGCACCCGCTCCTATATGCGCGCTTCGGGGTCGGGGCCATACGGTCGGTCGACGGCCTCGTGCGGTCCGAATTCCAGGGTTCTCGTGCGCAAGCGCTGCTAGCCGGTATCGCCGCGCACTCGGCGCTGCCGCTCACGTCGCCTGGATCGGCGTCGTTCGGATTGGTGTTGGGGATGCTGGCGCACGCGGTCGGGTGGCCGGTTCCGCAAGGTGGCGCGCGAGCGCTGGCGAACGCACTCGCGTCGTACTTTCGCTCGCTTGGCGGTGAAATAGAATGTGGAGCCCCGGTTGGCTCCCTCGACGACCTGCCATCCGCGCGCGCGACCCTGCTGGACGTAACACCCGCGCAATTTCTCTGGCTGGCGGGGGATCGCGTCTCTCATGTCGAGCGATCCGCGATGCGCCGCTATCGCTACGGGCCGGGAGTCTTCAAGTTGGATTGGGCATTATCGGAGCCTGTACCATGGCGGTCACCGGAGTGCCGCGAGGCAATGGTGCTTCACCTCGGCGGCTCGCTCAGCGAGCTCACCGCATCCGAAGCTGCGCCCTGGCGCGGCGAGCATGCCGAGCGGCCCTACGTGTTGATCGCACAGCCAAGCATGTTCGATCCGTCGCGTGCGCCGGCCGGCCGGCACACACTGTGGGGGTACTGTCACGTTCCCAACAGATCGACGGTGAACATGGCCGCCGCGATCGAGCGTCAGATCGAGCGCTTTGCTCCGGGGTTTGGCGACATCATACTCGAGCGTTGTGCGCGCGGACCCGGCTCACTCGAAGCTGAGGACCCGAATCTGATCGGGGGAGACATCAGCGGTGGCGCCAACATGCTGCGCCAGATTGTATTTCGCCCACGGCCGCTCCTCAACCCGTACAGGACAAGCATCAAGGACGTTTTCCTGTGTTCAGCCTCCACACCGCCCGGCGGCGGCGTACACGGCATGTGCGGATTCAACGCGGCGCAGGCCGTGTTGCACGCGCACTGACGTTGCGCAGGGCTGTAAGTCTCCGAGGAGTTCACAACGCCGAGGAGTCGTGCTGCGTATCCGGCGGCGTTCCACGAAGTCGCTTTTAAGCGGCAACCTTGAGGCGCTTCACCCTGATCTTACCCTCGTCTTTCCGCAGTTGCGCCAAATCGAAGGCACCTGAATGGCCAACCATGTTTCCGCCGTGCTACCGACGACCTTTGATAGCCGAATCGCGATCTCCGGCTGATCCCAGACTTTTCGTTTACAATGTTGTTGAGCGCCTGGCGCGTGACGCCGAGAACTGTTGCGGCTGCCGTGCCTGCAAGGTCTAGCGGCTCGAGACAATCCTGCCTTACGATATGGCCCGGTTGTCGTCGACGACGTCACGCACGCGCGTGGTTGTCGTCTGTCGTTGTTTCCACTAATTCACGGAGGATGTGATACGCGCTCGCCTGTGCTTCCTGAATGCGCGGGACGTGTTGGGATCGTGTAACAATCACGTAGTCGGCGAGCTGTTCCGCGAGCACGCGGCCGCCGTCGTATCCCACGAGCGCTATCGTAATCAGTCCGCGCCGCCGTGCTTCAGCGAGCGCCAGTATCACATTCGGCGAGCTCCCACTCGTGGAGAACGCGAGCACCGCGTCACCCGCGCGCGCGAAGGCGATGATCTGGCGGGAGAATAGAGCCTCGGTACCGATGTCGTTGGCGAGCGCTGTCAGGATCGCCGGGTCCTCCGTGAGATCGAGCGCGCGCCGGTTGGGCCATCCTTGTGGGGCTTCGCGGAAGTCCGCCACGGCGTCCATCGCGTCGGTCGCGGAGCCGCCATTGCCGAACGCGAAGAGCGTTCCTCCAGCCTCGAAAACCTCCCGTAGTGCGGCGGCGGCCGTGGCGAGTGTTTCGCGTCCTTCGTGAACGGTGGACGCACGCAACCCACCCACTTCCTCCGCCTTCATCGTGATCGAGCGGCGAACGTCGGTGAGGACGGCGGCGCGTGCGTCGTCGCCGGCAACGCCGCCGGTCAGGAACGGATACATGAATCCGTCCCTGGTGGTGGCTACTCTCGTCGGAGGCATCGAGTCACTCGCCTTGGTAAGCGACAAGCTGGCGCTACGTGGGCGGTTCTTGGATGGCATCAGCACGTTGGCGTCCAACTTCGGCAGTCTTGGATATCTCATTCTCGGCATCTTCGCCGCGAGTTGGGTGATCGCGGCAGTGATATACCGCCTCAAGGGATACCATATGCTGGACACCGTCGAAAGTCGCGCCGAATGATTCCGTGCACGATACTGCTGATCCGCGCGCATACCGCTACAAACGGTGTCCGCGTGGAAGGCGGGCCCGGTCCGTGCACGCGCATCGTGAGGACGTATAGCAAGCAACCCAGGCACCGGAGGTGCAGGATGTCCCAGAAACACGTCGCAACGTACCTGAGCGACCACCTTGCTGGTGCCACGAGCGCGATTGCGCTCATGGAGCATATCGAGGGCGCCTATCCCGATACCGATATAGCACGCCTGATCGCCGGGGTCCGGGCGGACGTCGAGTCCGACCGCGAGAAGCTGCAGGACCTAGCACAAGCACTGGGCGTCGTTGAGAGCACCCCGCGCGAGGTCGCCGGCTGGCTGGGAGAGCGCATGGCACAGCTGAAGTTGCACATCGACGACTCCAGCAACGGACCACTATATCTGCTCGAAGCTCTCGATGGGCTCGCGATGGGCATCGATGGCAAGCTTGCGTTGTGGCACGGTCTGGGCGCCGCCGCCGTGCAGACGCCGAGCCTCCGAGGCGCGGACTACGATCACCTTGCGCGGCGCGCGCAGGAGCAGCGCCAGCGCATCGAGCCGGCGCGGCTGGATGCGAGCAGAGCGGTGTTTGACCCCGCTCTGTAGCGACCGTCGCGAATTATTCCAGCAACAAATGCACTCCGCCGAGTCACTGGATAGCAGTAGTCGGCAACCTCACTCCGATTCGCCACTTGGCACTGGTGTGACCACGTGCAAGTGAGCGCACGCGGGTCAAAACGCGTTCCCACCCGCGCGTCGATTTAGATTTCGTTATGCTCTCCAATCGTGTCCTTGTCGCGATGTCGGGCGGCGTGGACTCTTCGGTGGCCGCCGCACTCCTGGTCCAGCGCGGCTACGATGTCATCGGTGCGACGATGAAGCTCTTTTCCGACGGCCGGGAGCTGCCCGATCGCCCGTGCTGTTCGCTCGATTCCGTCAACGACGCTCGGCGTGTGTGCGAGCGCCTCGGCGTTCCGCACTACGTACTGAATCTGGAAGACCGTTTCGGGCGCGATGTCGTCGATGACTTCGTCGCCGAATATGTTGCTGGACGCACGCCCATCCCGTGCGTCCGGTGCAACACCTTCACCAAGTTTCGCGACCTGCTGCGCACCGCTGACTCAATCGACGCTCAGTGGATCGCGACTGGTCACTACGCGCGCGTCGAGAACGGCGAGCTGACGCGCGGCCGGGACGACAGCAAGGATCAGACTTATTTCCTGTGGGGAATCGATCGCCGCGTACTGCCGCGCATGCTGCTCCCCGTGGGCGACATGACCAAGCCAGAGACACGCGCGATTGCGGCTGGGCTCGGACTTACAATGGTAGCGCGCAAGCCTGATAGCCAGGAGATCTGCTTCGTCCCTGACGGTGACTACGCGCGCGTCATCACCGAGCGCGCAGGCGCGGGCTCGCCGGCCCTCGCACGTGGGCCGATCATTACGACCGGCGGTCGCGTGATTGGCGAGCACCACGGTTACGCGCGCTACACCGTCGGCCAGCGACGCGGCGTCCCGGGCGGCTTCAGCGAGCCGATGTACGTGACTGAGCTACGTCCGTCGGACCGCGCCGTCATCATCGGAACGCGTGACGAGCTGATGGGGCGAGGAGTGATCGCGACGGGGGTGAACTGGTTGACCCAAACGCCGCCCGCGGTCGGCGCGCGAGTTCAGGTCCGCATCCGACACCGCGCGGCGCTGGCCGACGGCGAGCTCGTTCGCGTGGCCGGCGCCGAGATCGAGATCGCACTGGACGAAGCCGTGTCGGCCATCACCCCGGGCCAGTCACTGGTTCTCTACGACGGCGAACGCGTCCTCGGGGGTGGCTTGATTGAAGCGGCAATCGCAAGCGAGCGTGCACGCGAGCCGCGCAGGGCGCTTCCGGTCCTGACGCCTGCTTCGGTGGACGGCTAGGTACGTAACCGATCGGGCGGCGCCTGGCGAGCTAAGGCACGTCTGCGTTTCCACCCTTGGACGGTACCACGAAAGAGAACGGCTGCCGAACCACCTGCGGCACCGGACGACCACCCCGCCGTGCGGGCCTGAATCGAGCTGCCGGAAACGCACGCCGTACTGCCTCCGTGAAAAGCGGATCGGTCGAGGAAACGACTCCCAGCGTCGACACGTCTGCCTGACCCGTCGTGTCCACCACAAATTCCACCACCACACGCCCCGGAACGCGCGCTTTGTAGAGCGATTCCGGGTATAACGGCGCGACTGGCGCGGACGCATCGGCCCGGACGGGCTCCTCCACCTGATCGGCGGTGTATGCCTGCAAGTTTGCCACAAGACTGGCCAATTGCGCCGCCGTGAGGGTCTTGCCAGGCCGCCGCTCGCCCTGTCGCGACCATATAACGATCGTGCCGCACGGCGTGCGTCCGAATGGCATGACGAACTCGCCCGGTACGCTCGCAATGCCGGAGTAAATCTCGATCCCCGCGATGGATATGGGCGACAGTGCGTCGATGTCGAACTCAGCCGCGCCCGCGGCCATTCCGTCCAGCCACACGAGAGGCGCGCAATGATTGCCGCGGATGCGCACGCTCGCGTCCCCAATCCCGGGCGATGACACGCGTATTCCGGGCACGCTTCGAAGCATGTCCGTAAGCTGTATCGGATCGCGTTTACGAATCTCGTCACCGGTGATGAAACGGCCGAACCCGCGGTCGCGTCGCTCATAGAACCCCGCGAGGTAGCCCGTATAGTGGCTTGGCCGCTGCGCACGCACCACCACCGGGCTAAGCTCTCGCGCAATCTCCGCCACCGTTATCGTGACCGAGACTGTCGAGTCACGCCGTACCACTACCGCGACCGAAGTGGGTGTAAAACCCAGTCGCCGCACGAACAGCATGGTTGGCCCGGTCGGCACCCTTGCCAGCAAGAACCTGCCAGATGGGTCACTCTCCACACGCAGGTCAATGCCGGCAATAGTGATCTGCGCCCCCGCAATGCCGGCGCCGCTCGTGTCGCGCACAAGCCCGGCAATTCGTCCTTGCGCCGAAATGCTGTGTAACGGCGATATCGCTGCCGCGAATACAACGACAAGCGACCAGAGCGCAACCGGGCACTGAGGCAGCCTGTCCATCGCTAATACTTCATCCCGCCAGCTTCGGCAAAATCCTTCATCATCTTCTCCTGCTCGTCCGTCAGCTTTTCCGGAACCGCGATCGTGACCTCAACGATCAAATCGCCGCGCTGATCGCCCTTCTGAATCCCCTGGCCACGTACCCTGAAGCGCTTGCCACTCGGAGTGCCGGGCGGAATTTTGAGCGCCACTTTCTTCTCGTCGATAGTACGCACGCTGATCTTTGAGCCCAGCGTGGCCTGCGCGATGTTGAGCGGAACTGTCGCGATCAGGTCCAGGCCGTCGCGTTTGAAAAAACGATCAGGCTGCACCGTGAATGTTACGATAAGGTCGCCCGGAGCACCACCGTTTGCGCCACGTCCGCCCTGCCCTTTGAGGCGCAGCTTGGTCCCGGTGTCGCTCCCCGGTGGAACGCTGATGATCACCTTTTTTCGCGTTCGAACCTCGCCGCTCCCACTGCAGGTCGGACATGGCTCTGACGGCACCTGGCCGCGCCCGAGACACACCGGACACGGCCGATTGACCGCGAAGCCACCCTGCCCGAACGACACCGTCCCGCGCCCGGAACACTCGGGACACACCTTCATCGTTGCCCCAGGCGCGGCGCCGCTACCGCTGCACGTCGGGCACTCCTCGGTCACCTCGAGCGTCACCGGAACCTTGCCTCCGGTCACCGCAACGCGGAACGGGATCTCGGCCTGCACCTCCACGCTCTGGCCCCGCTCAGGAGCGCGCCCTCGCCCGCCCTGCGTGCCCGCGCGTCCGGACTGGTTGAACATTGAGCTGAACAGATCGCCCAGACCGCCCAGACCGCCGATGTCCACGTTGCTGAAATCGAAGCCCGACGGGCCCGCACCTGGCCCGCTGTAGCCGCCGAACGGATCGCCCGGATTCCCGGTGGCCCCGGGACCACCTCTCCGAGGCGCACCGCGCGCGCCCGCGAATCCGTCGAAGGCACCCAGCCGCCGCATTTCGTCGTACTGCTTCCGCTTCCCAGCGTCGCCCATGACGTTGTACGCTTCCGAGATCTCCTTGAACTTCTCGGCCGCCTTGGGATCGTTGGCGTTGGCGTCAGGATGGTATTTCTTGGCCAGCTTGCGATACGACTTCTTGATCTCGTCCTGCGTCGCGCTGGACGTAACGCCCAGTACCGAGTAGAAATCCTTTGTTTGCGCCACGGCCTACTGGTACTGCTTCACGACCACCCGCGCCGGCCGGAGCAGCTGGCCGTTGAGCATGTAGCCACGCTGATATACCTGCGCGACCATGTGGTCCTCGTCCGGCGCCTCGGCTGCCTGGGTGGTCACCGCCTCGTGCAGATTCGGATCGAATGGAAGCTCTACCGGATCGATGATCTCGATGCCGGCTCCGGCCAATGCCTTCTGGATGTTCCGCTCCACCATCGAAACGCCGTCGATCACGGTCCTCGCGTCGGTCGCCTCCGGGTCCAGGTGCGCGAAGCGATCCAGGTCATCCAATGAGTTCAGAAGCCCCTTTATCAACTCCCCCTGCCCGCGTGCCCGCTCCTGCACGGCGTCGCGCGCGGTACGCCTGCGGAAGTTGTCGTAGTCGGCGGCCAACCGTAGGTACCGCTCGTGCTGGGCCTCGAGGTCGCCCGTCCCGCCCGGCAGATCCGCTGCGGCCATATCGCCGATGCTGGTGGGAACGGTCGAATCCGCGGTGCCACGGCTTGCTCCGTCGTTGGATCCGTCACTGTCGATCGAATTTTCTTCTTGCATTTCAGATTGCTGATCAGATTGCGGGGAGATTGGAAAGCTCCGCCACGGTTCGCCGTAACATGTCGAGCGCGGCCTGCGCCGCTCGGCGGCGGATCTCGTCGCGATCCCCGACAAGCTGGAAGACTCGTGCCTGACGCATCGGGATGATGGGAGGACGCCCATCCACGGGCGGCTGCGGCGGTCTCCCTTCCGCAATGTCGAGTGCGATCCACACAGTTCCAACCGGTTTCTCAGAGCTGCCACCGCCCGGCCCCGCCACTCCCGTGATGGACATTCCGACCTCGGTCCCCAGCCGAAGCCGGACCGCTTTGGCCATCTGGAGTGCCACTGGCTCACTGACCGCACCATGCTCCTCCAGGTCGCTGTCCAGCACCCCCAGGATCTGCCGCTTCACGCGGTTGTCGTATGCGATGATGCCGCCGTGGAAAACATCGCTCGCCCCTGGCACCGCTGTAAACCGCGCCCCCAGCAACCCCCCCGTGCAACTTTCCGCGACCCCTACCCTCAACGCCTCGGCTCGGCATGACTCCAACACCACGGCCGCGAGATCGGTCTCACCTTCGCCATAGATCCACGCGCTCAGCTCGTCGCGAAGAACCCCGGCCGCCAAGGCGAGCGCCTCGTCAGCTTCGGCCGCCGGACGCCCGCGCGACGTCAGCCTGAGATCAACCCCGCCCATGCCGGGAAGAAAGGCGAGCGACAGCCCGTTGATCCCACGACCTTTCTCACCCAGCCGGTCAGCGATCGCCGACTCGCCGATGCCCGTCGTGCGCAGCGTGACGGAGCGGATCACGGGCGCATCGGTTCCCATCCGTGCCTGTATCCGCGGGCGCAGGACATCGGTGAACATCGCGCGCATTTCGCGCGGCACGCCCGGAAGCATCGCGGCCCAACGTCCCCGCTCATCTTCCAGAAAGACGCCCGGCGCGCTCCCGTGCGGGTTGGGGAGCAGCTCCGCGCCAACCGGGATCATTGCCTGAGTGAAGTTGCTCTCCGGGATTGGCTCGGTGCGGCCGAGCGAGCGCCAACGCTCCCGCAGATGGCGTACGACGCTCTCGTCCCGCACCACCTCGCGACCGAACAGCAACGCTATCGCGGGCTTGGTCATGTCGTCAGCGGTCGGGCCAAGCCCACCGGTGACGATCACCGCGCCGGTCCGATCCAACGCCTCGCCCACCGTCTCGGCGATGCTCTCGGGCTCGTCGCCGCAGCTCGTCCGTCGTACCACCGCCACACCCAGCGCCGCCAGTTGGCGGGCCAGAAAGGCGGAATTCGTATCAACAGTGAAGCCGAGCAGCAGCTCGTCGCCGATCGTTACGATTTCAACGTTCACTTGTCTTTGAACTCAAGCGGGGATCAGCTGACGACAACGCGGCCGTACTGACGAATGTAGAGCCACAGCGAGTACACGGTGAGGCAGACCGCTGATACCATCGCCAACGCGCCCACGGTCCCATTAAAGAGCGCGAAGGCGTGCCATTGGGGCGAATCCCATCCGCGCTCAAACGCCACGGTCTGCGCCCAGAACCAGAAAAAAGCCGAACCCACCCACAGCGATTGAAATCCGGTCTTCCACTTGGCCGGGCCGATGGCCGATATGACGTACCCCTTGCGCGCGGCAGATTGGCGGAAGAGCGTCATGAACAGCTCGCGGCTGACGATAACGGCCACCACCCACCACGGCAGCGGAACGGAGCCTACGGCAGTAATAAATGCAAATTCCGAAGCCTGGCCCGAGCGGTCCAGTAGCGGCGCCAGCCAGTTGGCACGCCCGGCCATCAGGATGCTCATCGGAACGAGCGTGGCAAACAGAAGCGCCTTGTCGGCCAGTGGATCGAGCAGGCGACCAAGGTTGGTAATGCTGTTGCGGCTGCGCGCGAGCTTGCCGTCGTAGTAATCAGTCACCGCCGCGAGCACATACAGAGCAAACGCGGAAAAGCGCATGGCCGACGAAGGATAGAACGGCAGCACCCCGAGAAAGGGTGCTGCCGCGATACGGCCTACGGTTATCGCGTTCGGGAGATTCATCTACGCTAGTGATTTCAGTACAAGCTTGCTCACTGCCTTGAGTGTATCAAACACTCCATCGCCCTGTACCGCAACTGCCTCGAAGTAAGGAGCCCGCCCAACCCACTCGCCGCTGGGGAGCTGCTCCACCAGATTTTCGTTTGCGTGGTACGGATCGGGCGTGAGCAACTGGCGCGATGAGTCCTCGATTTCCCAGCCTGGATTCAGCGCTTCCTGCAGGTCCGCCAGCGGCGCGGCGTTGGACAGATCCCGTTTGTTGTATTGAATCACAAAGGGCATCTTCGTGAGATCGTACCCGTACTCGGCCATGTTGTCGTACAGGTTCTGCATCGACTCGAAGTTGGCCTCCATCCGGTCCAGCTGGGAGTCACCCACGAACACAACACCGTCCACATTCTTGAGGATGAGCTTTCGGCTGGCGTTGTAGTAGACCTGACCCGGTACCGTGTACAGGTGGAAACGGGTCTTGAAGCCGCGGATTGTACCGAGATCGACGGGTAAGAAATCGAAGAAGAGCGTGCGCTCAGTCTCCGTTGCCAACGAGATGAGCTTGCCCCGAGTGTCCGGCTTCACCTTGCCGTAGATGAACTCGAGATTGGTGGTCTTGCCGCCAAGTCCCGGACCGTAATACACGATCTTGCAGTTGATCTCGCGGGACGCGTAGTTGATCATCGACATCGCGCGCTACCAGTTAAAGAGCTCGTCGATTTCCGCGTCAGCTCCGTTGAGCAGCTTCGGGCGGGACGAGGCTTCATCGCGCCCGCGCGAGAAGATCACGTCGAACAATACTGTCAATTCCTGAACCGCTTGTTTCATTCGCAGTCGCACGAGTCCTAGAGTGGTGCGGTTGTCAAACAGGATGACGAGAATAAGCCGACGCGCCACGTCGGCGAGGTAGATGGATTCCCTTTCGCCCTGATGAAACAGCGTACTAAAATCGGTTTCTCCAATGAGCTTCGCCAACTGATCGTTGGCGCTGAAGTCAGCGGCTGTAAGTGTCGCGAACGCGGTGGCGTCGAACGTCGGCTGCTCACCGATGGTCGCAACGAGCTGGCCGGAACGATCCACCAGCAGCGCTGAACGCGAGTTGGTGTCGGCCAGGAATCGCTGCAGCGATTGCGAGATGGCCGCAAAGTCATCCTCGGTGAAGGACCACGTGCCGGAGCCGCCACTTTTTCCTCCGCCTCCGCTCCCACCTCCTCCTCCCCCTACTGTCATGCTTGTCTCCGGCTAGGCCAGGGCCTGTTCGACTGCGCGTAACATCCTGACCGCCCGGCCCCGCAGCGTGGGGCGTCGCTCCCACGCGATGTACTCGCGCAGGAGCTGGGCGGTGGCGATGGAAGGGCGGCCGGCAAGATGTCCAAGTGCCGCAAACCGCCTCAGCGGATGACGACTGAACAGGTCTCTTCGGTACGCGTGCTGCGCGCCGCTCCACGCGAGCCCACCGGCGAGAAGTCCGCCGAACACACCGCTCAGGAGCCAATCTCGATTGCGGCTCACGGCATTACCCGCCGAGCCGACAAGGCCTGCGCGATGGTGACACCGTCGGCGTACTCCAGATCACCGCCCACAGGAAGTCCGCGCGCGATGCGCGTAACGGTGAGCGGGTAGCCCGACAGACGCCGCTGCAGATACAGCGCAGTCGCCTCACCCTCGATGCTCGGGTTGGTGGCGAGAATGACTTCGTGCACACTACCAGTCGCGACTCTCGTTTCGAGATCGGTGACATTCAGATCTTCCGGGCCGATCCCGTCCAGCGGAGACAGCCTCCCACCCAGCACGTGGTACGTTCCACGGAACTCGCCCGCACGCTCGATCGCGCCAATGTCAGACGATTCCTCTACCGCGCAGATGGTCGCGCGGTCGCGTCTGGGATCTGCGCAGATGTGACACAGCTCGGCCTCGGTCAAGTTGTGACACTGCGCGCAGGGATGAATGCGCTCCGATATCGTGACAAGCGCTTCGGCCAGCCTGCGACTCTGTGCCGGCGATTGCTTTAGCAGGTGGTACGTGAGGCGAAGAGCGGTCTTCCTACCAATGCCAGGGAGCTTGGACAGCTCCGTGGCCAGTTCATCTATGGCTGACACTCAGATGGGAAGCTTGAACGGAAGGTCAATGCCGCCGGTAAGCTTGGCCATTTCTGTCTTGGCGAGCTCCGCAGCCTTTTTCTGTGCGTCGCGCACGGCGATAAGAACCAGATCCTCCAGCATCTCCACATCAGAGGCATTCACGACGCTCGGATCGATCTTGATCTCCGTCACCTGCCCCTTGCCGTCAGCCGCGACGGTGACCATGCCTCCGCCCGCGGTCGCCGAGACGGACTGCTTCTCGAGGTCGTCCTGAATCTGCTGCAGGCGGCTCTGCATCTGCTGCGCTTGCTGCATGAGCTTCATGAAGTCAGCCATTTCCAAATCTACCGGGTTAGTCCAGCAATTCGAGGTCGAGCGCATCGATAGCCGCGCCCAGAACGGGGTCCTTTGATCGCAGTGTATTGGCGCGCTCAGCGCGCATCTCCTCATCATTCATCCTGGTGGGCGCGGCCTGTGCGGTCGCTTCCATGGCCGTGCGCATCGCCGACAGCGGCATTGACGTCGCACGCGCGCGAGTCTTGGCCGCTTGCGGCGCGGCCTCCGTCATCACCGCGGCATCAGGAGCGTTGATCGGCGCGACTGGTTTCGACGTTGGTTGCTGCGCTGTTTTCTGCGTTGGTTTCTGCGTTGGTTTCTGCGTCGGTTCTTCTGCCCGTTGCGCGCCGGCCAGCGTCGCGCGCCAGTCACTGTCACCAGCGCCAGTCGAAGGTGACGGTGAAGCTGAGGACACAGACGACCGCGGCTCCGATGTGCCCGCCGCGCTGGCTTGCGATGGACCGGTGCCGAGACCGCGCAGCACGTCTTCGAGCGATAGCGTGCGATCGAGTAACGCGAATCGCACGAGCAGTAGCTCCACCAGAAGCTGCTGCTGTGCGCTCTTGCGGAAGCGCGGCTCCAGATCGCTCAACGCGTTGAGCATGCGTAGTACATCACCGGCAGCGAGGCGCGATGCGTTGGCGCGGAGACGCTCGACGGCGGCTGCGGAAATGTCGGTCGCGGGGCCGCCGAGCAGCACTGTCAACTGGGCGCGCAGAACGTCGGCGAAGCCCGCGAGGAAGCCGGCGAAATCGATCCCCTCGTCCGCCAGGCGCTGCACCGCGGGAAAGACGTCGCCAGCTCGACCTTCAACCAAAATGTCGAGCATTTGCAGGTACTCATCTTCCGGTACCAGGCCGAGCGCGGTGCGGACCGCGTCGGGCGAGACACGGCCCTCGCCCAGGGAGATCACCTGGTCGGTCAGCGACAGCGCGTCGCGCATGGACCCATCGGCCGCGCGGGCGATCATGGTCAGCGCGTCGGGCTCGGACGCGACATTCTCGCGCGCGAGAATGTCATCCAGCCGAGCAACGATATCACTCGGTCCGATGCGCTTCAGATCGAAGCGTTGCAGCCGGCTCAGGACAGGCGCGGCGGTCTGCGCGATTTTCTGCGGCTCGGTCGTCGCGAAGACAAACACCACTCGCGGAGGCGGCTCTTCCAGGACTTTGAGCAGTGCGTTCCACGCTTCACGCGTGAGCATGTGCGCTTCATCCACGATATAGACCTTGTACCGGTCATCGCCGGAAGGCGCGTACATCGCGCGCTCTCTCAGGTCGCGCGCATCGTCCACGCCACGATTGGAGGCAGCGTCGATCTCAACGACGTCCAGGCTGGACGAGCCGCTCCAGATGCGTTGACAGCTGGAGCACTTACCGCACGGCTCGCCATCGGGAGTCTTGGCCTCGCAGTTGAGCGCCATGGCGAGCACGCGCGCCAGGGTAGTCTTGCCTGTTCCGCGTGGGCCGCAGAACAGGTATCCATGCGCAACGCGATCGCGAGCGATGGCGCCCTTGAGCGTGTTTGAAACGTGATCCTGGACGGCCACTTCACCGAAGGAGCGCGGGCGATATTTGCGGGCTAGTGCGAGGGCCATGTAACGGGGGTACGGGCGACTGCCCCCCTCCGTGGGCCCTCGCAAAGGCAAGGTTGGAGGGGGAGGGTGGAAATCCAGGGGATCGGGGCGACGCAAGACACCACATGCCGCTGCTACCTTCGGGGTCCTGACGGGGTTAGCAGGCTCGCGCCCCCCGGGAGTCCCTGGAATCGCTAAATATAAGACGGCGCGACTGAAGCCGCGCCCTACTACCGCGGCCCTACGGGCGCTTTACTTCAACGTGCGGGACCTTGATCGTCGTGGAATCCGTCACCACCTTGGGTACGGCGACCGTGGTCGATTCCATCGAGGTCTCCACCACAGGGGTGTGAACAGTGTCGGTCACGGTACCGACGACCGGCTTCTCGACGGTGTACTCCCCTTCACCCGTCTTCTTGCAGGCAGTGGCCGAAACGGCCACGATCACCGCGGCGGCAGCAAACATCTTTTTCATTGAGGACCCCTATAAATTTGAGTAGCGACGTTGTATCTGGTGCTAAACTGGCAAGAAAGGCGCCACCGAAGCACGAGCAACAACCGTCTGGCACAGGATGCGGCACCTAAAGTGCTCATTCTTCAAAGGCTTCGTGCTGGCGCTGGCGCATGTGCCTCAGATCGTACACCTGCGCCACCTCGCCCCCGAGGATGAACACCACGGCGGCATAATATACCCATAATACGGTGATGACGAGCGCTGCCACCGTTCCGGTGTACAGCGATCCGGGGTGGAAGGACTGCACGTAGATGGCGAAAGCAGACTTCGCGATCTCGAACATCAACCCCGTAAAGGTGCATGCGACGAGGGCGGTTTGCCACCTGATCTTCTTGTACGGCAGAAACTTGTACAGGCCGTAAAAGAGCGCCGCGATAAAGACAAATGCCACCACCCTGCCCAGCGTGTACTCCAGCGTTCCCATCACGTCCTGCCTGATGCCGATGGCCGCGAACACAGCCACGCCTCGCGTGGACGCGATCGCCAGATACGCGGACAGAGCGGTATAGAGCACGAATACCGCCGTCGATACCACGGTGATCTTCACGTCGTACAGCTTGCCGTCGACGATACCACGATCAATCTCGATGTCAAAGATCTCCGCCAGTACCGATCGAAGTGATCCGAACAGGCGAGTGGAAAACCATACGAAGCCGATGGCCGAGTACAGTCCGACGGCGCCGCGCGATTTGATGATGTCCGAGACCAGCGCCGTTGCGCCACCGGCGCTCCCGTCCGGATTCGGAGGAAGGAACTGGTTCATCAGATCGACCACCCGATCTGTCGCAACCTCCGTGGACTGGTTCAGGAGGTAGGTAAGCGACGTTGCGAAGAGCAACAGGAATGGTACAATCGCGAGCAGGATGTTGAACGAAATCCCGCTCGCGAGAAAGAAGATATCGTCCTCGCCGCTATTGTCCCAAACGCGGCGGGTGTAGTCCTTGATACCTGCCCAGAACCGCGGGTACCATGGGCGCGTCTGCGCCACGCAGCGATTGTCTATGTGCGGTTACGCGCTCCCGACTTCGCGTCGGCTTGCCTTATTCTCCGCGATCTTACGCTCCAACTCGGCGCGCCCCTCCGCCGCAGCGGCGCGACCGGCGTCGATTGCATCGAGCACCTGATCCTGTCTGCGGCGCACAGCGTCACGGGCCGAGTCCACTGTGTCGGTTACACGATCGCGCACATCCGCGGCGTCTGCGGCAACGCGGTCGCTCACCTCGTTAACCGTATCGAGAACCGTCTCACCCGCCCTGCGCGCCCGATCGCCGATGAGGCGCCGCGTGTCAGTGCCGGCGCGCGGCGCGAAGAGCAGCGCGGCGCCTACTCCGATGGTGATGCCGAGCAGAAAGTTGCCAATGCCCGAGTCCTGCCGCTCGATGACGACGAAGGGCTCACCGTTAAAATCATAGTCACGCATGGTTATCTCTTCCCACTCTTTACAGGTTTTTCCTTGACCTTGGCGCCGGACTGCTTGGCCCGCGCCCGGTGCTGCTTCTGCTGCGGCTGTTCCTGCTGTTCCTGCTGTTCCTGCTGTTGCTGCTGCTCATGTGCTTGTTCCGAGCCAGACGGGGCAGAACCGGCAGCCGAAACCGCCGCGGCTGAGCGCAGGTGACGCGGCATGATGTCCTGCGCGGTCACGATCTCACCGCGCGCCATGATGACGGCCCGCTCGACCGCGTTCTTCAGCTCGCGCACATTTCCGGGCCAGCTGTACGAATGGATCCAGGACCACGCGCCATCGTCGAAGCCGATGATCTGCTTGCCGTTCTCGCGAGAGAAGCGCGCCAGAAACTCGTTGGCGAGTAGTTGCACATCGCTCAGCCGCTCTCGGAGCGGGGGCAGGAGCAGATCGACTACGGCGAGCCGATAGTACAGATCCTCGCGCAGCTCGCCGTCCGCGAGTGCCTTCTGTAGATCCTTGTTCGTGGCGGCGACGATGCGGATGTCGACCGCGATCTCCTTCTTTCCACCCAGACGGCGCACGGTTCGCGTCTCCAACGCGCGAAGCAGCTTGACCTGAATGTCGGTGGGCATCTCCGCGACTTCATCCAGAAAGATGGTACCACCGTCGGCCATCTCGAATGCGCCTGCCTTTTCGTTGATGGAGCCGGTAAACGCGCCCTTCTCGTGACCGAACAGCTCGTTCTCAAGAATATCCTTGGGAAGCGCGGCACAGTTGAGTGCGAAGAACGGCCCCTTTGCCCGGTCGCTCTTGCTGTGAACGGCGCGCGCGACAAGCTCCTTCCCGGTCCCCGACTCGCCCAGAATCAGAACAGACGCGTTGGACGGCGCGACGGCATCGATTATCTGATACACGTAGCGCATCTCTTCCGACTGCCCCGTGAGCTCGGCGTAGTGCGTCAGCGTTTCCAGCTTGGAGACCAGCTCACGGTTCTTAAGCTGAATGGCGTATTTTTCCAATGCCTTGGGGATGAGCGCCTTAAGTCGGTTCAACTTCTCGGAGTTGAGCGGCTTCTCGATATAATCGTAAGCGCCTTCACGCATCGCCTGAACGGCCGAGTCGATTGTGGCCTGCCCGGTAACGATGATGCACTCGGTGGGGACATTCTTGGCCTGCAGCGCCTTGAGAATGGTCAGGCCGTCGGTCTTGGGCATGTTCAGATCGATCAGCGCCACACCGAAGGTGCCGCTCTCGAGGTCACTGAGGGCCTTCTGGCCGTCGGCGGCAATCGTGACGTCATACCCTTCGTCACTCAGGATCGCACTGAGCCCCTGCGCGATCGCCGGCTCGTCGTCGGCGACGAGGATCTTCTGTTTGTTGTTGCTAGCTGCCATGCTTGAAATATGGTCTCAGTCGGCTCCGGAGGCATCCCGGAAGCCAATAATCATGGACGACCGGCCGGATCGCTGCTGGCGGCCTTGCTCTCCAACTGGATGGCGAGCTGCATGGCCAGATCGGCGAAGCGCTTATGCAACCGTGTGGTCGCCTCCAACTGCTGAGCCGCCGTTTCCAGAAATGGAGCGATCTGGGAAACGTCGCTTCCGCGAGCCGCACGGGAGCGCGCTACCTCCAGATTTACCGACACACCGTTGAGCGCATTGCGCACCTCGTGCGCAAGATGCTTCAGATCGCTAGGCCCAGCCCCGCCCTTTTGAGGCACAGTGGTTCAGTCGCTGAGATCCGCGTCGTCCGGCGCCGCCTCGACCACCGCAAGATCGGGGTGCGGCATCGGCCTGTGCAACTCGCGTGCGTCGACATACTTGGCAACGAGATCCTTGGTGTCGCCGATGTTCAGCTGTTTGAACAGGAACTCGAACTTGTCGTCGTAGATGCGCGCGAGCTTGGCCTTTATGTCGTCCGGCATGTCCCAGATCTTTCGCTTGAACGGGCCCAGCGCTTTTTTCCGCGTCTTGTAGTAGAACTGCTCGTCGGTGTCGGTCGGCTTGCGCTCGCCCTTTTCGGTGTCGTCCAGCCATGCGTAGATCTCCTGACGCAGCGCGTCGGGCATGTGATCGTACAGCATGTTCTGGAAGTTGGTGGCCAGATGGATTTCGCACGTCCCTGTGGGCGGAAACTTGTGGAACAGCTCGTCCGGCAGGGTTGAAGCACCGTGCTGCACCGCCCCCGCGAGAGCGTATTCATCGCGCGCAATCTGGGACAGCTTCTCCAACGTACCAAAATCAATCTTCACGTCCTTGATCGAGCCATCGGGAAGCACGATGCCACCGTGCGACGTCCCCGATTGCACGCTGATCTTGGACAGCCCGTCCATGCCGGGCGACATGCGCTGGAACAGCTTGTTGAACCCGTCCATGTACGCGCGCAACTCTTCGGCCGTGCTGTTCTCCGTTCCCACTTCACCGATCTCGCCGCCGAGCGAGATGGTGACGCCGTCCGGCTGGATCTGACGGATGAGGGTGGCGATGTCCGCGCACTGCTCCACGTTGGTCTGCTGCTGCGCCTCGAGCGACGGCTTGGACAGATCAACGAGTGTTGATGTATCGATATCGATGTTGTAGAAGCCGGCGGCGACGGCCTCGCGCGCGAGCTGCTTCACAGCGCCAGCTTCCTGCTCCGGGCTTCCAGCGAACTTCTTGGCGCTTATCTGGAAGTGGTCGCCCTGAATGAAGAGCGGACCGCGAAAGCCCTCCCGAATCGCCGCGGCGAGCATCACGGTCGCGTACTCGGCGGGGCGCTGATCCGTATATGCGATCTCGGAGCGGGCGATCTCCAGAACAAATGCGCCCGCGTTGAGCTTGTTGGCGGTCCGAATCACAGCGCGCGCAGTGTCGTACGCCATTCCGCGCACGTTGATCGCCGGAACGGTTACGTCCTTGTACTCGCCCTTGCCGCGAGCGACGTACAAGTCGTGGATCGAAGCCGGGCGAATACCTACACTCTGGGCGATCTCCCAGATCAACCAGCGCGCGTCATCCCGCTCGTCATCGGTTCCGAAGACCGCCTGGCGCACGAGCGCATCTATATGGCCAGCGACGCGCGACGCGTCCTGCACTGTGACCTTGCCATCAGCGACGGAGATGGCGTCGTCGAACAGCTGTTCCGTGTCTGTGTTCATCATCTGCACAATCTAGCGAGACACGGACCAGCGGGGATCGGGCTTGGGCAGAGTGTCCCACTGCTTGCGCGCCGCCTCGGCCCCCGGTCTACCGAGGAGCGCGTAGGCGAACTGCTTGCCCAACTCCACGCCCGGCTGGTTGAATGCGTTGACGCCGTACATCTGTCCCGCGTACGCGGTCGCTAGCTCCAGCATCGCCATGAGCGCCCCCACATGCCACGCATCCACTGTATCGACGTGCATGGTGAGGTTGGCCCGGCCGCGCTTGGCCAGTGCGCCCGCTGTTGCACGCTGCTCGATGCTGATCAGCTCGCCGAGGGTGTGACCGCCGAGGTAGCCCAGCTCGGTAACGTGGGCAAACGCGGAGGGTATGGTTACATCAGCCGCGCGACTGTCGACGGCGATGAAGGCGACCACCTTGTTGGCCGGCCCTTCCATGAAGAGCTGAACCTGGCTGTGCTGATCCGTCGCTCCCACCGCCGGTAACGGAGTGGAGCCGACGTGCTGTCTGTCGTCGCGTTCCTTGCCCAGCGATTCGGCCCACAGTTGCACAAACCAATCGGCAAAGTCGCGCAGCGGATCGGAATAGGGCATGAGTACGTCGATGACGCGACCATGCCGCACGTCGCTCAGATACAGCAGCGACGCGAATACGCCGGCAGGGTTACCGGCCAGCTCGCTCGTGTCGCACCAGTCGATGATGTCACCCGCCCCGGTGAGGAGCGCCGCAACGTCGATGCCGAGGAGCGCGGCCGGGAGCATACCGACCGGTGTCAACACGCTGTAACGGCCACCCACACCTGGAGGAATGTCGAGCGCGGGGAGTTTCAGCTCCTGGGCAAGTGGCCGCAGCGCACCATTGACGGGATCGGTCACGAAGACGAAGTGATCGGCGACGTTGAGCCCGGCGGACTGAACGCGCTCGTGCGCGATCAGAAACTGCGACATCGTTTCAGCGGTACCGCCGGACTTGGACGTCACGATGAACAGAGTGCGCGCAAGGTCGATGCGACCGAGGATGGAGATGATCGTGACGGGATCGATGTTGTCCAGCACATGCATGCGCGGATAGCCGCCGCGCTCGTCCACCGTCAGCTCGTTCCATCCCGGAGGGCACAACGCAGTCTTGAGCGCGATCGGCCCCAATGCGGAGCCGCCAATTCCGAGAATGATGACGTCGGAATAACGTCCTTTCGCTTCGGCCGCGAAGTCCACCGACTGCTGCAACAGTGGCGCGTTGCGCGGGATGTTGAGAAAATCAGCCACCCCCTCGTTTCTGAGCCGGCGCACCGCGTCCTGCACGCTCGGAAAGCTGCGACGCGCCTCTTCCCATTCCGCGTCAATGATGCCGTTGGCGACGGCACCCGCCATCATATTGGTGTAGTCGATAGAGATCATAACCGTACCGTAAGTCCGTCGAAGGCTGGCTGAATGTCGCGCGGAAGCTCTGCCTCGAGATCCGCGTGAAGGTTGTCGTGCGTGAGATGCGTGAGGTACGTGCGCTCAGCGCCGATCTCCCGTGCTGCACTCATCGCCTCGGGCAGACTCAGGTGGCTCGGATGCTCCGTGCGAAAGAGCGCGTTGATCACCAGCACCTTTGCGCCGCGCAGCACCGCAACGGCTTCCGGCGGGATATTCTTCGCATCGGTGACGTACGCGAGGTCGTTGATGCGGTACGCAAAAACTGTGACAAGCCCGTGCGGAACGGGCACGGGCGTCACGTCCGCGTCACCGATCTGGACCGTCTCCCCGGGGGTAAGCGGCTGACTGCGTCCCTCCGGTTTGCTGGTGCCCGGAAGCACGCGCATGTTCTCATCGAAGATGTACGGAAAACGCACCGCAAGACGCTGGAGCGACTCGGCGGGCCCGTACATGGTGAGCGGAGCGCGCATGCGGTTGGTGAGCGCGCGGATGTCGTCCAGCCCGTGCGCGTGGTCGGCGTGGTCGTGCGTGAACAGGAGCGCGTCCACGCGATCGATGCCGTTGGCGATGAGTTGTAGACGTAGCTCGGGCGGAGTATCGATCAGGAGCCGGGTGCCGCCGTCGGTCTCGACCAGCGCGCCGACACGGCTGCGCTTATCGCGCGGGTCGGGAGACCTGCACACCGCGCAACCGCAACCAATCTGCGGTACACCGAAGCTGGTTCCCGTTCCGAGGAAGGTGAGCTTCACGACGCGACGATTACGCGCGGCGCGGTCGTCACATGACCTCCACCTTCATCAGATTGGTGGTACCGGGAATCCCGAACGGGTGCCCGGCGGTGAAAACGACGCGATCGCCGGGAGCGGCGAGACCGAGCTCGCGCACCACTGTTTTCCCCACTTCGGCCATCTCCGTGTACGTCGGGCGCGACTCGGCGACATACGGAATTACGCCCCAGAGCAACGCCATCTGATTGCATGTTCGCACGTTATCCGTGAGCGCGAGGATGGGGACTGGCGGGCGATGCGATGACACGATACGCGCCGAGAAACCGCTCTTGGTGATTACCACGACCAGCGGAGCGCCCAACATTTGCACCGCCGCCACAGTCGCCGCCGCGATCGCGACCTCAGTCGTAACGATGCCTACAGGTGGCTCGTGCGGATCGTGAAACTGGCGCGAGGGCGGGTGTTGCTCCACCTCGGTAATGATGCGGCTCATGGCTTCCACAGCTAGACGCGGATACGCCCCCGCAGCCGTTTCGGCGGAGAGCATCGCCGCATCGGTCCCGTCCAGAATGGCATTGGCAACGTCGCTCGCCTCAGCGCGCGTGGGCCGAGGGTTCGACACCATCGATTCCAGCATCTGCGTCGCCGTGATGACGGGGCGGCCGATACGGTTGCACAGGGCGATAATCTTTTTCTGCGCTACCGGTACTTCCTCGAACGGAAGTTCGACGCCCAGGTCGCCGCGCGCCACCATCACGCCATCGGAAGTGCGCACGATCGCGTCGATGTTCTCGAGCGCGGCGTCCTTCTCGATCTTGGCAATGATGTTCATCGTTGGCGGGAGTAAAGCGCGCAAGGAGTCGATGTCCTCAGGCCGCCGGACGAAGCTCAGGGCGAGGTAGTCGAGATCGTTTGCGACCGCGAACGCGGCGTCGATGACGTCCTTCTCGGTCAGCGATGGCGCGGATACCTGAACACCGGGAAGGTTGAGACCCTTGTGGCTCCTCAGGTTGCCGCCGTGGATTACGCGAGCGTGGACTCGCGGGCCGATCACGTCGAGAGTCACGAGCTCAATGAGACCGTCATCAACGAGGATGCGGTCACCCACCTTGACGTCGCTCGCTAACGCGTCGTAGGTGACTGGCACATCTCCGGGATTCTCCTCGCCCTCGTGCACCAGGACGACGTCATCACCCGGACTGAGTGGGATGTTCTGCTCAAGATTACCGATGCGAATACGTGGGCCCTGAAGATCGCCAAGAATGGCGATCGGCCACCCAAGCTCGCGTGAGATCGAGCGGACCATTTCGATCCGCTCGGCGTGATCTGCGTGCGTTCCGTGCGAGAAGTTCAGGCGCGCCACATTCATCCCAGCTTCCACGATGGCACGGATGCTCTCGCGTGTGGACGTCGCCGGCCCGAGGGTGCAGACGATCTTCGTTCGACGTGTATGTGGCATCAAGCGGCGTTGGACTTCACTTTGGCGCGCTTCATCCGGATACCGTCGATTAGCGACTGGAACGACTTCGCGAAGCTCTCAATCCCTTCGCGTAGCAGCGTGTCGGTCACGTCCTTCATGTTCACCCCAACTCGTTGGAGCGCATCCAGCTGGGCCTTTGCCTCGTCCACGTTTGCGTCGACCGTGCGCGCGACGTTGCCGTGGTCGCGGAACGCATCGATCGTCTTGGGTGGCATCGTGTTCACAGTGTCGGGGCCGATGAGCTGCTCGACGTACATGACATCGCGGTAAGCGGGATTTTTGGTGCTGGTGCTGGCCCAGAGTGGCCGCTGAACGCGGGCACCCTTGCTCGCGAGTGCTTCCCAGCGAGGCCCTGAGAACTTGTTCTTGAAGATCTCATAAGCCATTTTCGCATTGGCGACGGCTGCCTTTCCTGCCAGTTTGGTCGCCTCGCCTCCTATCGCGTCAAGCCGCTTGTCCACCTCGGTATCAACGCGGCTCACGAAGAAGCTCGCGACCGAAGCCATGCGATCGACCGGCTCCCCTTTCTGCGCCCGATCCTCCAGCGCACTGATGTACGCCTCCGCGACAGCCTCGTACGCCTCAACCGCGAATAGCAGCGTGATGTTGACGTTGACCCCTTCTGAGAGCAGCCGATATACCGCCTTTGCGCCCTCCTCGGTTCCGGGCACCTTGACCATGACGTTTGGACGTTTGACGGTTTGCCACAGCCGCCGGGCCTCCTCCACTGTCTTGTCCGCGTCGTGCGAAACTCCCGGCGAGACCTCGATCGAGACGAAGCCGTCCTTGCCGTCGGTGCTGTTGTACACGTTGGCGAACACATCGCAAGCTGCTCGAACATCTTCCGTCTCGACCAGCTCGAACAGCTGCCACGGCTCGAGACCGGACGGCGCCGCGCGAAGTTGATCGTCGTAGGCCGTCCCCTCGGCCAGCGCCTTCTCAAAGATTGTGGGGTTGGAGGTCATCCCTGTGAGCATATCGTCGCTGAGACGTCGCTCCAGGTCACCATTGTGGAGCATGGTGCGATCGATGTAATCGAGCCAGAGAGACTGACCGGCGTCGTGTAGGGCCTGCAGGCGTTGGTTATCCATGATCTTGCACGGTTTGAGGGCGATCAACGAAGTATGCACTGGCGCGATACCAGGCCATCAACTGGCGGTACCCCAACGATTCAACAACGGCGAAGAAAAACAGCCGCCATATCTCCCGCTGGCGCGCGGTACGCTGGAACGTTAGCAGTTGAAGGGTCACGGTCCACACTGAGAGGAGTATGCCGTATCCGATCACCGCGGCCAAGTAGGCAACGATGAATGGTGCGTCGAGCGCACCGGTTGCCGCGCCGACAACAAGGCCCACATAGCCAGCCAACTCGACGAATGGAGCGACGATAATTGCGACCCAGAAATACGGAACAGCGAGCATTCCGAAGGCGCCAAACTCAGGGTTGCCAAAGACCGGCGACGCTTGGCGCAGTGAGCGCAACAGGTCGCGCTGCCAGCTCCGTCGGGCGCGCGCGATGCCGGCTAGATCCTCGGGCACCTGTGCCCAGGCGATCTGGTCAGGAATCACCGGCATGCTCGGATTTATCCCCTTGTCGGTGAGGTGCCGGTGCAGCCGGATATCCAGATCCACGCCCGGGATGCCCACGTCGGGGTCGAAGCCTCCAACGCCGAAGACGTGCTCCCGCTTGAACAGGACGGTGTTGCCCGGGAAGATGAGATTGCTCGCGAGCCTGTTCCAACCGAGCCGCTGGAACAGGAAGTTCCGCATGTACTCGATGGTCTGGGAGCCGAGGGCCCAGCCGTGAACTCCTGGGGCGACCAGCCGGTCGTCTTCGATATACGCGCCGTTGGCCGGACGCAGTATGCCGCCCACAGCCACTACCGAGCGATCCAGCAGGAAGGGGCGAGTGAGTCTCAGGAGCGCGTCACGCTCGAAGACAATATTGTGCCACACGGCAAGTGCGTGCGGGTACCGCGACGCGTTGAGGCCGGCGTTTATAGCGTCACCGCGACCGCCGGGCTCCTTGTCGATGCACAGCAGCCGCGGGTAGGTTCTCGACCGGTAGTAGGCACGGACGGGTTGAGTCCGCAGGTTGACGGTGAACGCCGGCGGAACCTGGTACAGATCGAACTCGCTCGTCAGCGTACGCAGCGTCTCGCTGACACCCTCTCCGGTGCTGTCGTTGACGAGCACCACTTCGTGACGCGGGTATTGTAGCTCGAGCAGCATGCGCGCAAGTGCCGGTGCGTGTGCATGCCCGTCGTGGAGCGTCGCGACCACCGAGATGGGCGGAAGCGCCTCGGTGCCCACCAAGGTGTGGAAGTATTCGTCGTCAGCCAGTTGCCAGTGGGACCAGAGCTCCGGAACGGCGAGCATCAGCAACACGGCCTGGAACGAGTTAACGGCGAGAAAAAACATCATGATCGCGGTCATGACGACCGCAAGAGCGCTGGCCCAAGTCACCCGGCTGACAGCTCCATGACGCTGGCCGACGACAGCCCGCCCACGAGTACGGCCATGTCCCGTGCGTAGCGATCGGTGTGTGAGCGCGCGCCGTCGAGCGCCTCGCGTCCCGGCTCTCCCATTCCGGCCAGCGCCAACCCCGCGCGAAAGCGAACCCACCAGGTGGGATCTGTCAGCGCGCGCACCAGCTCCTGCACTGTTGCTGGATCGCTGAGGACGCTGAGCCCCCGTGCCGCTTGCGCGCGGACGCGCCAGTCCGGATCGCGCAACATCGACAGCAGCTTGATGTGAAATAAATCGCCCGGCGTGCTACGCAACACGCGCGCGACGGCAACCCGCACCTCGGGATGAGAGTGGGTCGAGAGCTCTGCCACGCGCGCCATGCACTGTGGATCTTCGAGCGCGGCTACGGCATGCACATACGCGTACAATTTGTGCGGTGGCGCGTCGGCACGGATGCGGTCGAGCAGGAGCGGAGCCGCGAGCGCTGCGTGCTGGGTCAACACACCGAGTTGATAGGCGCGAACGACCGACGACGCCGCGGAGAGGCCGTCGATGACGCGCACAAGGAGATCCTCATCGGCGTAGCGACCCAAGCATGCCGCAGCGGCGCTCTGCACTGCCGGGTGCGTGTCGGACAGAAGGCGTCGCACCGCGAGCAAATCGCTCTCATCTCCGATCTGCGCAAGGACTCGGGCTGCCGCCAACCGCCGCCACCACAGCAGCGATCTGGCGCCGTCCAATATGCGGCCCACGCGCGGCTCGGCGTGCAGCGCGCGGTCCAACTTGCCCCGTTCTGCGGAGGGTACGCGGTCGACGGCGTGCGCGAGCAGCGCCTGAGTCGCGTACGGGCTGCGGGCACGGCGAATTGCCCGCATCACCTCCGCCACGGACGGCGACTCGGAGAGCAGTCGGCGCGCGTCAGCAGCTTCCGCCGCGGCGGATTCGCTCTTGCCGCCGCGGCCACCACGTGCGGCTTTCTCGCGCGAGCGCGTGGTGTAGTCGAGCGCGGCGACCAGGATCGCAAACGCCAGATGCGCGATGATGAGCACGGCCGCGACGATCTCATACTTCATCATGATGAGCGACCGTTCGCCGAATCGTTATCAGCGCCCCGGGGACGTCCACCGCGGAGCATGTCGTCAAATATGCCCCGGTCCCGTGCCCGACGTCAGTAGCGCGGCAATGTAGGATCTATTTCATCCCTCCAGCGCATAATTCCACCGTTCAGACTGGCCACCTTTGAAAAGCCCGCCTCGATGAGCTGCTCCGCCGCGGCAAGGGAGCGAACGCCACCTTTACAGTACAGAACGATCTCGCGTGTTGGATCCAGCTCCCGCGCGGCAGCGGCTATGGTCCCAAGCGGGACGAGCCTCGCGCCGGCGAGCTGCCCCAGCTGCCATTCGAGCGGCTCGCGCACGTCGATCAGATCGAAATCGTCACCCAGCCGTACCTTCTCCGCGAGTTCCGCAGGCGTGATCTCGCGGACCGAAGGCGCGGCTTTGGCCGAGCGAGAACCCGTGCGCGCATCGCACGCCACCTCGGCATAATCGTGCGCGCGATCGGCGAGACTCCTGATCGTTCCGCCGCCTCTGGACACGTCGGTCCCGCAGGCAGGGCAGCTCGGATCCTGCCGTACCTTGATGGTCCGAAATGTCATCGCGAGCGACTCCACCAGCAGTAGCCTGCCTATGAGTGGCTCCCCGATTCCAAGAATGAGCTTGAGCGTCTCGGTCGCCTGGATGGTGCCGATCAGACCCGGCAGAACGCCAAGCACGCCAGCTTCGGCGCAGTTGGGGACTAGACCCGCCGGAGGGGGCTCCCTGAAGAGGCAGCGATAGCACGGGCCGCCATCAGTGCCGAAAACGGATGCCTGTCCTTCGAACCTGAAGATACTTCCATACACGTTCCGCTTGCCCGCCAGCACGCATGCGTCGTTCGTGAGATACCGGGTCGCGAAGTTGTCGCTGCCGTCGACCACAATATCGAAGCCGCGCACGATGTCGAGCGCGTTGTCCGGAGTGAAGCGTGTGTTGAACACTTCGACCGTAACGTGCGGGTTGACGTCTCGAAGACGGTCCCGCGCGGATTCCACTTTGGGCCGGCCCACGTCTCGTGTTCCGTGCAACAGTTGCCGCTGCAAGTTGCTCTCATCCACCCGGTCGAAGTCGATCAGTCCAATCGTGCCGACGCCCGCAGCGGCGAGATACAACGCCGTCGGCGAGCCCAGGCCACCAGCGCCGATGAGTAAAACCCGTGCCGCCTTGATGCGGCCTTGGCCTTCGATGCCTACCTCATCCAGCAGCAGATGGCGGCTGTAGCGGAGCACCTCATCGGGAGCAAGCAGCGGTGCGCCGTCACTTGTTTGTGTAAAACGGTCTGCGGTCAAGCTTCCCATGATGAGCTCAGCCTCCTGCTATCGCGGGGACGAGTGTCACCTCGTCACCGTCGCGAACTGACGCATCGAAGCCGCCGCTCAACTGGATGTTCTCATCGTTCAGGTAGTAAACGACGAACGGATACGGCTTCCCTAGCTCGTCGCGGAGTCGCGGCGCGAGCGCCGGGTAGCGCTGGGCTAGCGACTCCACCACGGCTCCAACAGTCGTGCCGTCCGCGCTGACTTCCTCCGTGAGTGCCTTGTTACCGCCGGCCAGCTTGGCGAGTACGGTCGGGAGTGTGATGCTGATGGACATCGGTTCGGTCTCCTGTTGGCGTTACGAGTTGGTTGATGAGTTACTTGATGAATCAGTTGCGCCAGCCATTACGACTTCCGTGTTGTACTGATATCCACCCAGACTAGCGTCGCTGACCAGCATTGCGGCATTTACGCCGAGCATGCGCCACGCCTCTGCCATCGCGTTCGCCACGCGGCCAGTATCAGCGGCGATAACTACTGCAACGATCGCGGATCCTGAGCCACTGAGAGTAGCACCAACCGCTCCGGCATCGCACGCGGCCTGAGTAACGGCGGCGTACCCTTTCACATGATCGCGCCGAAAGGGAACGTGGAGCACATCGGAAAGGCCGGCGCGCAACAGTCGTGCATTTCCGCTCCCAAGCCCCGTCACCAACGCGGCAGCACGTGCGGCAGCATCCACCGCTGTCGCGAATGGAAGCAGCGGCGGCAACACTGCACGCGCTACTGACGTGCGAAACTCGAAGTCAGGAATCGCGAATACGAACCGGATGGACGGATGAACAGGAAGCGGTGCCACGTCGTACGTATCAAGAGTCGTGTGCACGCACAGCGCGGCTCCGCCGACGACGCATGGAGCAACGTTATCCGCGTGACCATCAATACGAGCCGCAATGTCGATCACCTCGGCGTGGCTGATGTCGAGCGCCAGGAGATCGCTGGCCAGCATCACGCCCGCCACTATCGCGGACGCGGACGAGCCAAGCCCCCGCGCCACGGGAATTGACGAGTGTGCATCGAACGCCAACCCCGCGGGGATATCGCGCCCCTTGTATGCGCACGCAGCGGAAAATGCGCGCCATATCAAGTCATCTGCCACGGAGCAGCCGAGCTCCCCGAGCGTGCCAGAGCGCTGGATAGTTGGCTCGGCAACAGGGTTGTGTGCAACATCACGGTCGGTGATCGTCACTGTCACCGTGAGCCACAAATCGACAGCGACTCCCACGCAGTCGAATCCGGCTCCAAGGTTTGATGTTGAGGCCGGTACACGCACAGTACTGCGCCGCGCCAGTGGCGTTACCCTTGGATGCTTCATCAGTTGTGCCCGCACCGGTGCCGGCGGCGTCACGCGCTCTCGGCCAGCGCGCGGACTTCGCGCAGCTTGGGGTCAATCAGCGGTGAGTCGGGGAGTGCCGGAAGCAACGGCTCCAATGTCTTGAGCCCGTTTCCGGTGATGCAAAGCACGACCTCATCGTCCGGTGCAAAGCGACCTTCAGCAGCGAGCGCGAGTGCCGCGGCGACAGTGACTCCGCCTGCCGTTTCTGTGAAGATGCCAGTATCGGCGGCCAGCGTCTTGATTCCCTCGATCAGCTCCGATTCGCCCACCGCGGCCGCCCATCCACCGCTCTCGAGTATCGCTCGCTTGGCGAAGCGACCGTCCGCTGGATTGCCGATCGCTATTGAGCGCGCGATAGTGTTGGGAACGACAGGCTGCACATCGTCCCGATTGTCATGCACCATGCTAACGATTGGCGCGCAGCCGGCTGCCTGCGCGCCGTACAGCCGCGGCTGTGTTCCATTCACCAGCCCGGCGTCGGTGAACTCCCGAAATCCGCGTTGCAGCTTGGAGATGAGTGAGCCACCAGCCATCGGCGCGACCACTGCCGTTGGTAAGCGCCAGCCGAGCTGTTCGGCGATCTCGAACGCGATGGTCTTGGATCCCTCGCCGTAATACGCGCGCAGATTGACGTTGACGATTCCCCAACCAAACTGATCTGCCACCATTGCGCACAGGCGATTCACGTCGTCATAGTTTCCACGCACACGCACCAGATTGGGCGCGAAGACCTGGGTCGCCGCAATCTTTGCACGCTCGATGGAATCCGGGATAAAAATCCACGCTTGCATCCCGGCGCGCGCCGCCTGGGCCGCGACCGAGTTGGCAAGATTGCCGGTGGATGCGCACCCGATTGTATCCAGCCCAAAGGCACGAGCCGCGTTGATGGCGGTGGCAACGACGCGATCCTTGAACGAGAGCGACGGGTGCGACACGGAGTCATTCTTGACCCAGCAGCGCGCGACACCGAGCCGCTGCGCCAGGCGTGGCGCTTCCACCAGCGGCGTGAAGCCCGTATCGAGTGACAACACGGGCTCGCCGTCGAATGGGAGCCACTCGCGGTAGCGCCAGAGTGATGCCGGCCGCCGCTCAATCTGGTCGCGTGTTGGAAGCAATGCCGGATCCACTGCAATGGCTTCCAGTGGACCAAGGCAGTGTTCGCAAACGGCTGTGGGCGCCGCCGGAGCTGCTTCCCTGCACAGTCTGCAACGTAGGGCGCGCGGCGTGAACGTGGTGGAAGCGTTCTGGACGCCGAGGGTAGAGTGAAATTCTTGAGAGATGGTCATGCTGTTTACGCCGCTACGATGGTTGAAACTGCTAGAACTGGTGAAGTTACAGAACCGAAGTCAGCTGCCGCGACAGGATCGAGGCTGTACCAATGCTCCGGCCCTGGGAAAGCACGCGCACGCACATCGCACGCATACCGCTCGAACGCATCCGTGATGACGCTCCCCAGCTCGGCGTACCTGCTCACGAATCTAGGCGCGATGTCGCCGACGAAGTTGCCGAGTATATCGTGCGAGATAACCAGCTGTCCGTCGAGGTGCGGGCCGGCACCGATGCCGTACACGGGAATCTCCAGTTGCTCGCGCACGTACGCAGCGCTTTCCGGCGGCATCGCCTCGAGTAGCAGAGACGATGCTCCCGCTTGCTGCAGCGCCAGAGCGTCATCCAGGACCCGGTCGGCGGCAGCGCGCGATTTACCCTGAACGCGGTAGCCGCCCAATTGCGTAAGACTCTGCGGCGTCAGCCCCAGATGTCCCATAACGCAGATGCCGGCGTTGTTCATCGCTCTCACCCTGGGCGCAATGCGCTCGCCGCCTTCGCACTTCACGGCGTCGCATCCAGCGGCGATGAACCGCCCCGCGCTGAGCACGGCTGCCTCGTCACTCTGCTGGTACGACATGAAGGGCAAGTCGCCAACCACAAAGGCGCGCCGCACCGCGCGGCAAACAGCGCGCGCGAACAGCAGCATCTCATCCAGAGTCACTCCGAGAGTATTCGGAAGACCGAGCATCGTCATCGCGGCAGAGTCCCCCACCAGAATCATGTCTACCCCAGCGCGCTCCGCGAAAGTGGCGGTGGGATAGTCGTATGCCGTAACGAAGACCGCCGGCTGATTGCGCGCGCGTAGCGTCTCAAGCGTTCGAAGAGTGACTTTGCTGGACATGCGTCGCTGGATGGGAGTCGTTGCCGTCCCGCCGCTTTATCAGCCTGAGCGTTAATCATGTCGAGGAAGAATTATCTCCCGAAAAACACAAAGCCCGCGGCTGGCCGCGGGCTACATGCTTTTTAGCGACTTGTTTAACGTGGCTGCAATAGGCGGCAAATCACCACGGGACTGCGATTGTATTTGGGACGTTAACGCGCGCTGTCGTACCTGTCAAGTGAGTAGCGCGGTCGGTGTCCGGCACGGATAGAAGTGTCCCCAGAGTTACACGGTATAGAAGCGTCAAGAACGACACGGTCCCAGTGCCGCCCGATATTATTCCCACTCAGTACGACCGCAACTCCCGACGCCGCATCCTTTCGATCGAACGTACATCGAGCATTGCTTGGATCTCAGGGGCTAGAAAGTGCATCTGCTCCGGTGATAGGATCGAGTTGATCTCCCGGGCCGCCACTTCGAGTTCTGCATACGCTTCGAGTTTAGCCTCGTGTGTACGGCGCAACGCAGTGTTCTCATCGTATTTCGTGTCGAGCGCCGCCAGGTACACGCCGAGCTGTCTCCAGATGGAATCTGTTGCCGCGGTGTATCGTTTCCCAATTTGCCTGAGTTGGGCCGCTTGATCAGATGTGAGCAGCAGTGAGTCTGTAGCGGCCAGTAGCGTTGGAACCGGATCATAGAATCCCGAGTTTTCGTAACGCCGTCCAATCTGCGCGGCCGTGAGCCGGTCACCGCGCCGAGTCCGTCCCGGAGCAAGTACATCATCGAGAAGTTGGCGCTGGTACGGGCTACCCAGTGTGAGGCTCACGGCGAATGTCAACCGGAATGGCGTGCGCAGCGCACTACGCAGCGGGCGCGTGTCGCCGAAGGACGGGTTCACTGCGTAGCGAAAACTCCGGGCGGCAGGATCGAAACCCTTCACGACAAGCAAGTTGGGGTCAGGGATAGCTGGCTGCCCCCATCCATGTATGTGCGCGCCTCCGTGCAAGATCTGATCGAATCCTGCGAACAGGTTATTGGCAGTCAGCGAGAGCCTTGCACGATCAGTGAGTCCGAACGATCGGCCGGAAGTGCTCATGGTAAGCCAAGCCGCTGAAGTCCATGGACCTCGGCAGCTATTACGCTCCGCAACGTGACCGAGTTGGCGATCAAGACATTCACGTACAGGCCGCGGCACACCCCGGAATAGCTCGGCCATGTCCCCGGCAAATGCAGGATCTGCTATGATTGCAGGATCGAAAACGAAGGCGCGATCATTGGAAAGGCCATCTCCATTAATGTCGCCCTGTACCAGCGGCGTGAATGGAATGCCAGAGTGCACCTGGCCTGTGAGGCTGAGGTTGCCTCCATCGCCGAATTCCCAGCTAAGCGTTCCGGTCAGTGCGTGTCGTATGTCACCAGTGCTGATTCCCCAGGCCGCGAGTCCAGGGTCGCCCAGGGCCGCGCCATCGAAACCACGTACTTGGTCGCGCGCACGTGTGTACGCATAGTTCAGGAACCAGTACCTCGTCAGAAAAAAGCCGCTCGGTCTCAAGGTGAGCTGTAATTGTCGAGTTTCCGAGCGTAGGTCTGACGTGAGACCTACGACGCGAGAGAGCCTGGGCGACAGACGGGATGCAAGTGGGTCAATGCCTCCAGTCGCTGTGTAGATGCGGTCCGGATCAGCGAACGCCTGCCGACCGCCCTCGGCCGGAATCATGAAACGTGGCGTGGCGTTGAAATTGACGTCTATGTTTCCGGGCTGGTTGACATTGCGCGAGTAGATCGCGTCTGCTGATAACCGAGCGAAAGGAAGGAGACGACCAGACCATCCGAGACTAGCTCGCCGCGCGCGCGCGGCGTCGTAGTTAGGAAGGAAAAAAGTGACATTTGGTTCGGCATCGGAGAAGCCATTGGCTCCGACACCATCAACGCATGCGGTCGGAATGCGGGTTACGTCAGAAACGTAGTCGGCCCACTCTGGCACAGGCGCGGCCGGGCCAATGCAGGTGACGTGCTGGAGCGCGCCAGGCAGCCCACTACCAGCGAGCGCTGGACCGATGAGCGCGACCGGCAAGATGCTCCGGAACTCACCAAATCCACCATGAATGCTGCCCTTGGGTCTCGCTCCGAACCCGTTGATTCTCGATTCTCTGCCGTAAGCCCATGTAAATCCGAAACGCGGGCTTAGCCGGACCGTGTTCGGGACCCGATCCGTACGGACTTGAAACAGACTGTCCACAAGCGGATTGTAGGCCGGAGCGGTTGGATAGTGGTTTGCTTCGCCGCGCAGGCCGAATTGGACGGAGAAGCGGTCGGTTACACGCCAGAGATCACCAAGGGAAACCCAGCCGCTCGCCTCACGGGATCGCCACTGCCCGCCGCTCAGTGTGCGGCTGAACATGGCCGGTCGGCCTCGAGCAAGGTCGTCGAGCGAGTTGAAGGTGAATGAACCGAGGCGGTTGGATACCTCGTCACCGGCATACCCGTCGAGTTGCGCGCCGGCTGCAACTTTCGGCCTGTGTCGATTATCGGGCAAGAACCAAGATGCTTCAGTTGTCGTTTGCCAGGTCCAGTTCCGCGTGCGGCGGGGAAACCGGCTCGAACCCCCGAAACCTCGCGTCGCGAGCCCCGGCTCTCCATTGGGTAGCAACGAACCCACGAGCACACGCCCCTCAGGGACTCGCACAGCCGCGGCTCCGTTACTGCCCGCAGAGGAAACCCCCGAGCGTGCGCGCAGGAGATAGAAATCGGCAACGTAACGGGCGAAATCCAACTGCGCTCCACCATTCCACGTATCGAGAGTTCCCGCTTGCGACGCCAACGTCGTCAGACCTGCCTGAACTGGAGACGCGCGACGAGCAGCCCCGTTGAGCGTGACATTGAGTGTTCGGTTCGCGGTGGGCAGGATGTCGAACCGCCCCAACGCGGAAGCGTTCGTCGTCACGACCTGAGCAGCGCCTGTCTGCAAAGGAAAACCCCGCAGGCCATCAAGGGTCTGGAGCAGTCCTTTGACCGTCTGGTCAGACACCCCGACCGTTGCGAGCGATGCCGCGTCCGCGTTGTCGAGCGTCACCAGATCACTGGTGCGACGTCCAACCTGGCTGGACACGTTGTAGAACAGTTTATTCCGTATGAACGGCCCGGCACGAGAAGCACTCAGCTGAATGTTCCGGTATCTTTGACCGAGCAGAGCACCTGTCGGATCTGTCAACTGCAACGCAGGATCGTCGAGCAACACTGTCGCATTCCCAAGGCTGTAGTCAGGTCCACGACCGAGCGTAACGGAAAGCAGCCCGCCGCTAAAGCCACCGACTGATGCGTCGTACGCCGAGGTCTGCAGCTGCGTCGTTGTGAAGGCTGCCATCGGGACCTGTGCCCCGCCGAAATTGAGCCCGTTCAGCGTGGCCAAATTTTGCGAGGGGTGCAGCCCAAGAACGGAGAAGCCGGCCGGACTTCCATCTGTGGTAGGCACCAGCGTAACACCGGGCAGCGATGCCGCCATCGCAGCGAGATCACCCTGATCCGATGGCGCGGTGCCAAAGAGTCCCACCTGCTGTTGAGTTGCACCGATTCCCGGCGTGCTGTTGTCCTGAATGGGGGGTTTCTGGCGTCGGTTCGCTTGCACCCTCACACGCCCCAGCTGCGGTACTTGCTGCGTTGTCGGCGCGAGCCTGACATTCACGAGGAGAACGGAGTCAGCATTCGTGCGACTGACGCGCGTTTGGAAGGCCTGACGGCCAGCCGCGGAGACCTGGACAGTGTAATCGCCCGTACCGCGTTCGAAGACAATCTCGTACCGGCCAGCCGTGTCCGTACGGGTGGAGTGTGATTCGTGGTTCAGCGATGCTGTAGCAACCACGCTGGCGCCCCCGATCGCGACGCCGCTATCGGTGAGTACTCGGCCGCGCATGATCTCACGTCGCGGCCCCTGTCGAACAGTTTGCGCCTTAATAGCAGGGCCCATGGCTGCCGCCGCAATAATCATCATAACCACCCACTTAACCACCCACTCCCGCGGTTCCATGAGACGGCGGGTTAAGCGGCTCGACCGAGCTCCCTGCTGAGCAACAGCTGGCTTAGCGCAACTCAGGCGCTCTACATTGCTCAAGGTGGTCACGGTGAGCACCAAACGCGGATTCGGAGCCGCGTCACCGGAACCAGTTGCACTAGTCCGGCAGGCACGAGACACCCGTAAGCTACGAGCTGGGTCACAGGCGTCGCGCTCTGTAATTCCCGGGTGAACCGACGAGTTCAGAAAAGAGCGGACCTCCGTAAACAAGCGATCCGATTGCTCGAGCCAAGGATCATGTCCCGCGCCGTCGATCATTACACGCTTGAATCGCGGGAGCACGCGGGCGAGCTCCGCATCTAAGACATTCATCCTCGTACGCATCTAACAACCGAGCCATACGCGCCGCAGGAGATTCATTGGCGACATGCGGACACCCCAAGTAAAGCCATACTGACCATTGCGCACGGATTTGCTCCTCCTTGCACAAGGTAAGACGGTACCATCCGTAAGCCGACCAGTCCCGGTGTCGCACCACCCGTCTGTCCCTTCGGAGTCTCGTATTCGAAATAGAAGGTGTTTGCGCTGGTGCTCATCGTCAAGAACTTCCCCGGCAAACGCAGGGTGCGCCGGTACGTACAGTCTCTTGCAGAATATTCGTCCAGCACACGCATGGCGTCGTCAGTTCTGCCCCCGGGGAGTACAAATATGCTGGAGTCCGCAAGTGCAACTGCAACGGCTGAGATATGAAGCTTGAGACCAGCCGACCGACGGGGAAACTCCTTCCCCTCTATGAGCCGATGAGTAGCGCAGTCGGAAGAAGCCGTGGCGCTCTTCGAGCCCTGGTCGCCTGCTCGAATGCATACGCGAGCGTGATCAGCGTTGGCTCGCTCCACGCACGGCCGAAGAACGACATGCCAACCGGCAATCCAAACGCGTACCCGGCCGGCACCGTGATGTGAGGATATCCCGCGATCGCAGCCGGCGATGTGACACTTCCACCGCCAGCATCAC
This sequence comes from Gemmatimonadales bacterium, assembly GCA_038232435.1. Taxonomy (GTDB): domain Bacteria; phylum Gemmatimonadota; class Gemmatimonadetes; order Gemmatimonadales; family Gemmatimonadaceae; genus Fen-1247. The sequence goes on along the minus strand of JBBSHV010000003.1, from coordinate 8,004 downwards.
CGTTCACGAGATCGATCAGCCCCGGTGGCCCTTGCGTCGGCGCAACGATGGCGTCGAGGCGATACTTGGTCATCGTTGCATCGATCCCGCCCGCGCGGGATCTCACGTGTCCAGTACGAAGCGCTGATAGATACTTCTTTTCGGTGAGCGGACCCTTGGCCTCAGCCATCGTGAATATCTCCTGGCCAAAATACGGCATCTCCTCCGCGGCATGCGCGCTGTTGTACGCGATCAGATCGTGCAGCGATTTCATGCGGACTGTTGGTCCGAGCGACGCCAGATACGCGTTAAGGTCGTGCTTGAATTCGTACAGCAACACGTCGAACTCGTCCGCGTCCAGATTGGCCGCGGTCGCGATGTCCGCCGGATCGACTATGACAGCGCCGGCGCGCCGCATCGCATCCAACGCCTGCTCCGCAACGCGGTCCGCTTGCAGACTGTAGCCGAAGTACTTTTTTCGCGCGACACCGATGCGCGCGCCGCGCAGCCCGTCTGCCCGCAGGAAGCGCGTGTAATCGACCGCTGAGCGACCGCTCGCAGCGGTGGTCGCCGGATCGCGCGGATCGACTGCCGCGAGCGCACTCAGCAGGATTGCCGCATCCGTCACCGTACGAGCCATTGGCCCAGCCGTGTCCTGCGAGTGGGAAATCGGAATGATCCCTGCCCTGCTAACCAGCCCCACCGTCGGCTTGATACCGACCAGCGACGCGACCGACGCTGGAGATGTTATCGATCCGTCGGTCTCCGTGCCCACAGCGATTGCACACAGATTCGCGGATACCGCCGTTCCCGAGCCGGAGCTCGACCCCGACGGTGTGCGATCCAACGCGTACGGGTTACGTGTCTGGCCGCCAAGTCCGCTCCACCCGCTGGAAGCGTGCGTTGAGCGGAAGTTTGCCCACTCGCTCAGGTTCGTCTTTCCCAGTATCACCGCGCCCGCCGCGCGCAAGCGTTCCGCCACAAACGAGTCACGCGGCGCGACAGAGTTTGCCAGTGCAGCCGAGCCAGCAGCGGTCGTCATCCGGTCGTGCGTGTCGATGTTGTCCTTGATCAGAACCGGGACTCCGTGCAGCGGCCCGCGTGTACCACGCGTCTTGCGCTCACTGTCCAGTGCAGTGGCGATCGCGAGTGCCTCGGGATTGAGCTGAAGCACCGCACGAAGCATTGGACCCTGCCGATCAAGCTCGGCGATGCGCCCCAGATAAGCTTCGCAGAGGGAGCGCGAGGTATACCGACCGCTCACCATGCCGCGCTGCAGGTCGGCCAGCGTAACCTCCTCCAGCTCGAACGGAGTCACCTGAGAACTGGACGGCGCCGCGCGCGGCACGGACTGCGTGGCAGATGGAACCGCAGCCGAACCGCAGGCGTCTATTCCGACCACCGCGGCGATTGCACCAGTCACGCCGGCGCCGACGAATGCGCGACGGCTGATGTGGCGCTGACGAGCAGAATCGGGAGCTGAGTCGGACATGAATTCCTCGGTGGCTTCGCGGTGTCGGATCGGAGCGCGGTGTGCGAGCGTTGCATAAGCTTGCAACGAAGCACGCTCTCCGGCAACATGCGCCAGGAAGAACAAAGCGGGTGCAAGAGGTTATCCCTCTCGCACCCGCTTTGCAGACCAGCCGTCACGCGCCGTTACGCACAGTTATACATGGAGCCATTCGCGCGACACGAGCATCCTGTCATTCCTGTGAAGCTCGTTAGCTGTTGTAATCTTCTACTGGTTGAATGCGGATTTCAGGCCATCCGCTGCGTACTGCTCGGCGTCCTTTGCCTTATCAACAACGGTGCCCATCCCGAAGAACTCGTGCGTCACACCATCGTAGTTCTGGTAGCGCACATTGACACCCGCGTTCTTGAGATTCTGCGCCAGCATCTCGCCCTCCGAGCGAAGCGGATCGATCTGATCTGTAATGACCGTCGTGGGCGGAAGTCCCTTCAGATTCGCGTGCAGGAGATCTAGGCGCGAATCCTTCCAGTCCGTGGGGCCGTTGGTGTACTTGTCGAGGAACCAGACCATCATCGCCTTGTTGAGCGGCTTGGCCATCGCGTTCTCGCGATACGACACCGTATTGGTGTCAGTACCGGCGACTGGATACACCGCGACCACATACACGGGAAGCTTCACTGAACTGTCGCGCGCCGTCATCGCCGTCGCAACCGCGAGGTTGCCACCAGCGCTCTCGCCAGCGGTCGCTACCATGTTCGGATTGCCCTTGATTGACGCCGCGTTCTTGAGAGCCCACTGCTACGCCGCGAACGCGTCCTGATGCGCGGCCGGAAACTTATTCTCCGGCGATAGACGATAGCCCACTGACACGACCACGGCGTTGGCGAGCTTGGACAGAGCGCGAGCCCCCGCGTCGTACGCATCTATGCTGCCGATCACCCAGCCGCCGCCATGATAGTACACGACCACCGGGAAGGGGCCGTTGCCGGTCTTGGGCGTATAGATCCGGACGGGGATTGCGCCGCCTGGGCCGGGAATCGTCCGATTTACCGTTGAAATCGACGCATCGGGCGCCGTGGACTTGCCCTGCTTCGTAAGGAGCGCCTTTACGGCGTCTGCCGGCGTAGGCTGCTTGCGCGCTTCCGGAGCCGTGAGCGTGGCAATCGGCTTGCCGCCGAGCGCCGCAAGCTGATCGAGCACGGCCTGCATCTGTGGATCGGGCTGCGCCATCGCGGGCGCGGGGGCGTTCGCGTTGTTCGCCCGCATCGCTGTACTGTCAGTCGTTGCGGCCACGGCGGCCGTGTCCGCGGTATTGGCCGCGGGCTTGGAACAGCCAAGGGCGGTCAGGGATAGCGCGGTGGCACCCGTCAGGGTGAGCGCGAGCCCGCGCGGCAACTGCGGTCCTAAACTCAAGTTGTCTCCGGCGTGAAAGTCCCGTGAGCGGAATCCGAACCCTCGAGCACGGAGCGCATTTTGCGCCGAACATTTGCACGAAGCAGGCCGTTGCAGCGTCGAAGGTGCCTCTCGCCCGAGCCACACGCGGCGAGAGAGGTTTTCAGGGCAGAGTGAAGACTACGATCTTCGCCGGAGAACTCTTCACCTTCCACGTAATCGGCGCGTCCAGTCCCGATGCTACCGCGACGTATTGCTTCCCCGCAACGGCGTACGAAACCATGCCGCCGCCGATCGGCTGGCCCGTGTTGTACCGGAAAACGACAGCGCCCGTCCGCGCATCAAAACCAAGTACGTTGCCGCTCAGATCGGCCGCGAACACGAGGCCGCCGGCCGTGGCCGTAACGCCGGCGACGATCGGCGCAGGCGATGCGTATTGCCAGCGAACGGTACCGTTGTCCGCATTGATGGCTGTCAGCCAGCCGCGCCGCCTCTCCACAGGATCCATCACTCCAAACGGATCGAATAGCTTCGCGCTCCCGGTCCACGGGATTCCCATCTTTCCTTTGAGCTTCTCGGGCGGGTCAATCTGTACGGTCGTGCACCAATCGACCGCTCCAACGTAGAGTGTATTCGTTGCGGCTGAGAACGCCGGCCCGTTCCACTCCACTCCCCCCTGCACACCCGGGCAGAATCGTGTTCCACTCTGGGTCAGCGGAAGGTCCCCATTCAGCAGAGTGGTCAGAACCGTCCTGTAAAGAATCTGTCCACCATCGCGGTCCACGCCATACAGATGCCCGTCCTTCCCCGCCTCCGCGACTAGTTTCCGCCCGCTCGCCGTCGTGAGTAGAACGGGTGCTGCCGCGACATCCCAATCGTGAAAATCACTTGGAAGCAGTTGATACACGCGCCGGAAAGTACCCGATTGCGCGTCCAGTACGACGACGGAATACGTGTAACTGTTCCCTCCCGCGCGCACGCTCTCCAGGAAGTTTGGCGACGCGTTTCCGGTCGGGATGTACAGCGAGCCGGAGAGAGTGTCCAGGGTGTACGACGTCCACGTTGTAGCGCCAGCTCGCGGTACACGATCCGTCTCTGCTGGCCAGGTGAAGTTCGCGTCACCGGATCTCGGTACCAGATCGAAGCTCCAAACCTGAGCACCGGTGTGCGCATTCAGCGCCATCATCCGTCCGGTCACGCCGTAGTTATCGCCGCCAGCGTTGCCGATATAGACAAGCCCGTTCCACGCCACTGGCGCGGCGGGAAATGTCTCGCCCTTCGCGACGTCACCGGCGAGCACGTTCCATACTTCCCGCCCGGTACGCGCGTCGAGAGCGTACACACGCCCGTCGTTCGTGCCGCGAAAGAGGCGCGGACCCTCGCGCATGTCCATGTACGCGACGCCACGGTTCACCTTGAGATCGTAATCAGGCTTGGGCGAGTAGTGATACGCATGCTTCCACCGCAGCACGCACGTCGCGGCATCTATCGCGTACGTGTTCACCACGGTAGTGAGATACATGGTGCCGGCCACCACGACAGGGCCGGTCTGCATGCTCGCCTGCTCTCCCAGCGGGAAAGTACACGCGGGCCGCAGGCGCGCCGCGTTCGCGACAGTGATCTGCGCCAGTGGAGAAAAGCGCTCGCCGGTCAGCGTTTTGTTGTAGGCGCCCCAATCGGCCGCCGGATCAATTGTGCGCCTGTCACTTCCCGACGCGAACGCCGGCCCTCTCTCGGTAGATCTCGTGCCGCGCGCCGCCGTGATGACAGGCGGCTTGAGAAAGGGAAGAAACTGTAGATACTGGCATCCACTCGCTGCGAGCACGCAGGTCGCCGCCAGCGCCGCAAATGGAATGCGCAGCATGGCGCGTGCACGAGTGGCTTGCGTTGCTCGGGTGGCTTGCGTGCCTTCTGCTGAGTTCATCGGGGACAAGCTACACGCCGCCGGCAGCTCTGCCGCTACGACTTCGCGGACGGGTGCGATAAGGAGCTTGGCGCATCCAGATTGGCCCCGTCCGATACGCCCACGCCCAGCCGATCTACCAACTCTCCACCCAGCCACCCGGTGACACCCGCGAGTCCGAAGCCGGCGAATGAGAGGATGCGAGCCAGAATCCCGGGCATGGCCGAGTCGGGAAGGCGCAGATACCAGCTTCCGGCAAACAGCGCGAGCACTATCACGTTGCCCACCGCGTGGAATCCGCCAATTCGTTTGGCACGCGTCCCGCCAGGGATAGCCAGGTAATCAATGAGCCCGAATACGGCCGCCACGAGGCCGCCAACTATCCCTGCGGCGATCATGTACTCCGCCATCGTGGCCCACTTGCCGCTGTCAGTCACGATCTCGATCAGATCGAATATGACCGCTGTAGAAAGTAAGCCGAGTGGAAACACAATCAGCACCTGATGCACAGGATGCCCCAAAAACCGCGCTTTGCTCTCCATGGCTGCACTCCTGTTGTTGCCACTGTGTTACACCCGTAGATGACGGAAGCTGCTTCCCTCGACGCATACACCGAGCCAGATGGGTCGCACCGATGGCACTCACGCCAAACATGCGCCAGCACACTACCCGGAAGTAGTATTGCACATCCAATGCTCACATCATGAAGCTTCCCGTCTTTCCAACATAGCTTGGTTGATCAGAACACACACACCGATGCGGAGCATGGTTCACGCGACGCCGAGCGCATCGAAGCGCTGGAGCGCGCTACGTTCGAGTATTTCCGCCGAATGGCCGACGGCGAGACAGGCCTCGTGCGCGACAGTACGCGTGAGGGCGCTCCAGCCACGATTGCCGGGAGCGGCTTCGCGCTCGCGTGCTACGCCGTTGCCGCCGAGCGCGGGTACATCGATCGCGCGGAAGCGAAGCAGTACGCGCTCAAGGCACTTCGCTTTCTGTACAGGGCGGAGCAGAGCATCTCGCGGAACGCGACAGGGTACCGCGGCTTCTTCTACCACTTTCTGGACCCGCGCACCGGTCGCCGCGCGGGACGGTCCGAGCTCTCCACCATCGACTCCGGTATTGCGTTCGCCGGCGCCTTGGTCGCCGCGGCATACTTCAACGGGGCCAGTGATGAGGAGCGAGAGATTCGCGATCTCGCCGACGCGCTGTATTGTCGAGCGGATTGGTCCTGGGCGCTCGCTCCCGACGGCGCGCTGACACACGGCTGGCGTCCGGGACGCGGCTTTCTGCCGTACGGCTGGTGCGGCTATAATGAGGCGCTCTTCCTCTACATTCTCGCACTCGGCTCGCCCACGCACGCGGTGCCGGCCGAGAGCTACACTCGGTGGACGTCGACTTACAGTTGGAAGCGGATATACGATCAGGAGTTTCTGTATGCCGGTCCGCTCTTCATCCATCAGCTGAGCCACGTATGGATTGATTTCCGTGGAGTGCAGGATGCGTTCATGCGATCCAAGGGAAGTGATTACTTCGAGAACAGCAGGCGTGCCACCTACGTGCAGCGTGAGTACGCGCGCCGAAACCCACGCGGCTTCGACGGCTACAACGAGTCGTCCTGGGGAATCACCGCGAGCGATGGCCCAGGGCCGGCTCGGCTCGAGCTCGGTGGCAAGCGTCGAACATTTTATGCTTACCGCGCGCGCGGCGTTCCGTACGGCGCGGACGATGGAACACTGTCGCCGTGGTCGGTTGCGGCATCGCTCCCCTTCACCCCGGAGATCGTACTGCCGACACTGCGCCGGCTGGACACGGAACGCCCGGAGGTGACCGGCGAGTTCGGCTACAAGTGCAGCTACAACCCAACTTTTCCGCCGAGCGCAGACATGCCGACGCCCGCCTCTGGTGGATGGGTCTCCCAAGGTTACTACGCCATCGATCAGGGCCCCGTCGTGCTCATGATCGAGAACTATCGCTCCGGACTCATCTGGCGGTTGCTCCGTGGCTGTGCATACGTCACCGACGGACTAAAACGCGCGGGTTTCACCGGCGGATGGCTGGACGAGCGGGTCGCAGCGCATGCATGCGGGTAGTCGGAAACGCTAGATCACGCCGGCGGCCGCAAGCTCGCAGGAGCGCGGCCCGTCTCCACGCTCGATCTGAATGGTCGAGTGCTCGATTCCGTGGTGGTCGTGCAGCTCCTTGCACACGTCGAGCAGAAGAGCGTCCTCGTTGCCGCTGACGGGCCTCACCAGATGCGCCGTGAGCGCGACCTGAGTCGTGCTCATTCCCCAGATGTGCAGATCGTGCACCTCGCTGACTCCCGGCAGAGCTCGCAAATACTGCTCGACCGCGTGCGCATCGATACTTCCCGGCACGGCATCCAGCGCCAGGTTGAGCGATTCCCTGAGCAGTCCCCACGTTGCGACGGTGATGATCGCCACAATGACGAGACTCATCGCCGGATCGAGCCAGAGCCATCCCGTAGCGCCAATCACGACGGCGGCAACGACAACGCCCGCCGACACCGCGGCGTCACCGACCATGTGCAGGAACGCACCGCGAATGTTGAGATCGCCCTTGCGTCCCGACATGAAAAGAAGCGCCGTCCCGGTGTTTATGGCGATCCCGAGTGCGGCAACCCAGATCACAGTTCCGGTCGCGACTGGGTCGGGCTGGCGCAGGCGTCCAATTGCTTCCCACGCGATCGCCCCAATGGCGACGAGCAGGAAAATGGCGTTGCCCAGCGCGGCCAGGATCGAGCTGCGTCGCAATCCGTAGGTACGCCGGCGAGTGGGGCGCCTGGTCGCGAGAACGGCGGCAACCCACGCCAGCGCGAGCCCAAGCACATCTCCCAGATTGTGGCCCGCATCGGCGACCAGTGCCAGTGAGCCGGCCCGCAATCCGTACACGACCTCAACGATAATAAAAACCGTGTTGAGCCCGATTCCCACGGCAAACGCGCTGTTGTAACTCGCAGGGGCGTGGCTGTGGCCGTGGTCGTGTCCGTTACTACGCTTTCCGTTCGAGTGCCCCGTGGACACAGTAGACGTCATTAGAACTCGCGCTTTCGCATCTCGGTGAAAAAGTTCTCGGCCCGCTCGCGCTCCTTGAGCGACGCTTCGTCGACCGGATCGTCGGCCAGGTTCACGTCGTACTTCTTGCCGAAGCCCTTACGCACGGTTGTCGCCTTCGCTGCCTTGGCCGCGTTCTTCTTCACGAGCGCTTCGAGCTGCCGCTTGTCCATCACACACTCCGG
>JBBSHV010000002.1:0-46224 GCA_038232435.1 Gemmatimonadales bacterium | reverse complement strand
GCCGAACTTGAGATCCGCCGCTGCGCCGTCGCTATTCTACGGCTGCTCATGACTGAAGCACCGGCGTTCTTCGATGATTTTGAGATATACACCGGCGACGACCGGCGCGAAGCAGCCAGAGTGGGGTACCACAAGGTCTGACACCGGTTCGCCTACCGGATCGCACGGAGTAGCGGCTGATCCACTGCACCTAAACTCTTTGTATGGCCATCAGAGACAAGTCACGACGGGGCCACAGCTGTCCACTGAGACTACTAGCCGCGACGTTGCTGGCCATCACGGCGGGCTGTCACTCGGATGCGGCCACTGGCCCGGACCCATACTTCCCCGCTGGTGCTTTGGCTCTGAATCCACCCCCACGCATTTATGCTACCTGGTGGGCTGACGTACAGGGATGCTCCGGCGTATCGGCGCCTTTCGCTTCGGTACACTATTACTACTTCCCAGCGACCGGGTTCTTCTACGTGAGAGGAGACCAGGTCCTCGGCGTCTGGGCTGAACGGGGCAACAAGATTACGGTGGCCGAGGGGGTTGCGCTCGACCCGTTCGTGGTGCGTCATGAGATGCTGCACGCGCTGCTACAGACAGGCGAGCATCCGGCCGCGTACTTTTCGACGGCTTGCGGCGCACTCGTCAAGGTGTCCGGCGGTGGGCCATCATAGTCAGGCACGATTCCGCGGGTATATTTTCTCCGCACCACTCACCATCAGCGGGAGATCATCATGGCGTTCATCATCTTCATCGCCGTCCTCCTCGTAATCGCGTTCCTGTTCGTGGGCGCGTACAACAAGCTCGTCTCGCTCAAGGCGCAGGTCGAGAATGCGTGGAAGCAGATCGACGTGCAGCTCAAGCGAAGGCACGACCTGATTCCCAACCTGGTCAACACCGTTAGAGGCGCGATGGGCTTCGAGCGCGAAACGCTCGAAGCGGTGGTTGAGGCGCGCAACAGGGCGGTAGCGGTTGTGAGCGGTACACCCAGCCCGTCCGGTGTTGCCGCGACCGCCGCGGCGGAGACACAGCTGACTGGCGCGCTGTCGCGGCTCATGGCGGTTGTCGAGGCGTATCCCGATCTCAAGGCGACCGGCAACGTGGCGCAGTTGCAAGAGGAACTGAGCTCCACGGAGAACAAGATCGCCTTCGCGCGACAATTGTACAACGACACCGCCACGCGGTACAACGCGACCCAGCGCATGTTCCCAACAGTGCTGTTCGCCGGCATGGCCGGTGCGGCGCCCGTACCGTTATGGGAGATCAGCGACAACGCCGAGCGCTCAGTGCCGAACATGGATCTGGGCTTCGGCGCCAGGAGCTAGGAGCCGCCGCTCGTGCAAGCGAGCGCCGATCTCTTCGGTCAGCAGGAGGCAAACAGGAGGGCGAGCCGACGGCTCGTCGCCGGCTTCATCATCTTCGTCGCCTGGCTCGGCTTCGGCGCTGATATTATCTGGTACTACGCGTCGTCGCGGGAAGCCGCGGCGCGCGTAGTGGAAGGGCTGTCACCAAACGTGGTGCATCACTTCCCGGGGCTCGGAATACTCTTGCTCGCCGTTGCGCTCATCATCATATGGTGGGCCTTCGCCTTCGGGCCAGCGCAAATCATCTCGTCCACCGGCGCCAGGGAGATAACCGCTCCGGCCACCCCTGCCGAACACCAACTCGTGAACGTCGTCGATGAAATGTCCATTGCCTCGGGCGTCCCTCGCCCGCGCATCTGGATCATTCCCGACGATGCTCCCAATGCGCTAACCACGGGGACCGATGCAGCCTCCGCTCAGCTCGCCGTTACTCAGGGACTGCTGGAAAGCTCCTCGCGTGATGAATTGCAAGCGGTAATAGCGCACGAGATGGGACACATCTCGAATCTGGATGTGCGGCTCATGACACTGCTCACCGCGCTGGTGGGCCTGGTCGCATTCGTTCACGGCGCCGCGTTTCGCGTGATGCGATTCGGCGGCGGGAGCGGAGGTAGCAGCGGTCGCGGCGGCAGCAGCAGTCGCTCGCGCGGAGGTGGCGGCGCGGGTGGCGTTCTCGTCATCGTGCTTGCCGTGGTGTGGGTCATCAGTTGGCTCATCGCGCCGCTGGTCACACGCTTTGTCGTTATGAGAGTCGGTCGCTCACGCGAGTTCCTGGCGGACGCGATGAGCGCGCAGTACACGCGCAACCCCGGCGCTCTCGCCGACGCGCTGGAAAAGATCAGCAACTCAACCGCCAAGCCAGACGCCATTCCGATCAGCAGCGCTCAGCTTTGCATCATGGATCCCTCCAGCTCCGATCGCAGCGAACGCAAGGGCCGCTGGGCAGACCTGATGGCAACGCATCCTCCCGTGGGAGAGCGAGTCGCCAGACTGCGGCAGATGGCGTATCAGCCCGTTGAACGTCTAAATCCAACGCCTGACCCGTGACTTGTACGCCGTGTACGCATCACCGAACTTTGCCGTCAGATACCGCTCCTCCCGCGCGATGACCACCTGGTTGATCACCAACACCGTTACTGGCGTCATCAGCAGCGGCCACAGTGCGTTGGACATCAACGCGATCCCTGCACTCGCGAGTAAGAACCCAAGGTACATGGGGTTGCGCGTGAACCGAAATGGGCCTACCAGTACCAGCGCCGTGGTCGGCCTCACCGGAATGACAGGAGTCTTCGCGAACCGGAACGCACCGATCGCTGATCCTGCCAGGAGTACCGCGAAAATGATTAGTAGCGCACCGGCCGTACGCACGATTATGCTTGCGCCAAGTGGCACGATACCGATCGGCCACGCACGCTGAAGAAAGAAGCCGAGGATGAGTAAGAGGACGTAGATGAAGGGTGGTGGGAATCGGACACCTGAACTACCACCGTTATTTCCCTTGTTATCGTCGTCACTCCGCACGGTGTCCATCAGTTGCTATTGGTAGTCATTGAGTTCCACTTTCGGCCACGGAAGCACCGACGGCTGACGACCCAAGAAGCTTCTGCAGCGCACGAAGCTGTGCATCGAGTTCCGCGCGCAGAATGGTGTAACGCTCCAAAGCGTCGTGCCCCACTGCCTGATCGGCGTCCGTCGTCATGCCGTACAGGTACGTTACATGTGACTGCAACCCCGGCTTGCTGTAGCGAATCGGCGGAGTGACGAGCGAAGCCTCGATCGCCGATACTGCCGCGAGCGTGTCGGCACCCGGCCCACTAACGCCCTTGAGCCGGATACGCGCCGCGCGCACCGCGGCCACAGCGCGGTTCGCATCACTCACCAGATCGCGCACGCGCACATTGTGCTCCAACTGGCCGCGAAGGTCAGCGGGAGAAACACCGTCCTGCGCCACGCGCGGATCGATCCTGAGATCGAGTGGCCTGGTCTCCGTCAGCGCCGTTGCACCGTTTGCTCCCGCGACGGTGAGTCGCACACTGTAAGAGCCCGGGACAGCCATCGGACCACCGTTGCCCGCGCTACGCGTCGCGGCCTGCCATGGTCCCGGATATCTGAGATCCCAGATAAACCGATTCATCCCCTGATGCTTTGGAAGAACTATCGCCATGCCCTGCGCCCTACTCGGCCCTTCCTCGCTCTCCTCCGCGGCGTTGGCTCCCTCTGGACGTGAAACTGCCCGGCTGGATTCGCTAGAAAAGCTGCGCACCACCTTGCCGGTCGCGTCAACGATGTCCAACGTCACCGCTCCGGCTGGAATACTTGCAAGGTAGTAATCAATCATCGCACCCGGACGTGGGTACTGCGGCGTTGCCGGATCGCCTCCACCCCTGGAGACCGCGTAGCGCATGCGGTACGCTGCACGCGGTGTAAAGAGGTGCGCGCTGGACGCCGCTACCGAGTCGCTCCACTGCTGAAGCGGAGTCAAGTCGTCCAGTATCCAGAACGATCGCCCCTGAGTCGATATCACCAGATTCTTCTGGTGCACGCGAATGTCGGTGATGGGCGTGGCGGGAAGATTCAGCTGGAACGGCTGCCAGTGACCACCGTTGTCGAACGAGACGAACATGCCGAACTCTGTCCCGGCGTATAGCAGTCCCGCACGATCAGGATCCTCTCGCACCACGCGCGTCGGATAGTCGTTCGGTATTCCGTTGGCACCGTTCGTCAGCAGCGTCCACGTGCTCCCGTAGTTGTCAGTGCGGTAGATGTACGGACGGAAGTCACCTAGCAGATACCGATACACGGCGATATATGCCGATCCCGCGCGATGCGGCGACGGCTCGATAGTCTGCACTCGGCCACCCGGCGGGAGTCCCTTGGGCGTGACGTTCTTCCACGTCTTTCCGTCGTCGCGAGTGACATACACCGGGCCATCATTCGCGCCCGTCCAGATGAGCCCCTTCTCCAGGGGCGACTCACGGATCGCGTACAGCGTGCTGTAGAACTCCTCGCCGGTAACGTCGCGCGTGATCGGCTCGCCGCTGGAACCCTGGTAACGTGGATCGTGCGCCGTGAGGTCAGGGCTCATCTTCTCCCACGTAACGCCTTCATCGCGCGTACGATGCAGGTACTGCGACCCATAGTACACGACGTGCGGATCGTGCGGCGATACATCCATCGGGGAGACGCGCTGGAAGCGATAGATGAGATCGCGCGCGGGATTGCCGTACAGCGACTGCGCGCCTACCCAGTATTGTTTCTCCTCCCCTGTCCTGAGCGACATGCGGCTGAACTGCCCCTTGCACGACGCGTACACAGTGTCGGGATTGGTGAGATGCGGCATGATCGGCCCCGTCTCGCATCCCGGCCCAGTACGCCACTCATCAGCCTGCCCCGTGTTGAGCGGAAGGCTCGGTACTATGAGCGTGGTGTTGTCCTGTTGCGCGCCGTAGATGCGGTACGGGAACTGATCGTCTAGCGCGACTGCGTAGATCTCAGCCGTCGGCTGATTGTACTGGGTAGACCAGGTGCGTCCGCCGTCGAGCGATACGTTCGCGCCGCCGTCGTTGGCTTCGATCATGACGTTGCCGTCCTTGGGGCTGATCCACATATCATGGTTGTCGCCATGTGGCACGCGCATGGTCCGGAACGTCTTTCCGCCATCGATCGACTTGAAGAATCCTTCCGCACCGCCGTACACCACATCGGCGTTGGTCGGATCGGCCGCGAGCGTCACATAATAGAATGGACGGGTGATCAACTGCGGGTTGGCACTGACAATCGCCCAGTGCTCACCAGCGTCGTCGGAGCGATACAATCCGCCGCCCGGTTTCGCTTCTATCAGTGCATATACTCGATTCGGGTTGGCCGCGGTAACGGCGATGTTGCTCTTCCCAAACAGATCGTGCGGCAGACCGTTAGTCAGCTTGGTCCAGTGGTCGCCACCGTCGGCGCTCCTGTATAGCCCGCCTTCGTGCGCGCCGCTGATGATCGTCCACGGCCTCCGTTCCCCGCGCCACATCGACGCGTAGATGACATTAGGATTTCCCGGCTGCAGCTCGATATCCGCCGACCCGGTGCTGTCGGAGATGAAGAGCACCTTGGTCCATGTGTTACCGCCGTCCCTGGTGCGGAACACGCCGCGCTCAGTGTTGGGCTTGAACGCGTTACCGATCGCGGCGACGTATGCGACGTTGGGGTCTGTCGGAGAGATACGTACGGCGCCGATCTGGCCAGCGTCGCGCAATCCGGCAAAGCTCCACGTCTTCCCGGCATCAACCGATTTGTACACGCCGCGGCCAGTGGAGACATTACTGCGGATATCATCCGAGCCGGTGCCCACGTAGATGACGTTCGGATCAGACGCCGCGACGTCAATGGACCCAATCGACGGGATGGGGATCTTTCCATCGGAGATTGGTACCCAGCTCGCCCCATCATCGGTGGTCCGCCACACACCGCCACTTGCGACGCCCATGTAGAACGTGCTCGGCTGTGACGGAACTCCCGTAACCGTGGTGACCCGGCCGCCGCGCGCAGGTCCGACCATCCGGTAGGCAAGGTCGCCGAATGGTGCGGCGGCGGGTCGCGGCGCCGTCTGCGCATCAGCTGGATGATTTGTGCCAGCGCCAAATATGGCAGCTACAGCGAGGAAGCCGAGACGTAGGCCGCGCGAGGCGGGAGTAATGCTTTGCATACGACTAATGTATTTGTCGGAGCTGAGCAGCACGAGATGTGTCTCGAGATGTCGCTTTAGCCTTGGCGAGAAGGCTCATACGCGAGGGCGCCCCTAGTGCCTCTAGCCTACGTGTCCCCATGCATTCAGGAGGTCTTCCGCGATGCGCCCGATCGTCGCTTCGAGGTCGAAGAAGTCACCCCGGTTCTGGTTAGTGAAGACCGACACCACAATCGGTCCACTCGCGCCGTAGATGATCCCAACGTCGTTGCCAATAACTGGCGGCCAGTCGCCAGTCTTGTGGCCAACGGCTGCCCGGAAGCGGATGCGCTGCGGCAGCCGCGAGAAGTAAAACTGACGGCGCAGGATCGCCACCATGTCATGCGTGGACTGTTGATTCGCAAGCTCACCCTTCTGGATCTGCTCCAGGAGACGAGACATCTCGCGTGGCGTAGTACGCCCAAACCACCTGGTCGAGTCGCCCAGGTACGCGAAGGACCGGGCCACAGCGCCCGAGTCGTTCGGCGGCGACTTCTCGTACACCTCGCGGTCGGTGAGCGTGTGATACTTGGGATCGATCACTTCCCATACGCCGCGAAATAGCTGTCCGATAGGCATCCTTAAGCGGGTCTCGCGATAGCCTAGCGAGTCGAGCATCCGGTTCACCCGGTCCAACCCGACCCGGCCAATCATGATGTCGGTTGCGGTGTTGTCGCTGGTGATGATCATCTGCGTGATCAGATCGCGATACGTGGGCTGCAGCCCCACGGCGAAGGTGCTGAGCAGCCCGGTGCCGCGCCGCAAATCGTCGCGGCGGATGGTGTACCGCTCGTCCAACTCCAGCCGTCCAGACTCGGCGTCGCGGAATGCGAGCACCATGATCGGAATCTTGATAACGCTCACCGTGTTCACCGGCTGATCCGGGCGAACACTAACCTCTCGCCCCGTGCGCAGATCCTTCGCGTACATGGCGCTCTGGGCGTTGAGCGCGGCCAGCCGCTGTGCAATGGTTGCCTGCACGGAGCCTGCAGTCGTAGCTGCTGAGCTGCGCGAAGTGGGGCTGATTGTGGCGCTCGATGTGGCGCTCGATGTGGCGCTCGTTGTGGCGCTCGTTGCCTGCACCGCCGGGCTACTCGCGCAGCCACCGACCGCGGCAACCGCGAGCGCGATCATGCACGATGATCCGACGTGACGCATCCGGGTGCTTCGCATCTTCATTTGCCCTTTGCTCCTGTCCATGAATGTCCTCTTCATAAAGCTATCGCGCTTTGGGACAAAATAAAAAGGCGGGGCCGCGCTCTTCGCGCGGCCCCGCTCGACTTCTCAGTACTTCTCACTACTCGGACGTTTCAGCTTTCGTATTCACCATCTCCATTGTACACCAGTCCCGCGTCCTCACGGACTCGGTCGAGTAGCCCGCCACCAACGTCAGCGAGCCCTCGCTCCGGCGTCGCTGACCGCTCGACGCTGCTCCGCTCGAACCACGCCAGCTTTAGCGTGCCATCCGGAACCAGTGCGCTGTGCCCGTCGAACACGGGCTGCGCTCCGAAATCCATAATCGATTTCCCTCCCGGGTTTAATTGACGCACGCCATCGTGCGCGCCCTCGTTACACCGGCTCGTATCAACAAGTTTCGAGCCAGCCAGGGAAAGCTTAACACCGGCACTGCCGCGATGCACCAATCGCCAGTAGCGTTACACCTTCGATACCACATCTGACTAAACACACGGACGCTGTGTAACGAGTCGCTACAGTTGTATCAGCGCAGATATGTCGCGGGCCGCTTACACCTGCCGTGCCCATACGACACATCAGGCGCGTCAAAATATGTGTCGGATGTTGTGTCACATTGTCCGAATCATCAGGGAGGCGATTGCCACTGCAACTCCCACTCGCAGAACGCGTCGCCTTCGACAACACAGCGCACGTGCGACGTCTTGGAGTGCTGCCCGCCCGCTTCCGCGAGTGCGCGCTGTAGCCCACCAGTCTGCCGGCGGCAGAACAAGCGATCGGGTTGATCGAAGTCAACCAGACGGAGGATGGCATGCCCATCTTCCGCCTCCACCACTTCCATGTCGCCGGGATGATAGTACAGACGAAAGAGTGAGATTCGTTGGGTCAAGAATTCCACCGGCGATGACTTGCGCAGTATGCCGCTGTACAGCTTGACGCCCATCGATTCGATCGAGTGCGCTCCCGAGCGCTCGATCCAATCAGGATCAGTAGCCGCAAGATGCTCGTCCACCGCGTGCCAGAGCGCAAGCACGAGATCAAACGGTACCTCGTCAGTGGGACGCGGTGAAGTGATCTGCTTTCGCTGGTCTTCCGGCAGACGCGCCAGAACGGATTTCAGCGTCTCTTCCCCTTTGTCAGCCCGCACAAAGTCCATCGTTGTGTGCAGCGTCGACCCTTTAGCGTGCACCATGATCAGGCTCCTGTAGCCGCGGACGTCGCGGGACGTGAAGCAAGTGCAGCCAATGCGCGCCGGTCCGGCTTTCCCGATCCCAGGCGCGGCAGATCCGCGAGAAAGACGACCGATCGCGGCGCCTTGTAGCCGGCCAGTCGAGCGCGCGTGAAGGCGATCAGCTCCGCCCCAGAGATGGGCGGGGTCTCGTCGCGCAGCGCGACGAATGCGTGACCGACTTCGCCCCAGAGCGGGTCTGACACACCGATCACCACCACATCGCGCACCGCTGAATGCGCACCGATCGCGGACTCCACCTCGCCCGGAAACACGTTCTCGCCGCCCGATATGTACATCTCCTTGCGACGGCCGCAGATGTAGTACGCACCGTCCGAGTCGCGCTGCGCCAGATCGCCGGTGCGTAACCATGCTTCGGGTGCGAGCGCGTCGGCGGTGCGCTCAGCATCGCGCAGGTAACCTGCAAAGAGCTGCGGCCCGCGCAGGAGCAGCTCACCGGGCTCGCCGCTCGCAGCCTCACTCCCGCTTCCGGTGACAACGCGCATCTCCAGAAATGGAACCGGCCATCCAACAGCACCTGGACGATTGATGGCATCATCGTTGGATATCGCGAAACAGTTCGGACCGCACTCAGTGAGTCCGTATCCCTGGCGAAACGTGTAGCCGCCGGCGCGCACTTCCGCGGCGAGCGATTGCGAACAATGAGCGCCACCGGCGATGAGAAATCTCAACGAAGGAAGCTCCATTCCCCATCGCGCGCTCTCACGCATCATTACCAACTGCGTCGGAACAGTCATGGCAACGGTGCACCTTTCCTGCGCCAACCCTTCTAGCAAGCCCGCTCCGTCGAATCCGTCGAACAGCACAACGGTGCCGCCCCGGTGCCACAACGGCGTGGCAAAGACGTTCCAACCACCCGTGTGAAAGAATGGCGTCGCAACCGGAGCGACGTCGTCCGGCCCCAACTCCCATGCTATCGCGGTCGCCACCGCGTTGTAAAAGATCTGTCGATGCGGCAGCATAACGCCCTTTGGCTGGCCCGTGCTCCCGGAAGTGTACAGGAGAAGCGCAGGGTCTTCCGCCGCGATTGCGACGTCGGCCGCGGGGTCGTCGTGCGTTTGCGCTAGAAGTTGGGGCGCATCGCAATCGAGATCGATCCATGGGAGGTCGCTGTCGTAGCCCTGCGTCGCGATCTCGGCCAAAGCGCGGAATCGTTGCTCCCCGAACAGGATTGCCGGCCGCGCATGCGCGACGATTCCCGACAACTCCGGGGCTGCGAGCCGCCAGTTTAGCGGCACGAGCACAGCGCCAACACGTCCGCACGCAAAGAACAGGTCTATCACTTCACGCCGGTTTCCCGCAATGACGGCAACGTGGTCTCCACGTTCGATACCGGAGCGCCGCAGCAGCGCCGCCCACGAGTCCGACGACGCATCCATCTCGGCGTACGTGTGCCGAGTGCCGCGAGCGCGGTCCACCAACGCAGTACGCTCTGGAGCATAGCGCCGCCACCAACGAAGCGGGTCGCATGACCGTGGGAAGGATGTGAAGGACATCATTCTCGTGCCTTACCGTCGTTGCCGCGTTGATGCTCCAGGAAGAAGCGAATCATCTCACGCGACGCATCGGGCCCCTTGGCGTCGGTGAACGTGCCATCGGTGGAGCCGCCGGACCAGGCATGCCCCAGCTCGTCCACCATCCACATCTCCACAATGGCGTCGCCGCTGCCGTGTACAGTGCGCGTATAGTGGTATCCGCCAGCGCTCTGTCCGCGCAGCGTATTGGTCGGCGTAGCGCTCGGCTGCATGGAGCCAGCCTCGTTCTGATTTGGTGCTGCCGCAAGCTGCGCGGCGATCTGGCCGGCGTTCACGGAGCGCACTACCTGATCGCTGCCGCCCTGGAATACGATCGCCGGCATGGGACGTGCCAGCGCGCCCTTCGCGTCCAACGCGCTCGGATGCCCTCCATGTTGCATCGCGCCCAGTGCTTCCGTCACATTGGACGCCGCGCCAAATGCGATTCCCGAGTGCGTACCGACGGCGGCATACAGCTCCGGATACGACAGCGCGACAACAAGCGCCATGGCCGCACCGGCGGACACGCCGGCGATGTACACGCGCCCCGCATCCACCTTGTAGTCCATCATTACCCGCCGCGTGGTGGAAGCTAGGAGCGCCGGCTCGCCCGAATCGCGTGCCTGGTGCGAGGAGTCGTACCAGTTCCAGCACTTCCGCGGATTGGCTAACTCCGGTTGTTCTGGGTACACAACCAACAAGGTCCTTTCCTCGGCCAGCGCGTTCATGCGTGTGCCACGCGAGAAATCGTCCGGGTCCTGAGTGCAACCGTGCAGCATCACCACCAGCGGCGACGCGACGGATTGTCGATATCCCGTCGGGATATAGATTTTGTACCGTCGAGGGCCGTGCTCGGTGTTGATTTCGCGAGTCACAAACTCGCCGACGTGCGGCTGCAACGTATCAGCGACTTCTACGGCGACTGGAAGCGGAGCTTGATACGGCATCACGTTGTCACCGCGGCAGATGCTTCGGATGTCTTGAGTGACGTCCCCGGTGAGTCTGAGATCTCTTCTGGAACCAGCACTGTAGCCTCGCCGTCGAGTACTGTCAGACCATCCTGATTGCGGCACACGGTAGAGAGTCGAACTCGCCGCTTGGGTGCGATGATCTCCACGACGATCACCCGAGCGGTAACCGTGTCACCGATTCGGACCGGTGCCGTGAACCGGAGTGTCTGCGTCAGGTAAATGCTGCCCGGTCCCGGGAGGCGGCTCGCCAGCGTCGCCGAGATGAGCCCAGCGCTGAGCATCCCATGCGCGATGCGACCACCGAATCGCGATCGGGCGGCAGCTACAGCGTCGACGTGCACCGGGTTGAAGTCGCCCGTGATTCCGGCGAAGAGCGCGACGTCGGCCTCCGTGATGGTCTTGCCGAACTCCGCGCTCTGGCCGACAACGATGTCCTCCAGTCGCATCGGTTACATCTCCATGATGAGACGCACGTCCGGATCGATTGCGCCCACCGCGGCGCTGCGTGTGAGACGGGAGACGGCGAAGAACACGAGCAGCGAAAGAACGAGCGCCACCGCGGACGCCGTGACTCCCGCTGGAAAGGTGAACACCTTGAAGTACGCCGACGTTTCCAGCGCGAGCGTCACGACAAGCCCCGTCGCGATGGACGCCAGTGCGCCTGTACGTGTCGCGCCTTCCCAGTTTAGGCCGACAGCAAGCGCTGGAACGAGCGTGGATGCGAACAATCCCCAACCAAAGATTCCGAGGAATGCGACCATTGCCCCGGAGTGCTGCGCGATGACCGCAGCGATTATGGCGATCACCACCGTCGCGGCACGTCCCCATGCGAGCTCGTTGCCAACGCGCCTGCCAAAAGCGATTGGCAGATCATGTGTGACGACGGCCGCGCCGATGTTGATGAACGAGTTCACAGCGCTCATTGTTGCGGCCGCGATCCCCGAGAAGACCAGAGCGGCGAGCACCAGCGGCGTGACGTTGAGCAACAGCGCGGGCGTCGCCTGATCGGGAGCCGCGAGCGGGGCAAGCCGGCCGTTCAGCACAAACGCTTTCACACTTACGCCGACGCCAAAGTAGAGCAGGAGCACGAGCACCAGCCCGAGCGTCTTGAGCAACGGGTACCATTTCAACTGCATCGGATCCTTCAGCATGTAGTACTTGTGTACTCCCTGCGGCTGGCCCAGCGATCCCATCGCAAATACAAAGAAGAACGACAGTGCCGCAAGCGGAGTGAGCTTTCCCCACGGCCCGAGAAACTTCGGGTCGCTCGCGAGGATGGTGCGCGATATCTCCCCCAGACCGCCGCCCGCGTCGAGCACAAACAAAAAGACAAGAACCGACGCGACCGCCATCAACGTCCCCTGAAAGACGTCGTTATAGATACCTGCCAGAATTCCGCCCGCTACCGAGTACGCGAGCGTGACACTCATCCCGAGCCAGATTCCCCAGCCGATGCCGACGCCAAAGATCGCATTGATCACCACACCCATCGCGAGCGCATTGGTAGCCATGTAGCCGATGATTCCAACAAGAATGGCGACTCCAGACAGTCCCTGCGCCGCGGGCGAGCGATACCGCGCACCGATGGCGTCGGGCACCGTCATCAGTCCGCGTGCCTCGCCCAGCAGCCGCATTCGTTTGGCGAGCACCCACGCTCCCATCACGTTCGTCACCGAAGCTGGGAGGACGATGAACATCGCCGCGAACCCGGTGGCGTAGATCAGTCCCGGCCCGCCGATGAAGGCGAAGCCCGAAACCGAAGTCGAAACCGACGCAACGGTGAGCGCGACCAGGCCAATGCCATGGCCGGCGACAAAGAAATCGCTCGCTGTTCTCGTGCGCCGCGCGGCCCACACGCTGATGGCCACAATTACGGCGAAATACGCAATGCCCACCCCGATCACCGCGGGCTGCGCCATCCGAGGTAGCGCCGCCTGAATCAACATCACTGGGCCAACTCCTTGCGAGCGTTTCCAAGTTGACGAACACGCTCAACGTCGGCCGCTGTCAGTGTCTGCGTGTCAAAAGTCAACGCGTATGCAACCGGGAGTACGACGATCGGCAGCAGCCCCACTCCATACAGTATGACCGCCGCACGAAGCGGAAGACCGAGCCACAAATCACTGGACGCACTCTCGCTCGCTGGTAACGCGAGCGCGACCGAGAAGCCAGCCGCCAGAGTGATTATCACGAAGGCGAATGGCCACGCCAGCCGCCCGATGCCGCCGCGGCCGCGCGATGCGCCGAGTACCATGATGCCGCCGAGCGCGCCTGGGATACCGAGTGCGAGCAGCCATGGCGCCCACGCTGGCGCACCTGCGGGCAGAAACGCCGATCCATACGCGACCGCTATGGCGCATGTCGCTATGATAAGGGCAACGCGTGCTACGCGCTTGGTCCGAGTCTCACTGTATGCCTCGGGCGCGGCGACGGCGTGCTCAAGGTGCAGGCCTCGCACATGTTCATCTACTGTTGTCGACAAAGAGCCTCCGTGCAATCAGTGAATCTCTCCGCCCTGTCCACGATGGACGGGCCCTCGCCACTCCAACGCTACGCACCCCATCGACAGTCCCGCGCCAGAGCCAGTCAGCACCAGAAGATCGCCGTCGCACACTTTCCCCGCGCGCACCGCATCATCGAGCGCCATCGGTAGGCAAGCGGAACCGGTGTAGCCCCACTTGTGCATGATCGTATGTGCTCTGTCCATCGGCTGATCCATCGCCGCCATCACGGTTCGAATCGTGGACAGGTTGACCTGCGTCCAGAGCCACATGTCGACATCTTCGACGCGTTTGCCGGCGCGATCAATCACCGAGCGAGCGATGCGAGGCCATCCTTCCTCGTTCACCGATGGCGGATACTTGGTAACGAAGCGGAGTCGATTGCGATTGCCCTCTTCCAACACCGCTCGCGTGATCGGCTCTGCGGTCCCCCCAGCAAATACGCCCATTCCGCTTGCGAGGCGGCCGTCCGCGTACAGCTCCGACGAGAGAATACCAGGACGCTCGGAGGCTTCCACTACTACGGCTCCAGCGCCATCCGCGAAGATGGTGCAGGTCTTCTTGTCGTGCGGGTCGAGGTATTTGGACATCGCGTACGCGCCAATAACGAGCACTCGCTCGTACCGCGGGTCGGAGCGAATGTATTTCCACGCAACGTCGAGCGCGGTAACGAAACCGGCGCACGCACTGTTGATATCGAACGCTCCGGCCCGCCACGCATCGAGCCGAGCCTGAACGATCGGCGCTGTCGCTGGCGAGATGTACTCCGGCGTGTCCGTGGCGACGATGAGGAGATCGATATCACCAGCATTCGTATTCGCCGCATCCAACGCGCGACGCGCTGCGGCCTCCGCCATGTCGACCGTCGACTCGTCCGCCGAGCAGTAGCGCCGCTCGGCTATGCCGAGCGTGTTGGCGACAAAGTTGTTGATATCTTCGCCGAGTACGAGCGATAGCTCCGCGTTGGTTACCACACGCTCAGGGGCGTACGAGCCTGTTCCGGTCACCACCGCTTCGCGCACGGACTGCGCAGTCTGTGCAGTCACTTCTGCACCGTCGCGGCTGGCGCGACCAGAGCGGCCGGTGCGGGCGCCGCTGTCGTGCCACGGATCACCAGTCGCGACGCGATCGTCCGCTGTGCTCGTGCGTCGGATCTGGCTTCGGGCTTGGCTTCCGGGTTGGGGTCTGGTTGATCAGCGGTTAGCTCCCGTAACAGGAGCCGAGCGGCCCGTGCTCCCAACTCCCGCGCCGGAATGGCAATCGTCGTCAGCTCCGGCGTAACCAACGACGCGAGCTCGATGTCGTCGCATCCAACAATGGACATGTCGCTCGGCACACGCACAGCCGCAGCCGAACAGGCCTTCAGTCCGCCGACCGCCACCAGGTCATTGGTGCAGAAAACAGCGGTCGGACGCGGCCTGAGCGCGAGCAGCGCACGCATTCCCATCTGGCCACCCGCGGCGGTGCCGGGTACTCGCCGCAGCGCGTTGGATGGGAGCCTGATGTCGTTTTTTGCAAGCGCCTGAACAAAGCCGCGCTCACGCATCCGGATCGCGTGTACGTTCGTTGCGGGTCCCATGAACCCGAATCGTTCGTGACCCAGCGACAGAAGATGCTCGGCCGCGAGCCGCCCGGCGCCCAGCGCATCGCTCGCAACCCCGGGCCAGCGGCCGGGCGGTTCGTCTATCAGAACGACATTCGTCCCGTCCAGCAGACCATCATCCAGCGACGCCGCGCCGAGCGCATCGATCATGATCCCATCCACCTGGCGCTCGATCAGCGTCTCGATGTGCCGATCGCACGTGACCTCGCGTGCCTCACACAGGAGTACCGCGTAGCCGGCCCTGGACGCAACGCGCTCGGCGCCGCTCACTATCTCAGCGAAGAACGGATTGCGCAGGTCGGGAACGATGATGCCGAGCGCGTACGAGCGCCGCAGCACCAGTGAGCGCGCAATGACATTGGGGCGATAGTCCAGCTCACGCGCGGCGTTGAGTACGCGCTCCCGCGTCTCGCTCGATACGCGAGCCCTGACATTGTTGCTCAGAACGAGTGACACAGTCGGCTGGGACACGCCCGCGCGGCGCGCGACATCGTGCGCCGTAACTCGTTTGGCCAGCCCTTTGTGCACTTCAGTCCTCAGTGTCGCCGAGGGTATGGCGGCGCCGAACGAATGCATCGATGTGGCCGGCCACCGTCGATGCGTTGTCGCCAAATACCATTGTGAGGTGATTCCCAGGCACCTCGACATACTGGCAATCGTCGAACGCGCACGCAGTATCCAGCGCGTGTTCCGGAGGAACAATCGGCGGACTGCCGGACGGACCATACTCGCCACACGCGTTCAGGAGCAGCACGGGGTGGCGTATGCTCGTCACCAACTCGCGCCATGGCTCCATCTGCGCTCCTTCGAGCGCATGAACAATCGCATCAGCGCTCGTGAGCGATTGCACTGTTCCGTCCGCGTTCTCGGAAATCTCAGCGCGAAAATATCCCTCGATTGCGGAATCCCAGAATCCCGCCAGATGCGGTGCTCTCTGCATCTCGGAAATGTACGCTCCCACCGACGGGAGCACCTTCCCTAACCGATCGAGCGATGGCTGAATCAACTGGCGCACGTCGGGATGCATCTGGATCGCCGCATCGATGACGATCACGCGCGAGACCCGCTCCGGAAAACAAGCCGCGATATAGATGGCGAGAAGCCCACCGAACGAATGGCCGCCCATCACGACACGATCGAGTCCGATTGCGTCGAGCAGCGCCACGATGTCCGCTGCGTGGTCGGCCATTCGATAGCCGCTAAGTGGCTTGCCGCTGCGCCCGCGCCCGCGCAGATCCGGCGCTACCACGCGGTAGCTCGGGCTCAAGCCGGCGTCCATGAGACCACCGAACTCGTTGGCATTGGCCGATAGACCGTGAAGAAGCACAATCGTCGGGTCGCCACCAGCACGGTCGAGGTAGTGCATCTCCACCCCGTTGAGGACGGCGAAGTAATCCGTGGTGTCGGACCGGTTCAGCTGTGTCTCAGATAACATCGCTAGCCTCTCAAACCGGTTGACCTACGTGGGATGGCGAGCCTAGCTCCTCGCGGAGAACTCGCTTGAGAGTCTTTCCGGCCGCGCTACGAGGAAAGTCATCCATAATCACAACGTCGTGCACCTGCTGATAACGCGCGGCTACGCGGCAGTTAATCCAGTTGCGCAGATCGCAAGCGTCGACAGGTCCAATGTCGTTGAGCACTACCGCGGCAATCGGGACCTCGCCCCACTTATCATCGGGAATACCGAACACCGCGGCTTCGCGCACGGCCGGATGCTGCACCGCGATCTCCTCAATGTCCCTCGGATACACGTTCACACCGCCGGAGATTATCAGATCTTTTTTCCGGTCAACGAGATGGAGAAAGCCCGCGTCGTCGACGAATCCCATGTCGCCGGTGCGCAGCCATCCATCCACAATTGCCTGTTCGGTCAGGTCCGGACGCTTGTAATATCCGGGCATCAGGAGCGGGCCGCGGCCCGCGATTTCACCGATCGAGCCGACGGGTAGCTCATCGCCGCGATCATCCACGATGCGCATTTCCATGAACGGCGGCGGTACGCCCACGGAGTCCATGCGCGCCGCGAAATCGTTGCTATCCAGAATGGTGACAAACCCTTCGGTTAACCCGTACAGCTCATGCAGCGAGCCGCCCAGGGCACTGAGTAGCCGCTCCTTGTGCTCCCTGTGAAACGGCGCGCCCACGGAGCTGAGCATCTGCACGGAGCTCAACGCATCGGCGGAGAAGTTCGGCGCGTTCATCAGCGCTACAATCTGCGACGGAACCATCATCAAATGCGTGACTCGCTCTCGCCGCACTGTCTCGATAAAAGCGACAGGATCGAAGCGCTCCTGAAGGATGTACGTGCATCCGAGAAACCACGCTGGCATGAGTGTCAGAAAGGCGCCGTTGAACACCAGCGATCCCGCGTGCAGCACGATGCTCTCCGGCGTGAATCGGTACGCGCCAGCGAACAGCGTGCAATACATACCACGGATGTAGTGCGTGTGTACTATCCCTTTCGGCAGCCCGGTGGTGCCACTGCTGTAGATGATATTGTACGGATCATCGTCCGTTATCTCCACATATGCCGGCCGCTTCGCGCTCTCCGCACCGACCAACTCGGCCCAATCGTGATAACCCGGCGTCCCGGGCGCATCCGTCAGGATGTAACGATCCGGCGCGATCGTACTCACTTGCACCCGCGCCTCATTCAGTGCGTCCGTCAGCGTCGCGCACGAGAGCACGGCGACACTATCAGAGTCCGACAGCAACGACGCGAGCCCGGCGCCGCGCAGCAGCGGGCTGAGTGGAACAACAACGACACCGAGCTGCGCCGCGGCCAGGTAAGCGTCCAGCAGCTCGATGCAGTTGGGAAGAACCAGCGCGAGCTTGTCGCCCTTCTTGATCCCGAGCG
Organism: Gemmatimonadales bacterium; assembly: GCA_038232435.1. Taxonomy (GTDB): domain Bacteria; phylum Gemmatimonadota; class Gemmatimonadetes; order Gemmatimonadales; family Gemmatimonadaceae; genus Fen-1247. The sequence continues at coordinate 28,272 of JBBSHV010000002.1, read as the reverse complement.
AATTCAGCGCATTGGCCACGCGGTTCACCCGATCCCCAAGCTGTCGAAAGCTGAGCCGGTAATCGCCACAAACCACCGCGAGGTGATCGGGGCGACAGGCCGAATGCCGCGGCAGGAGCGATCCGATATTCATTCGCTTGTGGATCAGCTTATCGCGTGACTACGCCCCAGCTTCCTGGCGCTCCCCAATGCGGCGAGATTGACAGGAAGCTGGTGGTGTAATTGGCATAGTGGCCGAACGACCAGATCACCGCTCCCACCGAACTCCAAGGAAAGCCAGCGTGCCAATCGATGGCATGTTGATCATCTCCATATGCTTGAGCCCGAAACCGCAGTCAGGGTCTGACTTGTAGTTGGAGCGTCGCCCGGCTGCGATCCAGCCGTTGGGAGTGGTCACGCCGCCACGGCATGCAAGCAGATTCTGCACGCTCAGGTTGATGCGCGCGCCGACCTGCGGAATCTTGTAGCCGAGGCTGAAGTCGAAAGTGTTGAAGGTCGGGATACGACCGTTGTTCACGCCGGACAGAAAGCTGTAGCCGTTGACGTAGCGCAGCGTGAAGCCGCCGCTGAGTTTATCGGACCCGATCTCGGCGAACTCCATCCCGGCGTTCACCTTGCTCGTCGGACTGTTGAAGGCGGTCGCCTCGAGCGGATCGGTGGCTTTCCGCGTCACCTTGTCGAGCTTCTGCAGGCTCACCGTTCCGGACATCGCGACAGTCGGCGTTACGAGAAATCGCAAGCCCATGTCGGTGCCGTAGATCGTTGCACGACCAACGTTGAAGTACGTTAGCGGGATCTGCAGTCCGCCAGTTGAGCCGGTAAGCTTGTCTCCTGTCTTTGCGTCGAAGGCGAAGGTGGGGCCACCGGCCGCTGCCGCCGTGAGTGGATTGGCGATGACTACCAGCGGACTCATGAACTTGTCGAAATTCGAGTGGTAGCCCGTGACGTCGACGAACATTCTGTCGCGAATCACACCCTTGTAGCCCAGCTCCCACGTGTCGTTAGTCTCGGGGACGATGGGATCGATCGTCCGCACTGTCGCGCCGGCTGCGTTCTTGATGATGTATCCGTTGCGGTTACCGAACACCCCGACCAGAGGAGCGAAATCCGGGAAGAAGAAGCTCGTCTGTAGAATCGTCGGCGACTTGAACGCGCGGTTGAATGTCAGACGTATCGTCTGATCCGGAGCCGGCGTAACGAGAATGCCGGCCTTCGGGCTGAACTGCGCGTCGTAGTAGTCGTGCTTGTCCAGACGACCGGCCACGATCCCGCGCAGCCAACTCGTGAGCGGAGCATCAACCTGCGCGTAGACACCCTTCTGATTGATGCTGATGTCCTCACCCGTCTTGCGATCGGTGAGCCACTGCCGGTGCGAGCTGACCACGTCGCGGCGAAGCTGCGCACCGTAGGTCAGCCGCATGTTGTTGAGCGAATGCACGGCGAACGTGTTCTGCAGCTCGGCCGCGGAGAGCTGTCCGTTGGATGGGAAGTCGGAGATGTGCCTGACGGAGTCGTCGCTCACGGTCGGGAAGCGCAGGCGATTTTGCGAGAAGCCGTTGAGCTGGTACGTGTCACCCGAGAGCGACTGGGTGTGGTACACCTGGCCGAACCAGTTCGGGTTGGAGAACTTGAGCTGGACGTTACGGTATTGCCAATCGACTAACTGGTTCCGGCCAACACTGGTGAGGCCAATTCCGTTACTCTTGCTCGCGCCGCCGCTCAGCTCCAGCCGGCCAGCGGACGGGAAGTAATACACGAGCGCGCCACTTCCACGAGCGACGTCAGTCTTCCAGTCAGCACCGAGCTCGGGAGACGCGGGGCCGTTCGCAACGATCGGCGCGTAGATGTTTCTATTCTGGAAATCATTTGCGGCCTCATACTCACCGGTGATTTTGTATCCCCAGCGATCCGCAACCACGCCCGCCTGACGGAACTGCACGTCGCGGAAGTCTCGGCTTCCGCCGGACACTTCCACGGTCGTCCCCGGGAAGGCGCGCGGGTCCTTGGATTGCAGCGTGATTACGCCGTTGGACGCATCGGGTCCGTACAGCGCTGAGCCCGGCCCGACGAGCACCTCGATGCTGCCAAGGTCCACCTTCGGGGTCGCCGTGAACGCTCCGACCGGCAGGCCGTTCTCCGGCAGCACGGCGATGCGGTTGTCCTCCATCATCAGCATTCGATTGTTGAACGCGGAGTTGAAGCCACGCGCGTTGACGGCAACCGCCGTCACACCCACCTGAATGAAGTCGAGCCCTTTCACTTCCTTGAGCGCGGGCGCGAACGAGTTGCCGACGGTATTGGCGATCTGCGCCGCGTCAATCCGTGTGATCGTGGCGGGCGCGTCGGTCACCTTCTCCGCGCGGCGCGATGCCGAGACGACAACGCCGCCAAGTCGGAGTGGCGCGCGATTCATGGTGAAGTCAAGGTGTGTCTCCTGGCCCGGCTGCACGACGACATCAGCGACGGTACGAGCGAGCTGGCCCAGGTGTTGGGCGCGTACCTGGTGCGTCCCGGCCTGCACGCCGCCGATGGTAAAGCGACCGTCGTCACCGGTCAACGCCCCCAGCCTTGTGCCGACAATCGTGACCTGGGTTCCGGCGAGGGGGGTGTTAGCCGAATCAGTCACCATTCCGGTGATCCGGCCGGTCTGCGCTTCCGACGCCGCTGGGAGCGCCACGAGGAGCAGCAGCAGAGCAGCTACGAGGTAGAAGACGGTTGCCAACGCACTTCTTTGCTTCGACATTTGTACTCTCCTGAGGGGACGGGGGAGGAACCGAACGAGAGCCGCTGTGGTCTTCAGCCGCCTGAGCCAGCCGCAAGCGGGGTCAGGAACCCCGAACGGATGCAAAGGTGGCAAAACTTGCTGCTAATACGTATTAGCAACTCCAGAAACTGTCAAGAGTTTTATTTTCGGCCGATACTCCCGGTCCCATAAACAGTTGGTTGTAGCTGCGACGGTGGGCGCGGCCGTGGGGCGCGGATTCGGGCGCGCCATCGATTCATAGGCCGGGCTGAAGCCCGGCCCTACGAGCCCGGCCCCACTACCGGATGGTTCCGGCGTCCACGCCGCGCGTCGCAAAAATCCGCGACACGGTTTCGGCGATCTTGTTGTTCGGCGTGCTGGCGCCCGCGGTGATCCCCACGCGCACGCTTCCGGCCTGGCTCAGCCAGCCCTCGGTCTCCACGTCGTCGTGCCCCTGCCGTACCCGGTGCTTGATGGCGCCACTTTCCGGATCGATGCACTGCGCGTCTTCGATGTGGTACGTCGTCATCCGCTCGGCGCATAGGGCCGCGAGCGAGATTGTGTTACTGGAGTTGTAGCCGCCGACCACGACCATCACGTCTAGCGGCTCGCTCACCTGCTCGTCCAGCAGCTCCATCACCGCGTCCTGCCGGTCCTGCGTGGCCGAGCAGATTGTGTCGAAGGTGCGAAAGTTGGCGGCGGCGTACTCTTGTCCGCGACCGCGCGTCATTGCCGCACGGACTTCAGCCGCGATCGCGAGGCTCTCGCGGGCCAGCATTGTCGTCTGGTTGGCGACCCCAACTCGTGCAAGATCGCGCGCCGGCTCGAAGGCGGGCGACGCGGCGTGCGCGAAACGCTCGACGATTTCGGCTGCGCTCCGTTTTCCTTCCACAAAATCACAGACAATGCGAGCCTCATCCATGTCGCGCACCACCAGGTAGTGGCCGCCCGGGTACTTCATCACCTGCGACGCCGTCGCGCGCGTCTCCTCGTGATAGTACTTACCGTGAATGAGCGCCGTGTAGCCGTCGCGCGCATATCCATCCACCCGTTTCCACACGTTGAGCACGGAGCCGCAGGTGGTATCCACCATGACGCAGCCGATCGTGCGAAGCGTGTCGAAATCGGCGATGGTGAGCCCGAACGCCGGAAGAATCACGACGTCTTGCGGCTGCACAATCGAGAAGTCGAACGCGGCCTCGTTCGGAGTGGTGTGATGTTCCAGAAACGTCACCCCCAGATCCCGGAGGCGCTGATTGATGTGCGGGTTGTGGATAATTTCACCCGCCAAATAAATCCTGCGCTCCGGAAACTTTTTCCGGGTCTGATACGCGTACTCCACCGCGCGCTCGACGCCGTAGCAGAAGCCGAACTCGCGCGCCAGCCGAACGGTTACATCACCAGCGGTCAGCGCGTAATCGCGCTCCTTGAGGAGATCGACTATGCGACCGTCATACGCTGCAGCGAGATCTCCTTCCACGTCGGCCTTGAGGCCGAAGCCCTTACGGAAGTAGGTCGGCTCGGAATGGAGCGGGAGCGCGTGAGAGATGGTCGAATCGGCCATACAGGAATTTAACTGGCGCACTGCATGAGACCGTTTCGTGTACGCATTTCGCACGAACGCCGTACGCGAATCGAACATTTTTATGCTCCATAGTGTCGCCAAGCTTTACGGCGACTTCACTGATTCGCGCCAAGCAGCGTTCCACCGCATCACGTGGGGATTCACAGTCCCTGACTTATGGCCGCTGCGGAGCAGGTCGTATGGATATATCTCTCACTGGAAGGTGACCGGCACTCCCGGACGCACCGTGCCGCCGAGGGTCCATGCATCCCAGTTGGTCAACCGGACGCAGCCGTGAGATTGCGTGACACCGATCGTGGCCGGATTTTCGGTGCCATGAATTCCATAATGCTCCTTGGACAGTGCCATCCAGATTACACCGACCGGCGAGTTGGGACCTTCGGGAAGATGCGCCTCGGGCCTGCTGTCCGGCACTTCGTGGAACAGCGTGGGCTGGTAGTGGAAGGCGGGCATCCTGGCGATGTTCGCGACCGAGAAATCACCCGTCGGCGACGGATCGTACGAGTTGCCGAGGGTGGACGGGTAGTGCGCTACGATCTTGCCACTGGAGTCCATCGCATGGGTCCAGAAGTCCTTCTTGGAGATCATGATGCGCGCGGTGGTGTAGGGCGGGGGCGCGGCGGTGTCACGGGCCACGTTCGGGACCCATAGGGTCGATCCGGCCTTGAGCATCTTGAGATCAACGTTCGGATTCAGCCGGCGCAGCAGTGCCGGGCTGGAATGGAATCGCTCGCTCATTTCCTCGCCGACCGACTGGTAGCAGAGACAGTTCAGCTTTGCCTTCTGGTACACGTTGGACGGGATGGTGACGAACGGTCCCTTCACGTCCGCATCGGTCAGGGTGTACTGCGTGACGAGAGGACTATTTCCTCCCGCGCTCCTGAGCTGATCATACGTGGCCCTGTCCATCGTGGCGCTGCTGTCCATTCCACGCGCAACCCGGAACCAGGTGAGGGCGTGGCGTGCGTTGCGGTCCCAGACCCCGGTGAGCACCCCTGGCGAGAAGTTGGAACGGTCGAGAAGTATCTGTAGTTGCAGCGTCGCGGGGCCGGCGATCGGCGGCGTCTGTGGAAAGCTTGCCGGGACGGCGGCCGTCTTCTGCGGCGTGATGGACGCGAGCGCGGCAGCGGTATCCGTCGCCGCGCCCGTATCAGCCATCGTGCCGGTGACCGTGTCCATCGCAAGGACAGTGTCCTCTTCCGCGAAATTGGTAGTGATATCAACCGCGGGCATGGCGCTCGTGGGCTGGCTGTTCCGGGCGGCGGCGGTGGTGGCGCCATTCTTGTTACTGTCGCTCTCGCTGACTGTGCAAGCGCTCATCATGAGGAGGCCAATGACGAACGGAGCGACTGAGAGGGACAGGGACAGGGCGAGCTGCTTGGATGGGAGATTGCGCATGCCGAGGACTGTTTCAATTTCGGGGCCGCTCGCTCGTGGAGGGGCGGTCCTGATCCTGTGCACGCTCGCGGCCTGCGTCGAGCGGCGTGCGGACGGGAGGCGGGGGAGCGACACCATCTCGGCCGCGGAAGCGCCGCAAAAACGAGACACCGGGTTTCCGGCAGCACGGCCGGGCCCAGTCAGTGCAGGCGCCGTGGCCGGAACGGACCTCACTATCGGCACGCCCGAGCAGCCATTCACGTCACCACGCGCGGATGCACCCACCGTACCTACCGCGCCGGCGGCGCCCACGGCATCCACATTTGCGGCGCCGCAGGTGCAACAGACGCCGCAGGTGCAACAGACGCCGCAGGCGCCGAGCCCGGGTGCCACTGGAAGTGTGACGCAGTCAGACATCATGGCGCTGGCGCAACGACATCCGATCGTCCCCATCAGCGGGATAGCGGCCGACAAACTCCCCGACACCTTCGACGAGCTGCGTGGCGGCACGCGCAAGCACGAGGCGCTCGACATTCTCGCCCCGCGCGGAACCCCAGTCCACTCCGCCGACGACGGGACGGCGATCAAGCTGTTCACGAGCAAGGCAGGCGGATTGACGGTGTACGTCGCCGGCCCGGCACAGCGCTTCGTCTACTACTACGCGCATCTGGATTCGTACGCCAGCGGATTGGCGGAAGGCCAGATACTGCACAAAGGTGATGTGCTCGGCTATGTAGGGAGTAGCGGGAACGGCGATCCCAACGTGCCTCACCTGCACTTCGCGATCGCGCGCACCAACAACATTAGGGATTGGTGGAAGGGCGAGCCGATCAATCCAACGACGGTGCTGCAGGCGGCAGCGCAGCGGTGAGCGACGATCGGTCGAGTCAGTCGCCACGACGCTTCACTGCTCAGCGCGAAGTTGGTGCGGAAGTTGAACCCCGCGTCGACATCGTGATAACGATCCTGATAATGCGGACAAACTGATATGAGTGTAGTCGAGAAGGTGACGTCGCTATTTACGGGGAGTGGGAGCGAGCCCGTCGGGGATATCCAGACCTAAGGCCGGCCCCCGAGCGCCGCGTCGATCTCCGCGCACCATGCATGAATCAACATCAGGTGCACTTCCTGGATGTGCGCGGTCGCGTTGCTCGGAACGGCGCAAACGTGATCGGCTTCTGCACCGACCAGTCCCTTCGCACCGGTCACCGCAATCGTGACGGCGCCCTTCGATCGCGCCATCGCGATGCCGCGCACGACGTTCTCGGAAGTGCCGCTCGTCGTCAGGCCAACAGCTATGTCGCCTTCGACCGCAAGGCCTTCGAGCTGACGCTCGAATAACGCGCCATAACCAAAGTCGTTCGCGATACATGTGACCGAGCCGATGTCGCCGCCCAGCGCAAGCGCGGCGTACGGGCGCCGCGTTTCCTTGTACCGGCCGATGAGCTCGCCCGCCATGTGGCTTGCCTGCGTCGCGGAGCCGCCGTTACCGAAACAGAGGATTTTCTTCCCGCCGCGAATGGCCGCGACCAGCGCGTCAGCGACGCGCGTCGCCTCGACCGCGAGGGCCGCCGCGCTTGCCTCCACCGTGCGGGCGCTTGCCGCGAAGTGGGCCTCGATCACGCTTCGGGTGTCTGGCGTGGCGGTCTTGTTGTTCACGTCTCTTATTCCCATCGCTCCGCTCATGTTGTTGCTCGCCTGTCTCTTCGGGTGACCATGGACGCGCCAAAAGATCCTGAAGCTCGTCCAATGTAGCCGCGTTTACCGCGCCACGCTGCCCTCGCAAAACCGTAAAACGCACCGGGCGATCCAGCACCGGCAGCTCCGTATCGGTGAGCGTTCGCGCGACTTTCTCGGGCAAACGCAATCTGGCCACACCGACGACACTGCCACCGGGCGCGTCCTCCACATCGTAGTCGATCCACGCTTCCCGGTCACGCACCAGCACTACACTCGGCAGCGCGGCGTACCGCTCCCGCTCCTCGCGCGACACGAAGTCGCCGGGATTAATGGTGAGCCGCGCATTGCGGAACTCCTCCATCGAGTTCACCTCGCACAACTGGTGCTCGTACAGCTCCGTCAGCTCGGCGAGGCCAAGCCGAGGAGTCTTGCCACCTGAGCGTCTGTACACATCGCGAACCGCCTCAATCGCTGCACGGTTGCGCTTGACTGACAGTTGTCTCGCGTCGCCACGCGCGACGGCTTCCGCGAGCAGATGGCGCGCGCGCTCAACGAGCGCTGGTGGAAACTCATGCACGGGCTCGACATCACGCTCCAGCTCAAACCCGAAATACTCCACCCGGCTGCTCAACACCAACTGATCGTGCTTGCGATGCGGATCGTACATCAGCTCGGGCTTGGTGCGCGTGGCATACTTGAGGATGAGATCCGTCGGGATCTGCGTTCCTTCGATGCCCGCGCGCGGCTCGCCGTTGCGTCCAGCGAAGTAGCGCAGCGCACCAGCGATAGCACCCCAGCTGCCACACACACTGGTCTTGGACACGCGCGCTTCGCCACCATCGCGTGTCTGCTCATCAATCACCAGATCGAATGGCATCACCCGCGCCACCAGATCGGTGAACTGCTTGTAGATGTGGCCGCGTGCTAGTGGGAGCTTCGGCGGGAGCTGCATTCCCATGCTGCGGTAGATGCTCGCCATCCCGAGCGCCGCGTCCTCGATTGACTTCACCAGCACACCGCGACGCTCGGCCCACTCCAGCACGGAGTCATCGAACTGGTGTCGCGGCAATCCGTACACTTCACCGATATAGCCGCACTTCTCTACCGCTTCGGCGTACACATTGAACGATGTGAGGTTGTCGCTGCCCGCCACGATCAGCCCTTCCAGATCGCGCTCCTCGCGCGTCATCCGGTGCAGCGACTCCACTCCGGCCATCACCGCCAGATACGGAACGAGCTCGTCATCCGCATTGGCGAGTAACTCCGCCCATGGCCGATCCACGGGGAGCGCTTCGACCGACTTGCCGTAATTGGTGAGTCGCCCGTTGTCCACGATTCCGCGCCGCTCCAACAGCGCGAGCGCGTTACGATACGCGACGCGATCGAGTGGAACCGGTAGATCGAGCGCGTCCGCGCGTACGCCGAGTGCGGCGCATGTGAGCGCAACACGCTCTGAATCGCCAGCGAGCTGAAACTCCGGTGGCGTTGGAACCAGCGACTTGAAATCGATGGCGCGGTCGCTCAAGATAAAGACGCGCCCGCCAGCAACGCGTCCATGCACGCGTCCAGCCATCTGCAGAATCTCGTTGCTACCAAGATGCACCTTGGTGAGCACGTTCTTTCCGCGCTCGACGATGTTGGTGAAACGCGTATCATCGATCACAACGGTGTCGAGACCGTGAACGTTGAGCGCGCTCTGCCCCGCCGCGGTCATGGCGAGCACGTACGGCTTGCGCTCGGTCCCTTCCAGGAACGGCCTGATCACGCGGATCGGCTCGCCACCGTGATAGAACGCGGTGTTGATGCGCGGAAATCGCGCTCGCACCATCTCGGCTGCCTGCTCAACTCCCGCGCGTGTGGGAAGAAACACACCCACGCCGCGTCCTTCCTTGAACACGATACGCAGAAAGCTATCATCCAGGAACTCGACCGGGTCCGTGTTCACGACCTTCACAGTGGCCGCCCTGGCGGGATCGAACGCCGTGCTCTCGATCACCGCGCTGGACGCCAGATACTCGGCGTAGAACCTTGGATCTACAGTCGCCGAGAGCCAGATCAAGCGACAGCCGACGCGCTTGCCGAGCGCCAGGCACAGCTCCAACTCCGCCGAAGTCTGGTGAATCTCATCGACGACGAGCGTGTCGGTCGGCAGGATATCGTTGTCCTGAAACCACCGCCGAGCGATCCCGGTGGTGATGATGACCACATTCCAGGACGGCGTGTCCGGCGTCGCCTCGCGCTCGCGATTGACAACACCGACGCGCAGATCGTCCGTGTCCAGAATGGTTTCCGCGATGGGTCTGACAGCGAGTGTCTTCCCTGTCCCGGTCCCCGCGACGATGCCAAAGCCCGCGCCGCTCGCCGCCAGCGCGCGAATCTCCTCGCCATGACTGCGGTGCAGCACGGTATCGAGGTGCAGGCCGAGCGCCAATTCGATCGTCTCGCACGCGGCGCGTGTTGGAGCGATTACAATGATGCGACCGCGCTGCGGCGCGCCGGCCACATATGCTTCACGATCGGGCGGTAGGTACCGGTCCTGGATTATTCGTGTCATGAAGACGCGCGGCCACCGATGTTATGGACGACCGCGCGGCCTGTTTCAGGCACGAATTCAGACATGACTTAACAGACGAGCCACTGTCGGTACCGGGCTATTTTCAGCGGCCGTGTCCCACATTGCTAAAACCGCCTCGGCCGTTCCAACCGCCACGGCCACGAGCCTCGTTCTTACGGCTCTCATTCGCGCGGTCATAGCCGCGATCGTGCTCGCGATAGCGATCAACATCTCGTCCGCGCAAGCCAGTCTGATAGCGGCTGCGGCTGTCGTCGCAATAGTAATCGTCGTGATAACGGTCGTCGTGATAACGGTCGTCGCGATAGCGGTCGTCGCGATAGCGGTCGTCGCGATAACGGTCGTCGCGATAACGGTCGTCGCGATAACGGTCGTCCTTGTAATAGCGGTTGTCATCACGGTACCGGTCATAGCGACGGTCCCGTTCGCGGATCTGACGTCCGTAGTAGTACGGGTCATACCGACTGCCGAACAGCTCGCCACGCTCGCCGCCATAGACCACGCGCCCGTTTCGAGGAACGTTAGAGTAGGCGTAAGCACATCCCGTGACGTTGGACTGTGGGCCGGGCGCAACACCATCGACCCAGATTTGGCACAGGCCATATGGCGGGCGCTGGCCCCGCGGAAGGTCGCCGTGATTGCGGACATCCGGCCGTCCCGCAACCCAACGCCCCTGAGCTGCCGCCTGTGACGATGCCTGAGAGGATGCCAGGACCAACACGGCCGCGGCCGCTGCAAAGAAGGAACGTGTCATGAGGTTCTCCGGGTCAGTAAGATCACACCCCACTCATGCATTCAAGGTGCCAGCCATAGGCGCCACCTTCCTGAAAGTAAGGCGTGGCCGCGCCCTCGGACAATCGTTCGAGAAACCTATCGCCGAGCTGAGGCGAGGACAAATAGTCCTCTTGGAGTTGGTGTCGTCAGATCATTCTCGACGAAGAACTCAGTTTCCCATGGCTGATCGGGAACGAACTGGCGCGGATCTGGAGTGGTGGCGGTGCTCGGCTGTCGTGCCTTGAGCGATTTCTTACGCCCGCTCGAAGCGCCCTTTTCAGCTTTGCCCTTCTCCACCTTGACTACGGTGTCAGAAGGAACAGCGGGAGTGCGCACGTTGGGTCCAGATCTGGGTAGGTGCTCCGGGGGCCGCACTGCACCAGGCGCGGCGTGCAGCGCGAGCGGGATCGCGATGCACAGAAGGCCACTGGCTATCACTACATGGAGACGGGGCGCTACTGTCATATGTCGTAATATATGTCCTGACGCCGGTTGCCGGGCAATAGCGGTGTCTCGTTCGCTGGCTGCGTAGAAAGCGCCCAACGAGGGGCTCGGAATCCGTCCTTGTGAGGGACGGGCTGCGGAACGATAGCAGCATGCATGTGCAGCGCACATATTTGGCCCGCGCCGCTTCAGTCGAGGCGTAAACCCGCACCGACTTTCCGAGGACCAGGTGTCACGAACATTCCTCTCAGCGAGTGCCGGGCTACTCATCGCGTTGACGGCGTGCGTGCCGGTCGTCGCGCACGGGCCGCGCGTGGAGCCGGGCCTGAGTGGTGGCGCATCGGCCTCAGTGACGGCCGGCCCGCGGTACAGAGACGGCGATGATGGACCAAGCCCGTTTCTGTATGGACCTCTGGGCGTGAACGCTGGTTACGGGTGGACTTCTGGAAGCGACGGAGGAGGACCCGCGGTCAGGTTCGGCGTGCACGTTCCTGTCCCGTTAGTGGTGCTCGTGCAGCCAGATCTCTACGTCCAAGCTCCGCGCCGCGCGCTCGGCGGCTTCGATGCCGGGATTGGCGTGAGCGCGCCGGTGATCGAGGTAGGGCGAGTCGCGATGCCATACGTCCAGTTCGGCCGGACGATGGACAGTGGTTCTGGCTGGTATACAACGCAAGGGTTCTTCTTCAACAGGCGGAACCCGGGCTTTGGAGCGGGCACCGTGCTCCGAGAGAAAGCGTGGGTGCCGACGATCGCGTACCAGTACGGGGGCGGCCGGACGACGACGCACCTATTTCTCACCGGCGCATTCGGCCGGCAACTCTTACGCTGTGGAGCGTTCACGAAAGAGGTGTGCAATACCGAGAGCCGCTGGTCTGTCATGACCGGCCTCACTGTGGAACGCCACAGGCGGCGTGAGCCTACACGTCAACGCGGGGATGCGACCAGCCAGGAGTAATTACGGAGCCGGTCGAGCGTGAGGTCGGCACGGTCTCGTAACTCGGATCGACCGCGTTGATGGCTACAACAATCGGCAACAGGTGAGACACAGATTCTCGAGGAGTACCTCGACGCGATCGCGGAAGCGAGATCGTTCATCTATCTGGAGCACCAGTACTTCAGCGCACGGCCCATAGCCGCGGCGCTCACACACTCGCTACGGGCGCGGCGCGATGTGGAAGTAATCCTCGTCCCTTTCAGCCCCCTTCAGTCCCCGAACGAAACCCCGGTCGAGCGCGCGGTCAGCACGGTGTCGTGGCTCGGATCGACTCGCTTAGACTCGCGCAGCGCCTCTTCGATCGGGATGGTAACGATGTGCGGCGACTGGAGTGCGACCATGTGGCCCCACTTTTCATCCTCTACCGCACGTACCGCGGCGCCGCCGAATCGCGTCGCCAGCAGGCGGTCGTAGCCCGTGGGCTGACCGCCGCGTTGTAGATGGCCCAGAACCATGGAGCGAGACTCCTTTCCGGTGCGGTCCTGGATTGCACGCGCCAGTTGCTCCGCGACATTGCCAACGCGTACGGCCTGTCCCGGCAACGACTCGCCCATCACTCCCGCGTCTCCACCCACGGGGAACGCACCTTCGGCCATCACCACGATGGAAAAATGCCGGCCGGCACGGCCGCGCGCGACAATCTTCTCACATACCTTGTCGACGGCGTACGGTATCTCGGGAATGAGGATAACGTCGGCTGAGCCAGCGAGACCGCTGTGCAGCGCGATGAACCCCGCGTCTCTACCCATGACTTCGAGCACGAAGACCCGATCGTGCGACTCGGCCGTGGTGTGCAGCTTGTCGATGGCGTCCAGCGCGGTCTGCACGGCGGTGTCGAAACCGAACGTGGTAATGGTGCCACTCACGTCGTTGTCGATCGTTTTGGGAACACCGACGACGCGCATCCCCTTGTCGCTGAGCTGCTGCGCGATGGCGAGCGAGCCGTCACCGCCGATGGATATGAGCGCATCGATCCCAAGATCGCGCGCGCGATCAAGCAGATGATCCGAGCGATCCTGCATCGCGTACGTGCCGTCGGGCTGCAACACGGGATACGAGAACGGATTTCCGCGGTTGGTGGTGCGCAGGATCGTCCCGCCGAGGTGCCCGATGCCGCGCACGAACTGACGCGTGAGCGGGATGACTTCTTCCTCGCCCAGAAGACCGGCATAACCTTTTGTTACACCCAGTACATCCCATCCGCGATCCAGCGCGGAGAGGACGGCGGCGCGGATCACGGCATTGAGACCGGGGGCGTCGCCGCCCCCGGTCGATAGCGCAATTCTCACGATTTTTATTTTAGCAGCTTTATGACTTCGCCAGGCTTGGCATGTCTGCCGAGGCTGGACTTCTCAAATACGGGGACGCCATTCTTGAGCACTTCGAATCTTCCACCCCTGGATGGTATCAGCTTCACATTTGCATCCGGAAACTCGCGCTCTATCTCGGCCGCCAAACTGGAGGCTCTCGATTCGTAGTTTCAGAGAGTGCAGTATTCGATCGTAACGTTCATTGGGCGTATTTCCTGTAAAGGTCCTGCGCCGCGACACTCGTCATCCCTTTCAAGACTTTTCGTGCCGGGTCGCGCAACACGTCTCGCCATGATGGCTGGGACATCACCATAGCGGCAAGCGGCAGGCCTGCATCGCCCGACACCAGCAGATAGGACGCGAGAGCTTCGCCGCGAACGAAGAGCGACGGATCGCGCTGCGCGGCATCCGCCAACAGCTGCGGTGTACTGCCACCGGGGAAGCTGGCCAGCGCGGTCGCCGCGCTCTGACGCACCCGGGCATCGCTGTCGCGCAGTGCTGCACGGACCGTCGCAGCCGCCGCTGAATCGTCCGGAGCCTGGGTAAGCGCACGCACCGCGCTCGCGCGAATGGCCCAGAAGCGGTCACTCGCCGCGGCGGCCGCGATAGCGGTGAGCGCGGCTGGCTGCGCCGTGCGCTTCCGCAGAAGTGCCAGGGCCTCACCCCTGCTCGTCACGTCATCGCTATGCGCAAGATCATAGCTCAACATAGTTGTTGAGCGCGGAAAATCGCTGAGCGCGAGTATCCACTTTCCCTTGTTCCACTCGATCGCGAGCGGCGCGCCCGTCAGTGCTAACGACACATCACCGCTGCCATTTCGCACCGGCATCGTGCCGCGCACCGGACCGGCCGCCGTTAGAACTTCCACATCGACATCAGCATCGAAGTATCCCGTGAGCGAATCGCGCGGCTGGATCTCCGTAGCGTGAAGCGTGACCCGCCTTGCCGACGTGTCGTAAGTGAACGAAACCTGAAACACGGGAAAGCCCGCGCCGTACACCCACTGATCGAAAAACGTCTTGTAGTTACGTCCTGTCGCTTCCTCGAACGAGTGGCGCAGGTCTTCGCTTACCACGTTCTTGTATGCATGCGCGACGGTGTAGCGGTTCATGGCGTGCCAAAAGAGCGAGTCGCCCAACTGATGCCGCAGCATCTGCAGCACTGTCGCACCCTTGGGATAGATGTGGCCGCTGAAGAAGAGCTCCAGCGGTGCATCGACCCACTTGTTATAGACGATGGGTCTCCGATTCTTGCGATCGGCCTGGATCGTCTGGGTCTGTGCGTCGAGCCTGTCCCACGCGCCCTCGGCCTCTCCCTTGGACTCCTCGCGAAAGATCTGCTCCATGAAGGTCGCGAACCCTTCGTTCAACCACGCATGTGACCAATCAGAGGTTGTGAGTAGGTCGCCATACCACTGATGCCCCAGCTCGTGCGACATCAAACCGTCGGCATTCGTCTGCGGCTCAGCCCAGGCCGGGTGCAGGATGCTGTTGTCGTTCTGCGTCGTCGCGCTGACGTTCTCCATGCCACCGAAGATGAAGTCCGGAACGACGCTCTGCGCGTACTTGGCCCACGGAAACGCGACACCAGTCTTGCGCGAGAAAACATCGATTGCCTGTGGTGTCTTTCCAAAACCGAGCTTGGCCGCATTCACGGAATCCGGATAGGTCCAGTATTCCACCGGCACCGCATTCCAGTGGTCGTTCACCACCGTGTAACGTCCGGTCACTACGCTCATCAGATAGGTGGAAGCGGGCTTATCCTGCGTCCACGTCCATAAAAGTCTGTCACCCACCCGGCGCGATCCGACCAGACGTCCGTTGGACAGCGCCTTTTCGTCCGGTGACGTCAAAACCGAGATCTCCCAAGTGGTCTTGTCATCCGGATGGTCGTACGTCGGAATCCAGTAGCGATTGTCTTCCGCCTCGCCCTGAGTCCACAGATAGTGGTTCCGGTCGATGAAATACACGCCCTTCTTCGGCTTCACCGATTCGTAGTCGATGGTGAGCGACGACTGTGCATGTGCCGGGATTGTGCGCGGCAGGTGCACGACGACGATGCTGTCGTCGTAGTCGTACCTGAGGGGTCCGGAGTTCACCGTCGCGATGCGCTTGAACGTCATCCCAACAGCGTTCAGTCTCACCGTAGTGAGCGGCGCATCCAGTGCGGCGAAGCGCAGCGTCGTCGTGCCAACCACCGCGTGTCGCGGCCAGTCGAACCGGACGTTCACGATCTGGTGTTGCAGATCGAATTGGCGCGGCGGCGGTGCGTGCACGGTCCCCTCCGGCTCCGGCCCCCACGTAATGAGCGGCTCGGTCGCGAACGGCGGAATCGCGTCTGGATCCTGCGACACGAGACGAACGTTGGGAATGATCCTGGGCGGCGTCGGTGATGGGACCCGTGCCGAGGATGGTGCGCGATTGGGCTCCGGAGCCGGAGTGGGCGACGGTGTGGCGCAACCAGCAGCCACGGCTAGAAGTGCAGCGAGGGAGAGACGTTGATTCATGGGTCAATGCTGCATTGTTTGGATGGCGCGCGCAACTTGCGGCCACAACCGCGCGCCCGGATGCGACTTATCGTATAGCCATGGTCCTACCATCAAGGTACTCCCGAAACGGGTTCACACTTTTGGAACTGATGCTCGTCCTTTCCATCGCATCCGTACTCTCCGCTGTGGCACTGCCCAAAGTGGGAGCGCTACTGGACCGAATTTCCGTTCGCGGTGCCGTAAACGATGTCGACGCGTTGCTCGACAACGCTCGGCACACCGCCATGACTCGGGGCGAGCGGGCAACGGTGGAACTGGACACCATTCATGCTATCGTCGTGCTCCGCGTCGGGCGCGATACCCTCAGACGGCGCGAAGAGGGCGCGCTCAACGGCGTACGCTTTCGAGCATCGCGCACGTCGGTGATCTACACCCAGTTCGGGATGGGCTTCGGCGTCTCCAATCTTACACTGGTGGTCTCAAGAGGCGCGGCGGCGGAGACGCTTACAGTATCGCGACTTGGACGGGTGAAGCGGTGACGGAGATGTGTGCGATGTGGAGAGAGCGAACGTCAGGCAGCGCCAGTCGTCCCGAAATCGTAGCCTGGGACGGAGATGCGTGGGATTTCCTGCCCGATCACGCGCTCGATCGTGCGCACCATCGCGATCTCGTCCGGCGCCATCAGCGTGTACGCGTCGCCACTCTGCGCAGCACGCCCCGTGCGCCCGATCCGGTGCACGTAATCTTCCGGCTCCTGCGGCACGTCGAAATTGATGACGTGCGTGATTCCGGAAACGTCGAGCCCGCGTTGCGCCACGTCGGTCGCGACGAGCACGCGGATGGCACCGGCCTTGAAGTCGTCGAGCGCCTTGGTCCGCTCGCGCTGAGACTTGTCGCCGTGCAGCGCTGTGGCGTCAATTCCGGCATGCTGCAAATCGCGCACTACGCGATCGGCGCCATGCTTGGTGCGCGTGAAGATGAGAATCGAATCCATCCCCTCGTTCTTCAGCAGCTCGGTAAGAAGCGCCGTCTTCCGCGTCCTCGGTACCGGATACACCGCGTGCACCACCGTGCTCGCCGCCATGGACCGACGTCCTACCTGAACGACCACCGGCTTGCGCAGATACTTGCGGGCAAGCGCCTCGACTTCGGGTGGCATCGTGGCGCTGAACAGGAGCGTCTGACGGTACTTGGGGATCTCAGCCACCACTCTGTTGATCTGCGGCGCAAAGCCCATGTCCAGCATTCGGTCGGCCTCGTCCAGCACCAGCACCTCGAGATCATCGAACACGACATTCTGGCGCTCGACGTGATCCAACAGGCGGCCGGGAGTGGCGACTATGACATCGACCCCTTTGCGCAATGCCTTGACCTGCGGCTCCAACGCCACGCCGCCGTACACGGCAAGGACCTTGATCCCAGAGTTCCTGGCGTACTTGCGAAAGCTCTCGTCCACCTGCACGCAGAGCTCGCGCGTGGGAGTGAGAACCAGCGCGCGAACGCGGTTCGGTCCGTTGGCAAGCCGCTCGATGATCGGGAGCGTGAACGCAGCCGTCTTCCCTGTCCCAGTCTGCGCCAGCCCCATCAAATCACGCCCTTCCATTGCCAGCGGGATCGCCGCTGCCTGAATCGGCGTGGGGTGAACGTACCCTGCGTCCTTCACTGCCTCGAGAACCTCGGGGCTCAGTCCCAGATCCGCAAACGTGATCGCGGTCTCTACAATAGCCTCAACATCGGCCACAACATCTTCGGTTTCTAAACTCATTTTGATACTAAATCTAACGAGTTACGGCGATTACCGCTTCCTTCACCGCGCCAGGGATCTCTTCGGCGATTACGTGCCCACACCCCTGGATCGTCGTAAATGTGGCGTGGTCGAGTACTCTGGCATAAGCGGTGACCCAGCGACGTACCACAAAACGGTCGAGCGATCCGGTCAGGACCGCCGTCGGCACTCGGACGTGGTCGAAGTAGTGGTCTGATCCGGCCCTCCAGTCGAAGCGATGCAGCACGTCCCACATCGCGCGCGTGTACCCTGGAAACTGGCTCGGCGCCCAGTACTCGTCGGTAATTTGATCCGTCGTTTGACGTATCCTACCATAGGCCATTTTCAGCACCAGCGCGAATATCCATCTCCGGGCGACGTACGGGAGCAGCGGGCTGATAAACCTCGGCGTGAAGGCCGCTCCCAGACGTATCGGCCATTCAGTCCCAAATCCCGCCGGCGCGAGAAGTACCAGTCCAGCAACACGATCCGGCACCTCCGCCGCGAGTCGGGCGCCAACGGGACCGCCCATGGAATGCCCGACGATGGTGGCGCAGGGAATTAAGAGCACATCCATCGTTTGGAGTACGCTGAGCGCGAGTGCGTCAAGTGTGTACTGCTGAGCATCATCGGGCTTGTCCGACAGCCCGTGGCCTTGCAGATCCATCGCTACCGCGCGCATTCCCTCCGTGGCGAGCAGAGGCATCAGCAAGCGGTAGGAGTACACCGAGCAGGCCCAGCCATGCACGCACACAACGACTCGGCTAGAACGCTCATCGCCGCACTCGACCACGCGCAGCCGCATCCCCGATGGCAGAGTCACGAACCGAACCCGGAAGCGATCGTCGCCAGCGGGAAACATCGCGTGTGGCGGGAGTCGGCCTGGGAGCGTTCCCGGCAGCAACTCCGGGCGGGACTGCTCGATCAACTGTTCGAAGGATTGTTTGAGCGACTCCGGGGATAACTCCTGAGTCAGACCAGCTCTATCCGCCAACCCAGTAGCCGAGCGATAAGGCCGACGCGAAACGTCACATCCGTCCACTGGCCGTTACCCTGGTGCTGATCCTCTAGCGGGAAGGTGGCCCAAACGAACGGGTTCGAGGATCGGGGCATCTCCTGCCCTTTGTGTGGCCGCCAGACCCGATCACGCTTGCGGTCTGAGGCGAATCGCTCAAATAGCTTGAGCCAGTTCTCGTTTCGCTTCAGAAAGCCAAAGCGCGCCATGATCTCGAGCCACATGAGTGCGAACGGAACGTCATTCTCCACCGCGTTCCGATTGTGCAGCAGATCACCCATCACCAGATGCGGTTGCGTGATCACCTCCTTACCGTACAACTGAACCGCTTCTTGCGACGGCTTGGGCTGCGCGAGATAGGCGTACAGCCGCTCCATCTCCGGGTAATGCTCGCTCCGAAAGATGGGCATGTACGCCAGCATCACGAGTGCGTAGATGGACGGCGGCGAAGCCGTTTCCGACAGCACGTGGCGATTACCAATGCGCACCCACGGCTTGTCGGACAGTGCAGAGTCCAGATACGCGTCGATCCGCTCCAGGATTCGCCGGGCGGCACCGCGGATCCGCGGATCCGCCTCGTAGCCGGCCAGCGCCAGCGCGGCGGCCGCCGCTTCACGCAGGATCTGGCGGCCACGTAGCGCGGTCTCGGGATTGGTCGTTGTCCCACGCAGATCGTACAGATAGTGCGGGTCATTGTCCTCCGAGAGCAAGCGGAATAGCGGCCGTCTCGCGTGCGCTAGCGGTGGCGACTCGCGATCCCATCCGTATTCCAGGAGCCTACGTACTGCCGGGATGGTACCCAGCCCGCTAACGCCGGCTTCAGGCGATTCGGGTAGCGACAACATGCTCTGGCTCCACGTCCCATCCAGCGACTGCGACAGAGAGATCCGAATCCCGGTCTGAGAAGCGTATGGAAGTGACGCCAGATCGACGTCGGCCCGAAGCCCCGCGACATCGACGGCGGCGCGGTACTGGATCGGCGGCGAGGCATTGTCCAGCAGCCACCCGAGCGGAAACTCGAGCGAAGGAGTCTCCTGATCGTGCGGCTGCTGCGACTCCTGCACCTGCGGCTCCGGGACGGTTGACGTCGGCTCGGCCATACGCGGCTCGCGGTCTAGAGGGTTAGTAGGTTGCCCGGCGATGACTGGCCTCATGCTGCCGCGCCACTGGCACTGGAATATGTGCAGCGGGCAATAATAGCGCTTTTTGTGATTGGCGCTAGGGGGTGTGGCGCTAAAGCGTTGGATTGGAAGGACTTACGCCAAGCAACGTGGCTATGGATCAATCCCGCCGGGTACATTGTCGAACAGTTCGGGCAGTGCAATGACGAGCGGCGGTCGTGACGGATCGGGGCTCCACTCAAGGCGCTCGGTGAGGATCTCGGGCCGCTCGTCCTGTGGACGCCAGCGCCAGCACACGACTTGACTTGAAAGTATGCATTCCTCCGACTAGTATGCATACTCATGAAAACCCGTGTTACCATCACACTCGATCCTGATGTGCATGCGCGCGCCAAACAGGTCGCTCGCGCGCGGCGCACAACCGTTTCCGGCCTGATCGAAGCATTTCTACGCTCGCCTGCAGCAGTTGGGACGCATGGCTCACTGGTCGATGAGATGCTCGGGTCGGCTGAGCTGCGCACGATGAAACGCGGGCGCGACCCCCTGTATGATGCTCTGCACGCTCGCCACGTCACGCGACCCGGATGAGAGCTCTGCTCGACACCGATCTCTTGCTCGATGTGGCGCTGGCACGCGAACCGCATGTGGACCAGAGCGCAGCGGTACTGCGCTGGGCGGAGTCGGGCGGCGCGGCGGCTGTCGCATGGCATTCGTTGACTAATTGCGCATATCTTCTGAAAGGCGGAGGCCGACCGTTCCTGAGCCGTCTGCTGCATCTCGTTGAAGTCGCACCCGTCGGAACCGCCGACGCTCTACGCGCCCTCGGCCTGCCCATGTCCGATACGGAGGATGCCTTCCAGGCGGCTGCCGCTCTCGCGTGGTCAGCGGATGTTATCGTGACGCGCAACATCGCGGATTACCGCCACTCGCCAGTGCGCGCACTCTCACCAGCGGCATTTCTCAAAGTGGCGACTCTCTAGGCCACGCTCACGGCGAAATCAGTACGCGCCCACGCCGCCGAATCCTATCCCCGCACGTCCCCTGCACTTCACTCCGGCCTCAGTGCATCGACGTGGTACTTGCTCCCGGGGTTCCAGAGCACCCAGCTGTACACGCCGTTGTCGTAGCCGGCCTTCATCTGCGCCCTCACTTCGGCCGCGTTGTAGTGCGGTGGGCCGAGGGTGAAGTCCTGGTACCAGGGGACGATCTTGGCCGCACCCGCAATCGAGGCGTTGCGGCGCTTCATGTCCTTGATGGAGTGATCGATGGTTGCGTATGGATGCGCGTTCGGGTTGCCCAGTCCGTACGTCCCGGGCGCAAAGTGCGACGGGTACACCATCGGTAGAATCACGTCGGCGCGATCGACGAACATCTCCCATTTCTGGCCGATGCCCATGTCGGTGGTGTCGGTTGCGGTCAGACCGAAGATGTCGATGGTCATGGGCATCCCGGACGGCTTGAGCGCGGCGCGCGCAAATTCCAACTGGTCCCGAATTACCTGCGCGCGCACGCGCCCTTTGGCCAGCGGGAAGGTTGCCTCGCGTACGAGCTTGTCCTCGTCCGGAAAGCGAACGTAGTCGAACTGCACTTCGCTGAAGCCCACATCGTAAGCTTCACGCGCGAGATCGACCGCGTACTGCCAGACGCCGCGCTGATTTGGATCCAGCCACGGGTTGCCGTTCTTGTCCAGCCACGGCTGCATGTCCTTGCGACGCTTGATTGCCCAATCGCGCTTCTGGCTCGCGAGCAGCGGATCCTTCGCTACCACGATGCGCGCGATTGGATACACGTTGTTGGCGCGCAACGAATCGAACATTGCGTGCAGCCGCTTGGACGACATGGGCCTATTGGTGTCGGCGCCAATCTGCTGGGCCAGCGGCACGCGCGACCTGTACAGAACGAAGCCCCGATCGTCCTTCACGTCGATCACGAGTGCGTTCACTTCGGTCCGCCTGGCGGTGCCGATAAGATCCCACATTCGATCGCCGAGCGCGGCCCATCGGTTCACGTACAGCCCGCGCAACGTGTCCGGCTTCGAGATGTGCTGAACGACAGGCGCGGCAGCTACACCGGTATCTACAACGGATACACGTGTACCGGCCGGCTGCTTCCCGGCACGGGCAGTAGCGACATCCTTGGCGGATGCTGCCGTATCCTTGCACGAAATAACCGCGGTCGCCGCTACAACCGTAGCAGCCGCTATCCCCACGGCAGCGATGTTTCGAAAGCTGATCAGCATAGGATCAGGACTGCGGGACAGGGGCGGAGGTCACCCTTTTCGCTGTAGAGTGCGCTCAATCTCGTCCTGCGCGTACAACACCGCATCGACCTCGCGCCCAAGCTGCATCGCCTGCTCGGCCACCTGCGTCACGCTCTGGTACGATCGAGTTCCGGTGGCCAGCCGGCTCAGGTCCAGCCGCATGGACTGCATCGCACTCACGCACCGAGTCAGCTTCTGCGCCGCAATGTCGCGTCGCTTCTGCAGATCGCGCAGAGATATCCGCTGCCGGCGAAGCTGCGCCAGCCGGCGCACGCGTCGTTCGCTCGCTTCCTCGTCCAACGGATTCGCCTCGTCCTCCAACTCCCCGACTTCGCGCTCGATTGCCTCACCCATCCCCGGCACGTCTGCACGATCGAGATCGTGCATCGTCGCCGCTAGCAGCTCCATGCGCGCGTACAGACTATCGGCGGATGCGATAATGTCCGGCAACTGCTTACGATCGTCGTTCGGGAGCGCGTCCATCATCCTGATGATGTCGGCGCGCGCGGCTGCGGCATCCTGCACCACAGCGTAGCGACTCCCGACTTCGGGGCTGACCGGAGCGTCGAAACCCGTGATTCCTCGTCCCGGCGGTAATGCGGGGCGATCTTCAGTCAGTGTCGGCGACACCCAGAGGCCGCGACCATCTCGCATGCGGGCGTGCAGACGCTCACGCGCCGCTTCGCGCTTCTCCACGTCGAAGAGGGCACGGGCATCATCTATCTTCTCGTTCACCACGTCGGCAAGAAGAGCGTCGCGTGGCTGCCGAAAGACGTCGCGCCAGTCGTAACCCTTGTTCCACAGTTTGGCATAGCCGCTGGCAATGCCGATGCCCCACATCGCGTCGATGAAAAAGAAGACATGGTCGCCAACCATTCCGAGCGGAATGAAGGCTGCGCTGAAGGCGAGCCATGTGACCATCCCCTTGCGATACTTGCGCACCTGGGGCGCTTCCCATCTCACCCGCTCAGTCGCGTTTGCTGGTGAGTAGCTGGTGCGCGCACCGGGCGCGGTGCGCGCCGGCTGTTGGCCGGAATACTGAGCTGGGAACTGAGCGGCTGCAGCGGCAGGACGTCCGGGAGCGGCATGCTGCACTTTCCCATCCAGCGCGTCCACCATTGCAGCCGCGCTCGGAAACCTGTCGGCCGGATCCTTCTCCAGGCAACGCATCACGATGGCGCTGAGATCAGCTGGAGCGGCGGACCGTTCACCGATTGGCCGAGGCCTCTCGGTGAGATGCTTGACGAACATCGCCGGCGTGTTCGAGGCGGCAAACGGGAGATCGCCCGAGAGCATCTGATAGCCGAGTACGCCGAGGGAGTAGAGGTCGCTACGGCCGTCAACGCCACGATCACCGGCACACTGTTCGGGCGACATGTACGCCGGTGTGCCAATGGCGAGCCCCGTGGTCGTCAGCCGCGTATCGGTACCCTCGCTGACCGCGCGCGCGATTCCAAAATCCGTCACCATCGCGCGGCCCGTATCGTTGTCGAGCAGGACATTATCCGGCTTGATGTCACGGTGTACGACGTTGCGTGCGTGCGCATACGCCAACGCGTCGGCGACTTCCCGCAATGCACGCCGTACTTCATCCGGCGCCATCGGTCCGCGCTCGTGCAGCCGCTTGGCAATAGTGTCCCCGTGTACCAGCCCCATGATGAAGAAGACCAGGTTGTCGGCTTCTTCGACCGTGTAGATGGGAACGATGCTGGGGTGACTGAGCTGCGCGGATGTCTCTGCTTCTTTGAGGAAGCGGGAACGGATGTCCGACCGGTAAGCCAGATCAGGCGGCAGCAGCTTGACCGCTACCGCGCGCTTGAGCCGGCGATCACGTGCCCGATACACGATGCCCATGCCGCCGCGGCCGATTTCGTGCTCAAGCTCGTAATTGGCCGCGAGTACGCGCGCGAGGTGCTCGCGCAGAGCGTCGTCGCGCATACCCTGGCGACTGACTTCACGTGTGCCGTCAGCGCGTGCGCCCTCGGCAGGCCCGCCTGGCAGACTTTCAGGCACGGTCATCCGTCAGACCGGCATACAACCATAGAGAACCCTGCCGTGCTGGCGTGAAACTGGAGCCCAGAATATGCAATTTAGCAGCGCAGGAGCGCTAGCGGACGGACGTAGGTCGCGCCGGCCCGAAAGTCGCCGGTAAAAGTAAGATACGTTCGAGCCGGTTCGTTCCGTTACACAATTCGGTTGACCAGACAAATTTCATCATGGCACAACGTCAGACTATTCCTGTTCTCCCTCTGAGGGGGACAGTCATGTTCCCGGGCCTCACCGCGCCGATCTCGGCTGGCCGCCCAGGAACTTTGCGAGCCATTGAGGCTGCTCTAAAGGCGGACCGGCTCGTATTCGCCGTGGCCCAGCGCGATAACAGTGATGAGCCGTCGGCAGACATTCTTTACTCGATGGGTGTAATTGCCCGCATCGGACAGATTCAGCGTGGATTGGGCGGGGTGCAGCTGCTGTTGCAGGGTGAGCAGCGCGCGACCGCTCTCCAGTATACAACCACTGACGGGTATCTGAGCGCGGTAGTCGTCCCCGCTGAGGAAATGATCCCTATCGACGACCACGACGCCGCCTTCGAGGCGCTCGAGAAGGAGACACGCGAGCGCGCCGCGGAGCTGGGGGAAAAGCGCGGTCTCCCGGAAGAAGTCGTGCACCAGGTGCTGGAATCAGTCACCGAGCCCGGGCGCTTTGCCGATCTCGTGGCCGGTTACATCGAACTACCCGTGGCCGAGAAGCAGGGGCTGCTGGAGACGCTCTCCGTCGAGGAGCGACTACGCCGGGTGCTGGTTCAGGTGCAGCGCCAGATCGAACTGCTCGAAGCTCAGGAAGACATCAAGTCGCAGGTCCAGGAAGAGCTGGGCGACCGGCAGCGTGAGATGTACCTGCGCGAGCAGATGAAGGCGATCCAGAAGGAGCTGGGCGACGACAACTCCAGCAAGGAGGTTGAGGAGCTGCGCGAGCGGCTCGCCTCGCTCAACCTTCCCAAGGACGGGCGCGCCGAGGTGCAGCGCGAGCTTGGCCGGCTGGAGCGCGCGGGGCGCGAGTCGATGGAGTCGCAGGTGATCCGGACGTACCTCGAATGGATCGCAGAACTTCCCTGGAACGAACGCTCGAGCGATAATCTCGAACTGAACCATGCAACTCAGGTTCTGGACGAGGACCATTATGGTCTGAATGATGTGAAGGACCGCGTTCTGGAGTTCCTGGCCGTGCGCCAACTCCGGGCGCAGCAGCTGGCGGACGAAGTGGCCAAGCAGGGCGAGATCCCGGCCGATAAGGTGAAGCCCGAAAAGGATGAGCCAACCCCAGTGCTGAACGATCAGATAGCCGAGGAGACGGTGATCACCGATGAGAAGGAGGCGAAGTCGCGCGCCATGGCGCGTGGTCCGATCCTGCTCTTCGTCGGACCGCCGGGCGTCGGTAAGACATCCATCGCCAAGTCGATTGCGCGCTCGCTCGGACGCGAGTACGTGCGTATCGCGCTGGGCGGCGCGCGGGACGAGGCGGACATCCGCGGACACCGCCGCACATACGTCGGGGCGCTGCCTGGACGCATCATTCAGGGGATGAAGCAGGCCGGGACCAAGAATCCCGTATTCCTGCTGGACGAGGTCGACAAGCTCGGCGTCTCGTACCAGGGAGACCCGTCGTCCGCGCTGCTGGAGGTGCTCGATCCAGCGCAGAATGACTCGTTCACTGATAATTATCTCAACATCCCGTTCGATCTGAGCGAGGTGCTCTTCATCGCCACGGCCAACTTCATCCAGAACATTCCTGGACCGTTGCTGGATCGTATGGAGGTGGTGGATTTCGCCGGCTACACCGAACGCGAGAAGGCAGAGATCGCCAAGAAGTATCTCCTACCCAAGCAGTTGGAGGAGAGCGGGCTGAACGACAAGAACATCAACTTCACCGATGACGCGGTGATGGCGGTTGTGTCGCAGTACACGCGAGAGGCGGGCGTGCGGCAACTGGAACGCGAGATCGGCGCGGTGACGCGCAAGATCGCGCGTCGAATCGCCACGGGTGAAGAGGTTCCGAACACAGTAACGGCGGAGGAGGTGCGCACGCTACTTGGCCGGCCAAAGGTACACCCTGAGCACATCCAGTCGGAGAACCAGGTTGGTGTCGCAACAGGAATGTTCTACACGCCAGTTGGCGGCGACATCATGTTCGTCGAGGCGTCAATAAGGCGCTTCTACGGCACTCGTCCCAACGATACGTCGGAGGACGTTGGAACGGGTGCGGGCATGGGTGGAGCGGTCTCCCTGATCCTCACGGGCCAGTTGGGCGACGTGATGAAGGAGTCGGCGCGCGCGGCGTTCACCTACGCCACGAACAACGCCTCTCGGCTCGGGATTCCGCGGGAGCGACTAGGATCAATCGAGGCGCACATCCACGTGCCGGCTGGAGCGATTCCCAAGGACGGCCCGAGTGCCGGTCTGGCGATCGCCACAGCGCTGGTTTCGGAGATGAGTGATCGTCCGGTTCGTCGCGACGTGGCGATGACGGGTGAGATCACACTGCGTGGCCGCGCTCTTCCGATTGGCGGCCTCAAGGAGAAGGTGCTGGGCGCACACCGCGCCGGGATCAAGCACATCATCCTGCCCAAGGCCAACGAGGCGGACGTGGAGGACATCCCGGAGGAGGTCCGGGAGCAGCTGACCTTCCACCCCGTGGAGACGCTGAGCGAAGTGCTGAAGATCGCGCTGGAGCCGGAGGCCGTTGACGGTGCGGAGATGGCCGAATGCGAAGAGAGCCCGGTCCTGGTGACGGCTAGCTAGGGTATCCCTCCCCAGTTCAGTCAATGCAGGTGTAAAAAAAACAGGAGGAGCGCTCAGGGTATCGAGCGCTCCTCCTGTTTCTCGAACGTCTGCGTACTACCTACCGCACGTACTGATACAGACCATACAGTCCCACCGCGAGTCCGCCGATCGCGACTGCGGTTCCAGCATTGTCGCCGATAAGGAGGCCGGCGACGAGCCCGGCGCCACCAACGGCCATCAGCGCGATGCCCTGGCCCTGATGCAGACCGTTCGACTGAGGTGCGGACACCTCGAACGGTACGTCACTCTTTTTGGTTGTATTAATGCCGGCCACGTCAGCATGGATCATGGCGTTGGGCGCAGCGGGCGCGAAGGCGGCGGTCTGACGCAATGCCATGGGTGGCGCCAGGGGGGATGCCGAAGGTGATGCCAGCGGAGTCCGGGTAGCGACCTGCTGTGCGGAGGCAGCCGCCGGTACGAGCACGGCGGCGGTAAGTGCGATAGAAGCGAAAAAGCGTCTCATTGGATCCTCGGTGCGAACGTTTCAGGGAAATTAAACCAGGCGGTGAGTGCAAGTGTTGCGGTGCGTAGATTTGTCGCGAGTGAGAATCCGACGACCCCGCTTGCGCGCCTGGGTGACTGTCTGGGCCGCGATGTGCGGCTTGCTCATCGCCACCGCTTTCGGCACCGCGACACCGGTTATCAACGCCGAGTCGCACGGCGCGGTGACCGATGCAACGCTGGCGCGGCCGCTGGCATACACCATCCTGGCACCTATATGTACGGTGCTGGACGCACTAACGCTGCTGTCGTTGCGGCAACACGCCGCCGTGTTCGTAACGATCGTGCTGTGCTTTCTCGCCTGGCGTGTGACACGTGCACGACGGCGTGGGACGGCGCCAGCTCGTGAGCTGGTCGTTGCGCTCGCCGCATTCGTGATCTGGATCCTGGTCTACGCCCTTGGCGCGGCAATCCCAAGACCCATGGCCGCGCTCCAGATGCAAAATCCTGACGACGTGGTGGTGGATTTTCACAGTCACACCAATCGATCATGGGATGGACGCCGGTGGTTCTCGGCGGAGCGCAATCGCGCGTGGCACACCGGCGCGGGGTTCGACGCTGCTTACGTGTCTGATCACAAAAGTGTTGCCGGCGCGCTGCGCGGCCTTGCTACCAATGCACGGCGGAGCGCCGGCGCGACGGTCCTGCTCCCGGCGATCGAGTCGCGGGATCAGTATCAGCACATTGTCGCGATCGGGATCGATACCAACGCCCCGATCGACGTTAAGGGTGAGTGGCACGATCCGGCCGCGATAACGTCGAGCGACAGCGCGCTGGGGCCAGTTGTGGCACCGCTGCTGGTGCT
>JBBSHV010000001.1:0-58487 GCA_038232435.1 Gemmatimonadales bacterium | reverse complement strand
ATCCAACAGATCCTGCAGGGCCATCATCGCGTCCGTATCCGCTGACGTCATCTCGCTCAACCTCTGCTACTGCGTGAGAGTGTACACTAACTCGCCGCCCACGACTGCGTGTACCGCGCGCCCGGTGAGCTCGGCGCCTCGGTACGGAGTGTTTTTACCCTTGGAAAGAAACTCTTTTGGGTCAACTATCCACCTGCGCACCGGGTCGAAGACCGTCACATCGGCCACCGATCCCGGCTTCAGCGTCCCGCCGGGGAGATGAAACAGACGAGCCGGCGCGCACGACATGCGATCCACTAGAGTTGGGAAGTCTATCATCCCGGTTGCAACAAGGCTGGTCACGACCACCGCCAAAGCCGTTTCCAGCCCCACGATTCCGTTCGGAGCATTGGCGAACTCGCGCTCCTTTTCGTCATAATGATGCGGCGCGTGGTCCGTGGCGATGACGTCTATTGTACCGTCGCGAACGGCCTCGCGCAGCGCCTCGACATCCTCCGGGGTGCGGAGCGGTGGATTCATCTTAGCATTGGTGTTGTAGCCCTCGACAGCCTGTTCAGTCAGCGAAAGATGGTGCGGGCACACCTCCGCCGAAACCCGGACGCCACGCTCCTTGCCCCAGCGGATCAGCTCCACCGAGCCCTTGGTGCTCATGTGCGCCAGGTGCACGTGGCCACGCGTGCGGCGAGCCAGCAGGATGTCACGGATCACCATGATCTCCTCCGCCTCGCTCGGAATTCCCTTGAGCCCGAGCCGAGCCGAGACAAGCCCCTCGTTCATCGCGCCACCGGCGGCGAGCGTCGGCTCCTCGCAGTGATCCACGACCGGAATGTCAAAGGTTTGCGCGTACTCCAGCGCTGAGCGCATCAACTGCGCTGACACCACCGGCTTACCGTCGTCGCTTACCGCCACGGCGCCAGCGTCGACCATCTCGCCGAACTCCGCCAGCGCCGCTCCATTCTGCCCCACTGAAATCGCGCCGATGGGATATACCCGTGCCGCGCCGGCACGTAGTCCCTGTCGTACGATGTAGCCAACCGCCGCTGGATTGTCCGTGACGGGATCTGTATTCGGCATCGCGCATACCGCGGTGAATCCTCCTGCCGCAGCGGCCTTCGCGCCGCTCGCGATCGTTTCAACATCGGACCGGCCCGGCTCGCGAAGGTGGCAGTGCACGTCGATAAACCCGGGTGACACGATCAGTCCAGCGCAATCGATCGCCGTCGCATCGTCAGGACGGCCGATGTCCCGACCGATCGCGCTGATCATACCGTCGCCGAGCAGCACGTCGGCGATTTCGTCCAGCCCGCGCGAAGGATCCACGACGCGGCCTCCCGTGAAAAGGATTGGGCGTGTCATGCAGCTCCGGTCTTGGCTGCTTCAGCCAGCTCCGGCTTCCCGCCGGAGAGCAGATACAGAACAGCCATGCGTACAGCGACACCGTTAGTGACCTGATTGAGAATGACGCTATGCGGGCCATCCGCCACATCGGAATCAATCTCGACGCCGCGGTTCATCGGCCCCGGGTGCAGTATCACGATGTCGCGCTTGGCCCCGTCCAGCCGTTCCCGCGTGACGCCGAAGACACGGTTGTACTCGCGCAGCGACGGTATGTATCCGGCCGACATGCGCTCCAGTTGCAATCGCAGCACGTTGAGTGCATCGGCCCACTCTATCGCTGCCTCGATGCGAGGAAAAACAGTGACGCCCATATCGTCTATTGCGTACGGAAGCAGCGAGCGAGGACCGCATACGGCCACCTGCGCGCCCAGCTTCTGCAGTCCCCATATGTTCGAGCGCGCGACGCGCGAGTGCAACACATCACCACAGATGCACACCTTAACCCCTTCGAGGCTGCCGAATTCGTCACGCAGTGTAAGCAGATCGAGCAGTCCCTGCGTCGGATGCTCGTGCGTACCATCGCCAGCGTTGATCACGTTAGACTCGATGCGCTCCGCGAGGAAGGCGGCCGCGCCGGACGCGGGATGGCGAATCACCACCATGTCGATGCGCATTGCTTCGAGATTGCGCGCTGTATCCACGAGCGTCTCTCCCTTGGCCACGCTGGATCCGCCAGCCGCGACGTTCACCGTGTCGGCGGAGAGACGCTTCTCAGCGAACTCGAAGGAGATGCGCGTCCGTGTCGAGTTCTCGAAAAAAAGATTCACGACGGTTGACCCGCGCAGGGTTGGCACTTTTTTTATGGCGCGCTCGCTGATTTCCTTGAACGGCTCGGCAGTGTCCAGAATCAATCGGATTTGATCTCCGCTCAGCCCTTCGAGTGCGAGGAGATCCTTCCCGATCGATGCCGGCGCGGTCATTCAGCCGTCGTCTTGGCCAGAACAACGGCGGTGCGACCATCCAGCTCCTGGACCAACACGTCCACGCGGCCTCCGCTCCGCACATCCACTACTCTGCCCACGACGTCCGGCTGGATGGGAAGCTCTCGGCCACCGCGATCTATCAGCGCGGCGAGGCGGATTCGGGCGGGGCGGCCGAAGTCCGCCAGCTCGTCCAGTGCCGCGCGAATCGTGCGGCCGGTGTACAACACGTCGTCCACAATTACCACGTTCGCGCCCTCGATGCTGCGAGGCAGCGCCGTCGCGCCCACCACAGGTCGCGGTCCCACGGTCTGCAGATCGTCGCGATATAGCGTGATGTCGAGCGCTCCGAGTGGAACAGTTACGGAGTCGCTCGCCTGTATCAGCTGCACGATTCGTTCAGCCAGCTGCACGCCGCGCCGGTGAATGCCGACGATAATTAGATTGTCCGTCCCGCCGTTGGCCTCGACGATCTCGTCCGCCATGCGTCGCAGTGTACGCTCGACGGCCTGGGCGTCGAGGATGGTCTCGCTTTGCTCGGTCATTTCGGATCTAATATAACGTTCGACGCGGTGCCGCCTTACGCCACCTTGCCGTGCCCTACCTGATTACAGTGCCCGCCCGCTGCTCGACAACCTTTGCTGCCTCCACGTGGTCGGCCTCCTCTCCGAGCTCGCGCCGCGCGCCAGCGAAGAGGCGTGCGGTGAGCTCCAGGATTTCGGCGGGCGTTCGGGTCTCGCGCGCAATTGCGGCCGCGATGCCCGCGTCTTTCTCCAGCAGCGCGAGCCGGAACGTCCTCGGGAACGCTCTGGTCACCACCCGCTCGGGAAACAGATTCATGGACGTATTCGAGCGGCCACTCGAAGCGTTGATGACGTCGAGCGCCACAGCTGCTTCGACTCCAAGTTTGGAGAGCATCGCCAACCCCTCAGCCGTGGACCAGATGTGCACCGCAAGCAAGGCGTTGTTCACAGCCTTTACGGCGTCGCCAGATCCAACTGGACCGCACAACACTATCTTGGCCGCGAATGTTTCCAGGATACCGCGCAGCCGTTCCAGCGTCGCGGCATCGCCGCCGCACATGACGGTGAGCGCTCCCTTCTCGGCGCCAATGACGCCACCGCTCACTGGCGCGTCGAGAAATGCAACGTCGCGGCCCGCCAGCCGCTCCGCGATAATTCGCGAGGTTGCTGGATCGCCTGAGGTGCAGTCCATGACGATGCTCCCAGGCGCCAGCGCATCGGCCGCACTCTCCGGACCGAATAGCACCGTTTCCACTTCTACCGAAGTCGGGAAGCACGTGATGAATACATCCGCGTCCCGCGCTGCATCCCGCGGCGTCCGCGCTACGCGCGCCGCATGGGCCACAGAGAAAGCATCGGCCTTCGATGCTGTTCGGTTCCAGACCGTAAGATTGCACGCTCTGGACAAATGCGTCGCCATCGGCGTGCCGATCGCCCCCAGTCCAAGGAAGGAAACGTTCATGTGAGCAATCCGCTCATGGCGCCGTCAAATTGCATCGCCAAACTTACCCTGCTCCGCTAGTGCCGTACCAAGTCGGCAGCTTCGCGATAGCCTTGCGGCAGACCCACATCGAGAAAGCGCCCGTGGAGCACTCGGCCGACGAGCCTTCCCTGCGCTAGCAAGGCCTGCATCACTGGGATGTCGTCCAGCTCGGTGTCAGCGGGAAGTGTTCGCGCGACATCGTCGATGAGCGCGAAAACCTCGTCGGTGAAGACGTATCTGCCCACACCGGTAAATGCGGACGCGGCGCCGCGCGTGTCGAACGTGGCTGCGTGCGCCCCCTTGTCCGGAACTCGCTCGATGCCGAACAGATCGTCACGACGGATACCGGGGTAGATCGGCGTCGGTCCGCGCCGAGACGCGTCGGCTTCGAGTACCTCCGTCATCCCAACGACGTTCATTGCCGCTTGCGAGAAAGCCGCGGTGACCTGGGCCACGGCCGGGTCGGCACCCAGAAACAAATTGTCCGGCAGGGCGACAACGAATGGCTCGTTCGCCGCGAAGTCGCGGCCGCACCTGATCGCGTCGGCCAATCCGCGTGGCTCGGGCTGCGCCGTGAAGTGTATGGTGTGTGGCATGCCGGCGTTACCCGCGAGCGAACCGGCGAAGTCAACGATCGCGCTCTTTTCCGGCGAGACAACGATCAGGACCGAAGAGATCCTACTGCGCGCACATTCGGCCAACACGTGCTGCAGAATGGGAACGCCGGCGAGCGGCAGCAGCTCCTTGGGCGCGCCACCGGTAAGCGGCAACATTCGCGTGCCGCGGCCGCCGCAAGGAAGTATCGCGCGACGGATGGGACCCGGCGCGGTCACGCCGACCGGGCTGGCCTCAGCGGCAGTGTCGCTGTCAGTGTCACGCGACGCTGGCGAAGTCCTCGTCTTCCGCTCCATCTTGATCCGTCTTCATCATGCTGTCTCGGTTGGCCCGGATCAGCGCCTTGTACGCGGTGCCTACCGGACGTATGCGCCGCTCCAAGTCGAAGAGGCCGACCGGGTGCAGGTCGTTCCGTTCCACGCGCAGCGCATGCTGCCAGTCTATCTGATCAGTTAGAGAATACCAGGTGAAGCCCGTAATCGGAATGCCCGCCCGATGCAGCGCGGTGACGTCATCCCACTGGTCCCGCAGCCAATCCACCGCAAACTTGCTAACGCGGTTCGTCTCGCAGTGAAAGAGTGGAACGCGGTACCTGTTGTAATACTCGATCGCGAGATGACGGAAGCCCAACGCCTTGCGATTCATCGTCTGTCGTCCAGACGCAGCGACACGGTGCTCACACGTGGGATAATAGTCGATTCCGAGCCAGCGCTGCCCAACGCCCCGCCGCTCCCGGAAGAAGCTGAGGTCATTAGACGTCACGCCGTGCTGGTTCAGGAAGGCCGCCATCCCGTGTTCCAACTCGTGCCCCATCGTCAGATCGAGCGACAGATGCTTAAGCGCGTTGAGATGATCCGCGCCACGTTGCGCAGCACGTCCTTGCGGAAAGAAGTGCTCCATCGACTCGCCCTGCACGATAATCGCGTCCGGCCGTTCTGCGAGGATCGCTTCCACCGCCAACTCGTTCGCCATGCACAGATTGCGCAGCGCACGCACAAACGCAGCCTCGCTGGTGAGGCATTCGTTCCACCAGCCACGCAACGCGGAGAAGCTGGCGCAAACGTAAATCTCGTTCACGGGTGTAAAGTAGCGGACCCAAGGATACCTGCGCGCAAATGCGCCCGCGTACTGCGCGAAGAGAACCGGGAACGCAGGGTCCTGAAAACCTCCCAGCCACGACGGAACTCCGAAGTGGCACAGATCCGCGATCACCTCGATGCCAAGTGTCTTGATGCGCTGCATTGGATCGTCGCAGGAGGACCAGTCGAACCGGTTCGGCGACGGATGCGTGCGGTAGTAAGCGGGGCCATACCGGAGTGCACCGATACCCAGCTCACGGACGAGGGCGAAATCTTCCTCCCACCGTGCGTAGTGGCCGCACTTTTCCATTTGATCAATGCGACGTCCGGAGCGGAGTGTGGGATAGCTGTTCTCTATCCCGGTCGCGAACATGAAGTCAGCGTGCATCTGGTGTGTTGGGTAATGACGGCACAAGGACGACGGTCGCCGTCTGGCGTTACACACCAGCTACAAGTACGCAGCAGTCGCCGGCGCTTGCTATTCGCGGGTGTTACCCGGAGTTTCGGCTCGAAAGTCCCACATCAACACGGGTCCCCGCCGCGGCGTGGGTGAGCCACGTGCGCGGCACCAGTCCAAAAGCCGCCTCGTAAGCGGGCGGCAATTGCTCGGCTGCTCTCTTCAGCCCTTCCGGATCGCCAATGGCGATGGCGCAGCCACCCCACCCCGCCCCGGTGAGACGTGCGCCGCGTACACCGTCGATGTTCGCTGCATGCTCCACAAACCAGTCCAGCTCAGGAGTGGAAGCGTCGTACAGCAATCGCAACGATTCGTGTGACTGGAACAGTATCTCACCCGGAATCACTCCGGTGACGCGCAACGCCTCCACAGCACGCTCGACGCGCCGATTCTCCTCGGCAACGTGCAGCGCGCGGCGATCCAGCGGTGCGGGAAGTCTCGCGGCTATGACCTGCTCCGGCGTTGCGGCAGCGAGGTTCGGCAGTGATGGATACAGTCCGCGCAGCAGCCGGAACGCCTCTTCGCACTCGGCGCGCCGCTGCTCAAATGCCGAGCCGCGGAGTGACCGCGGCACCGCCGTGTCGAATATCAGCACCGCTTCGGTAAACGGAACCTGCTCAGTGCGGGCGGTATCGCACCAGATGTGCAGAGCGTGCTCGGGCGCGCCCATCGCCGACGCAAACTGGTCCATTATGCCGCACGGAACGCCGACAAACTGCGTCTCCGCGCGCCAAGCCGCCGCGGCGCGCGCCTTCACATCAATACTGCTTCCGATCAGCGCCGCTAATGCGCTGGAGGTGGCGACCTCCAGCGCAGCCGAAGAGCTGAGTCCCGCGCCCTGCGGCACATCGCTCACCACAGCGATCTCGAATTGCGGAAGCTGCAATCCATCCGCGGCGAGTGCGCCGGCGACGCCCGTAACATAATCCCACCACTGTCCCACGCGGGCCGGGCGCGTGGCGTCGAACTCGCCGCGCTCGCGCTCGTTAGCCGAGGCAGCGACGCTCAGCGTAGCGGTGGACCCAGGCGATGATTGTCTCCGCCGCACCGCGGCCCAGGTGCGACGCTCGATAGCCATTGGCAGCACTTGGCCACCATTGTAATCCAAGTGCTCGCCGATCAGGTTCACGCGGCCGGCGGCCGATGCAACGACATCGGGCTTACCGCCAAACGCGACCGCGAAGTAATCAGATGCTTCGTTGGAGTTCACGTCCAAGGACGGCGCATGCCGCGTGCCCGCGTGCGGTTCACTGCGCGGCGTGCCTGTACTAAACGCTGTTGCATGTAATGGCTTATGCTGTCTTGCATGGTCAAGAACAGAGCGCCTGTTCAGCCCGTAGTAGCGCGTTGGGATCCGCTTCGGGGTAACGCAGTTTGAGCCGCTTCATCGTCCGCGCGACCGTGCCCGCTATGAGATAGTCGCGCGCTGGCTTGTCATCGGACGGAACAACGTACCACGGAGATTCCGGCATGGAGCAGTACGTGATCATGTCACGATACGCCTCGGTGTACTCTTCCCACAGCTTGCGTTCGTCCAGATCCCCCTCACGAAACTTCCAGTTCTTCTTCGGCTCCTCTACGCGTTTCAGCAACCGTTTTCGCTGCTCGGCCCGGGAGATGTGCAGGAAGAACTTCAGCACTATCACGTTGTTCTGAACCAACATGCGCTCGAAGTCATTGATCTGATCGTAGCGCGAGTTGATAATCGGTTTGGCAACCGTGCCGTGCACGCGCGGGACGATGACGTCCTCGTACTGCGACCGGTTGAACACTCCAACCATTCCGCGCGGCGGTACGGCGCAGTGTATCCGCCACAGGAAGTCGTGTTTCCGCTCCAGCGGAGACGGCTCCTTGAAGCTGGTGACGGCGCATCCCTGTGGATTGAACGCGCCAAACACTTTACGGATCGTACCGTCTTTACCCGACGCATCTCTTCCCTGCAACACGACAAGTAGCGCGTAACGCCCATCGGCGTACAGCTTGGCCTGTAGCGACGCGAGCGCGTCCAGGCGCTTGGCCGTCTTGGAGGCGAGCTTGTCTTGGCTCGGTAGGTCGTCGGCAACGGCATCCTCGTCCCGCAGGCGAGGCGGCGAATCGGGATCGGCTGGGCAAAGGCGCATGCCGTAAGTTACGTCATTCGGACGGAATAACGTGAGCCCCGGACTTCGGGTAGCTCTCCGGCACAACGGGCGCCTTTGAGGGCGCCCGTTGTGAACAAATAGAAAAGTGTGTTTGACCTGGCGCAAGACAGCCGCGATAATCCGTTACACGCTTCCGCTTCGCACTACGCATTACTGGTCCCGCTACTCGTCTCCTTCCTCTCCCTCGTCGCCGTTCTCGGCTTCGATATTGATCGATGATTCGGCGAGCTGCGTGAGGAGCTGGTCGGTCGCCTGCTCTTCGTCCAGCGTCTTCTGCAGAAGGTCAGCTTGAGCGTCGTAGTTGAGAGCGCGCGCCCACGTGCGAACCGTGCCATAACCGGCCATCTCGTAGTGCTCCACATGCTGCGCGGCCGCGATCAAACCAGCGTCCAGCACATCGGGATCCGGCTTCTCGGAGATCAGTTCCGCGCTCTCCTTGATGACGCCTTCCATGCCGACGCACTTCTTCCCGGTCGGCTTCTCGCCGAGTTGCTTGCAGATGCGCTCCAAACGCTTCACGTGCTGCTGCGTCTGACGCTCGTGTAGCGTAAAGGCCTTTTTCAGGGAACGGTGATTGGCCGCCTTGATCATTTTAGGAAGTGCCTTCAGAATCTGCTGCTCGGCGCTGTACAGGTCTTTCAGTTCGTCGACGTACAGGTCTTTCAGGTCCGCTAGTTCCACGGTTACTCCATGTGAGGGGGTTTGCCTCTCTATCTACTTCGCGCAACGCAGGGTGCAAGGCCGATGCCTAATCCGTGAGCGTCTCGGTAGCGCAGGGTGGAGCGTCAGTCAGGGGGGCGCGGGCGATCGAGATCTGCGTCGCGAGAGGGCGGGCTGCTCACCCGGCCAGCGATCGACGGGGCCGTGCGGGATTCGTCTCGGCTGTCGGCCGGCACGCCCTTGCGGCAAGGTACAGGGGCGTTGATGAGGTCTACGAGGCGAGCGTCCGGCAGAGTCTCCCATCCAGCCGGATATGACCAGATCCGGCGAATCGCCTGCTCGGAGCTGGCGATCAGGCAGGATGTCTGTTCGCTGAACATGAAGCGCGATTCTTCCCGAACGAGCCACCGGCGGCCGTCGCTTTCCTTCACCTGACGTTCCTTCATGTACCCATCCCGCGAAAGCATGGGGAGCCACCACGCAGCAATCGAGCCCAATGAGCGAAACCACACAAATTCGGGCGAGAAGCTGCGCGAACCACACGGGAAGCTGCTCCGGGAGTAGCTTGAGGAGGGGTTCTTCCCCGCGGAATGTCGCGCACGCATCAGGGGCGGACGCCATAGCCATACCCGATTCCCTGAATACAGGAAAACCGACCTATGACCGCTTGCGTCAGTCTGCACCTTCTCCCCCGCGTTGCGGCCGCCGTCACCATCGATTCGCTACGACGTGAGATTGCCCTTCCGCCAGGGTATACGGTGCGTGGCGTGGAGCCGGGAGTCAGCCGCAAGAGCTCAACCGCGATCCCGCTGGTACTTCTGACGGTAAGCGTGGACGGGCCGGACAGCCCGGCCGGCGTCGACGAAGCTGTTGCGTCCGCTCCGGATCCCGATGTCGAAGCTGCTGTCACTGCCGCGGCAAGTTCGGCGTATCGCCGAACCCTTCCCACAAGCGCCGACATGCCGATCTACATCAAGCACAGCCGAGGCTTCGCAATCTCGAGCGCCGGCCTGGAAGCGCTCAGGGTCGCCGGCCTTCCGGATGTCTTCATGAGTGAGGTTGCGGCCGATTACTCAGCAGATACGCCGTTCCGGCTGGATGACCATGTTTGGTTCAGCGACACCGTGCGTGCGGGCCTCATCGCTCGCCAGGAGCCGAGCAAGAGCGACTGGCGCGACATCCAGCGGTCACTGGAGGCAGCGGAGGCGGCCATGGCTCGGCTAACCCGTAAACGGGTCGAACGCAGCTATTAATTGGAGCGCGTGCTGGATGCGCGAAGTACGGTAAGCGCCGTTAGCGGCTTGCGGGCCCCGGAGCAATGACGAAGGTCTCTTCGACGACCTGTGGAACTAGGCGCCCGCTCACCCGGCTCGGTACGAAGCGCATTGCCGGCAGCGCCTGGCAAACTGACTCGACGAACAGCGGGTTGGAAACGCCCACCAGCCGGAACGTTTGCACGACCGGACGCCCAGCCGTGTCGATAACGAATCGT
The DNA here is from genome assembly GCA_038232435.1 of Gemmatimonadales bacterium. Lineage (GTDB taxonomy): Bacteria > Gemmatimonadota > Gemmatimonadetes > Gemmatimonadales > Gemmatimonadaceae > Fen-1247. The sequence goes on along the minus strand of JBBSHV010000001.1, from coordinate 48,219 downwards.
GCGACCACCCGGCCGGAAACCCGTGCTCCGGCGGCGCTGGCAGGGTAACTCGGAAGAGGGCTTCCGGCCCGTAACGACGGCTGGACCAGCTTGTCGAGGTTGGTGCCCGCGGCGTATCCGTTTGGGCCGGTGTACGCCATCGGAGGCAGTCCGCTCTGGACGATGCACTGCTTGCTCGGAGAGAGCGACGGTCCCGGAGAGTCATCGCCTTTGCGCACGGACGATGAACGCAAGGGCGATGTCGCCAGAGACTGTGCCACACTCCGCGGCTTGAGCAATCGCGCCGCGCTCGCCGCACGCCGCATGGCAGCGTTCAATCGATCTAGGGTGGCGGACGATACATCGGATTGGAACACCGCCACATTCAGCGGACCGATGTCGATTGCGACGACGTCGCGGTGCGCGCCGGAGTTATCGAAGTGCTGATATCGGAGAATGTCGCTGAAGTGGCCGAACTCGTTCCGCTCCGAGGCACGTTCCGTTTGCTTGGAGCCGGCCGCTCCTCGGCCCGAACGCGCAAGCGAATCGGTGCGCGCGGCCCAGCGTTGTGCGGCATCCGCTGTCGAGTGCGCGACCAACGGGTATTTGCCACCCTCGACCGTGACGGTAACCTCGTCCGAGTCGCTCGCCGCCACTTCTATGCTGCGACCCTCAGTGACCGGAAAATGATCGATCTGGACAGGCCGGGCACGCGTTGGCGCTTGCGCGGTCGCTTGCGCACTCCACCCGATCGCGACAATTGACATTAGGAAAGTCGCAGACACCATTCCCACCGTTCGCCGCCCGCATGCCGTCGCAGTTTCCATCGTACGGACAGAGAGGGATTCGAACCCTCGATACGCTTTCACGTATACACGCTTTCCAGGCGTGCGCCTTCAACCGCTCGGCCACCTGTCCAACAATTGTAATTCGCTTGAAACTCGTCCTTCCAACCAAGAAAAAACCGCCGTCACCTGCGTGACAGCGGCGCAACTCCACGGACAGGGAGAGATTCGAACTCTCGATACCCTTGCGGGTACGCCGGTTTTCGAGACCGGTGCTTTCAACCACTCAGCCACCTGTCCTGAATCGACTGAGTAGCCGCCGATCCCGCAGCCTTATAAGATAGGCACCGCAGCCGACCCAGTCAACGCGAATCAGAGTCGGCGTTCTGGTTGGAACGACGGAGAGCGAAAAACTCGCGCAACGTCGCACCGCACTCGTCCGCCAACACTCCGCCCAGGAGCTCCGGGCGATGATTTAACCGCGGGTGGCGCAGAATGTCGCCGATTGAGCCCGCCATGCCCGCCTTCTCGTCCCACGCGCCAAATACCACTCCGGCGACGCGAGCGAGCACAATCGCGCCCGCGCACATCGCGCACGGCTCGAGCGTCACGTACAGGCGGCAATCATTTAAACGCCACCTTCCCAGCGTCGCCGAAGCCTGGCGAATCGCGAGCACCTCGGCGTGCGCCGTCGCATCCTGGTCGCGCACCGTGCGGTTCGCCCCGCGCCCGACTATCCTCTCGCCGCTGGCAATCACCGCGCCGACGGGTACATCTCCGGCTGACGCGGCGTCGCTGGCCAACGCGAGCGCTTCACGCATGAAGAGTTCGTCGCGCGTGCTTAGCTGTACGTTCGGGCGCACGCTACGCTGCAGCGGGTTCCTCCACGTTGAATGTCAACCGGTCATCCCCGTCGACATCGATACGAATGACATTGCCGTCAGTGAAGCGCCCTTCCAACACCGCGAGCGCGAGTGGATTCTGCAGCAAGCGCTGAATGGTGCGCTTGAGTGGCCGCGCACCGTAGGCCGGATCGTAACCCTCGCGCGCAAGGAACTGCTTGGCCGCGGGAGTGATATCGACGGCCAACTTGCGGTCCGCCAGCAGCTGATCCAGCTTGTTCAGCTGCAAGTCAACGATGTGCGTGATCTGCTCCGTTCCAAGCGGACGGAATACGATGATATCATCGATGCGATTGAGAAACTCCGGACGGAAATGCTGCCGCAGTGCGTTGGTCACCTGCGCCTCCGTCAGCTCCCAATCTCCGCCCGTGTTCTCCAGGATGTAGTTGCCGCCGAGATTGGAGGTCATGATGATGACGGTGTTCTTGAAGTCGACCGTGCGCCCCTGCGAATCCGTCAGCCTGCCGTCGTCAAGAATCTGCAGCAGGATGTTGAATACATCCGGATGCGCCTTCTCGATCTCGTCGAACAGTATCACCGAGTACGGACGTCGCCGCACCGCCTCTGTGAGCTGTCCTCCTTCCTCGAAGCCGACGTAGCCCGGAGGCGCGCCGATGAGCCGCGCAACCGCGTGCTTCTCCATGTACTCGGACATGTCAATTCGCACCAGCGCCTGCTCGTCGTCGAAGAGAAACTCAGCGAGCGCGCGCGCCGTCTCAGTCTTACCAACGCCCGTTGGCCCGAGGAAGATAAACGAACCGATGGGACGATTGGGATCTTGCAATCCCGCACGCGAGCGACGCACCGCGTTGGCAACGGCTTCGACTGCCTCCTGCTGCCCAATGACGCGGCTTGCGAGCACGGACTCGAGCTTGGTGAGTCGCTCGCGCTCGCCTTCCATCATGCGTGACACCGGGATGCCGGTCCAGCGTGCGACGATGTCCGCGATATCCTCAGCGGTGACTTCTTCCTTCAGAAAACGGGCGCCACCGTCAGTGTTGCTGGACAGTGCCTTCTCCGCATCAGCGAACTTGCGCTCCAGCTCGGGGATCTGTCCATAGGATATTTCCGCGGCACGTCCCAGGTCGCCGGCGCGCGTCGCCTGCTCTGCCTCCATGCGTGCCTGCTCGATCTGCTGCTTGATCTTGCCGACGGAGCCGAGTGTCTCTTTTTCCTGTTGCCACTGCGCCTTCATTCCGGCTGAACGCTCACGCAGCTCGGCCAGCTCCCGCTCCAGATTGTGCAGTCGCTCCACGGAGGCGGGATCTTTCTCCTTCTGCAGCGCCTGGCGCTCGATCTCCAACTGCGTGACGCGCCGCTCAACCTCGTCAATTTCTTGCGGCATCGAATCGATCTCAATGCGCATGCGCGACGCCGCTTCGTCGATGAGGTCGATGGCCTTGTCCGGGAGAAACCGGTCGCCGATGTAGCGGTTGGACAGAGTCGCGGCCGCGACGACGGCGCCATCGGTGATGCGCACGCCGTGGTGTGACTCGTACCGCTCCTTCAAACCACGCAGGATCGCGATGGTGTCTTCAACTGTGGGCTCGCCCACGAACACAGGCTGAAAGCGACGCTCCAGCGCTGCGTCCTTCTCGATGTACTTGCGGTACTCGTCCAGCGTCGTCGCACCGACGACGCGCAACTCGCCGCGCGCCAACATCGGCTTGAGCATGTTGCCGGCGTCCATGGATCCTTCGGCCTTACCCGCGCCCACGATGGTGTGGATCTCGTCGATAAAGACGACGAAGAGCCCTTCGCTCTCGGTAATCTCCTTGAGCACGGCCTTGAGACGCTCCTCGAATTCGCCACGGAATTTAGCGCCCGCGATGAGCGCGCCCATGTCGAGCGCGATAAGTCGCTTGTTGCGCAGTCCTTCGGGTACGTCACCGTTGATGATTCGCGTGGCCAGCCCTTCGGCTATCGCGGTCTTCCCGACGCCCGGCTCGCCGATCAGTACTGGATTGTTCTTGGTGCGGCGCGACAGCACCTGGATAACGCGACGGATCTCCTCGTCCCGCCCAATAACCGGATCGAGCTTCCCCTTGCGCGCGGCTTCGGTGAGATCGCGCGTGTATTTCTGCAGTGCCTGGTACTGATTCTCAGGCGTCTGATCGGTCACGCGGTGCGATCCACGAACGGCCTTGAGCGCTTCGAGCAGCGTGTCGTACGACGCACCGGCGGCGCTCAGCAGGCTGCGGCTCTCTGTCCCCTTCACATCCGACAGACCGAGCAGCAGGTGCTCGGTCGAGACGAATTCGTCGCCCAGCTGTTTGGCGATCGCTTCGGCGCGATCGAGAACCTGGTTCAGCTCGCGGGAGAGCGAAGGTTGCGCGTCGCTCTGCTTGGGGTATCGCGCAGCCTCGGCGTTGGCACTGGTTCGGAGCGCCTGAACACTGACACCGACCTTCTGCAGAACGGGGACGACGATCCCCTCGTCCTGGTCCAGAAGCGCCAGGAGTAGGTGCAGATCGTAAACGAGCGGGTTGCCGTTTTGCCGAGCGCGCGTGACGGCGTCGTTGAGCGCCTCGGCCGACTTAACGGTCAATTTATCTTGGCTGATCATGCTGCACTTCTGTGCAATCACAATGCCTTATATCTCTGCCACAACGGCAGAAAGGGGCCCGGATTGCGATCCGAACCCCTATCTGCTGTGGATCATCTTTTTGGTCACCGGCCGTCCATCAATTTCAAGCCGGTACAGGTAGATGCCAGCCGCGGCATCCTGGCCTGTCTTTGAGTTCTTGGCATCCCAGTACGCTGTGTACTGGCCGCACGACAGCTCCACACTTTCCAACGGCGCCCCACCGGCGACGCTCCCCGTTCCACCTTGCAAGACGGGCACTGCCACCTGCTGCGATAAGATATTGTAAATCCGCAAGGAGATACGGTACACGCGACTCGGCTCTGAGCATGTCGGATAATCTCCGAGCATAAACGGAATCCGCGTCTCCGAAACGAAGGGATTGGGACTATTCTGTCCCAGCTCCGAACCAGACCCGCGATCTCGGCCGGCATCAGCAAAACCAGCCTGAGCCACCGCCGATCGCGGCGCGAGCGCGCTGAGTGCGAGCACCAAACCGAGTGCCGCCCAACGCAACTTCATTTTCTACCTCAGGCCAACGAGAAAGAGTCCTAGTCCGAGCTCCTATACAAGTGTTCGACCAACATAAACATTCACCGCGAAGATATCCTGTTGATCACGCGACCGCTAGAGCGACGCTCGGTTACTTCGGTCCTGTCACAATACTCGAGAAACGGGATCAGGTACTTACGCGAAACCCCCAGAACGTCGCGAAGTTCCTGTGGCGAGTACTCCCTACCCGGCTGCATGGAGCGACGCATCCGGTCGATCTGCGTTGAAACTACCTCTGCGTCATAGTATCTGACGCTCTCAACCCCGATAACGTTTCCCCTCCTGGCCGCAAAACGTAGAAGCGACTCCGCACGGCTACCGAACTGACCGACCAACTCCTGGACGGACGGCGGCTGCGCGCCTGCATCACATATCAGATGCAGTAGTCGCGCCAGCAGATTCGTGTCGGACTGGCAGAGCGTCGGCTGCTGGTCACGGGGCTGGACCAGTCCTTCGGCCACAATGTAGCGTCCACTGGCGCACAATCTTTCCACTGCGTGATCAACTGCGTCGTTCGCTGGGCTGGCAGCGTGCGCCATCTCTTCCCGCAGTCGCGCCAGCGGAAAACCGCCATCCAGGGGATTGGATACACGCCAGGCCGAGAGGCGCGCCTCGACCGCCTGCACGAGCCGGTCGAGAGCGGCTGCGCTGACAGTGGCCGGACCAAGTAGCACGCCGCCGGCCGCGGACACGGCGGCTGCGACAGCCGACGGGGAAACACCTAATCGAACGGGGAGATGCACCGAGGGAACGCCCGCGACGTCGGCTGCTTCGAGCAGGTCATGCAGCCGCTCCGTGGGTGAGTTGCCGGCTGCGCGCCACGCCCCGCGCGTGCCACGCTCAGGCATGGGGTCGACGACCACACCGCCGCCAACGGTGTCCAGCGGCGACGGGGTCCGGAGCACAAACCTGTCGCCGCGACGAGTGAGAACAGGGCGGTCGAAGGTGATGCGCACGCGCACCGCGCCGGATGTCTCATCCGCACCCTCGTCCGGAGCCAGCCGCGAGATGCGCGCGCGGACCTCGGAGCCGGCAACGTACAGCATAAAATCACGGTTCCACGCACGCGGCGCGCGGCCGTCCGCGTCAACGGTGATGTCGGCGCAGATAACGCGCGTCTCCGCCCACCCGGCGTCGTTCACAATCTGCGTGCCGTGCGGAGCGGCATCTGGCGCGATGTCCGCCAGTGCCAACGCGCATCGATTTCCCGGTTCGGCAGCGTGCAGGAGCAGGCCGTGCGAGTGGATGGCTCGCACGCGTGACACTGCACCCCCTGGATGCAGTGTCACGTGCGCGCCGACATCCAACCGACCACTCCATACAGTTCCGGTCACCACTGTGCCGGTTCCCTTGAGTGTGAACGCACGATCCACGACAAATCGGAAAAGATCATCCCGCAGGCGAGTGGGTACGGCGGCCGAGAGCGATGCGAGCGCCGACCTGAGTGGCACGACGCCTGACCCGGTACGGGCCGATGCGGCGATGATGGGCGCGCTGGATAACGAAGATTCCGCCAGTGCAGAGCGCACGTCATCCTCCACCAACGACATCCACTCGGCGTCGACCAGATCGCATTTGGTGAGCACGACGAGACCGGTATTCACGTTGAGCGCACTCAGAACGCGCAGATGTTCTCGGGTCTGCGGCATTACTCCCTCGTCCGCCGCGACAACCACCAGTGCCGCATCAATTCCCGAGGCACCGGCGACCATGGTCCGGACGAGCGCCTCGTGACCCGGCACGTCGACAATGCTTATTACCTCGCCGCCGTCGAGCCTAAGTGGAGCGAAACCCAGCTCGATCGTTATTCCGCGTTTTCGCTCTTCCGGAAGCCGATCCGTGTCCACGCCGGTAAGCGCGTGCACGAGCGCCGTCTTGCCGTGGTCGATGTGACCGGCGGTGCCGACAATCACTGAACGGGCTCAGCGCTGGAGCCGAAGCCTGTCTCCCACGCCGCGAATGCACGCAGCGGACGGTCTTCACTCAAGTGCTCGCGAAGGAACTCACGAAGCAGCCGCTGGTGCGCGCGCGCCGAAGCGGAGTCCATCGGCTGCACCTCGACCGGTACCTCGATGTGCACCGCGTCGGCGCCCGCAAGCCAGCCACGCAGCAGGCCGCGCGCGTCGGCGGGGAGCTTGCGCGCGGTAGCCGCACGTCTGCCGCAGCCGGCGCAGAGTGCGCCGCCGGCTGGGTGCGAGAAGGAGACCGCGTCGTCCGACGGGACAGGCGTGTGGCAGTTAGCGCAGTCGTCCAGAGCTGGAGCGAAGCCGGCAGCCGCGACGACGCGCCAAGCGCCGGCCAGCGCGCGTGCCACGATCGCGTCATCGGTCGCCAGTGCTATGTCATCCAGCGATGAACTGACGCCGTCGAACAGCGCGGAGTTCGGCTCGTCACCGGCGATGCGCAACACCAGCTCGGCGATTGCCGACGCGGCGGCGAAACGCCGCATGTCCAGCGCCAGAGCAGTTCGGGAGCGAGACACATCAAATGACGCGAGCGTCTGCAGGTCGCGCGTGGGCTTGACGTACAACTGCGCCTCGCCCTCGGCGAACAGATCGACGCCGGTTCCCACGCGCCCGCGCGTGCGGCGTGCACCCTTGGCCAGAACGGACTGCAGCCCGCTCTCACGCGTCAGCAGGCGCAACACGCGCGATGTCTCGAGATAGTCGAAGGCGTGCAGCACCATCGCCTGTGTGACGAGGAGCGACATGGCCTGAATCTAACTACGCGCGCACGCTGCCTATTAGTGTGCAGGTCAGTGATCAGCGCGTCGCGGTGAGTCGCCCGCCAATCACAACGGTACGACCAGGAGCCGGAAAATGGAGCACGTCCTCGTAACGCTTACCCAGAACGTTGTCGACACGAGCCGTCAACCCTAGCGTGCGCGATGCAGTGCGGAGAACATTTACGCTGCCGGCCAGATCCAATTTGACGTAGGCGGGAAGGGTGATCGTTGGCGACGGGAAGATCGCGAAATCCATGTCAGGCCGCTTGCCGACGTACGTGGCGTTAGCCGAGGCGTACCAACCCGCGGGCGCGGCGTACGATAAGAGCCCGCTGCCGGAGTGGCTGGGGCGGCGCAATAGCGCGTCCCCCGGTCGGAGCGAGCCGCCGAAGCCGGGCGGCACTGCGTATACCTTCGCCAGCAGCTGCGTGTAGCTCAATGATGCGGACCACTCGCGTCCCCGCGCGAGCTGCGCGCCGGCTTGATACCCGCGCGCGCGCGCCTGCGTGAGGTTGTCGTAGTACGCCGGCGTGATCTCTGAATAATCGGGCGCGCCGCTGTTGAGCCCGGGGACGTACTGGATGAGCTGACTGAAACGCTGATCGAATGCAGCGACACTTGCGCGCAGTGTGCCGGATAGAAGCGACTGCTCCAAGCCAACGTCGAGAGTGCGTACCTGTTCGGGCTGCAGAGCGCTATTTGACCTGTTGTACGCTGACCCCTGCGTCTGATAAAAAGCCGGCGCGTTGAAGCCCGTCCCGTACGATCCGCGTACGCGCGCGCCGTTCCAGAGCTGAGCGGCAGCGCCAGCATGATAGGTCGTAACGTCCTTGTAGTCGGAGTGGTTGTCGTAGCGAACGCTCGCGTCGTAAGACAGGCGATCCACCGGTACTCCCTGCGCGGCCGCGTAATAGCCGCGTGTTATTCGGTGGTCGTCGCCGCCAGGAATCGTGGTACCGGCGACGCCATCGGGCGAAGTGGTGTAGTTGTAGCTGATCACCTTCGCGCGCTCCGCCTCCCGCTCGTAATCGGAGCCAAGGGTAATCGTGGCGCGCCGGCCTGTCGCGGCCTCCGCCCGTGCCTCGACGCGGCGACGGAAGCCAATCGCCGGTGCGGAAGTCTTCACGAGCCCGCCCGCTTTCCGGGCGCGCGTATCCTCGGACAGGTCGTGTACCTCGTTGTCACCGGCAAGCAGACGAAGCGTCACCGCGGGTGTCAGTGCGTGGCTAGCGTCGGCGCCGAGGACAAGACGATGCTGGCTGGTGTAGGAGTTGGTGTCGTTGGGGACACCGCTGAAGTCGGTCGGGAAATGATAGACGGATGAGGAGTACCGCGACGTGAGACGCACGACCGACCGCGCACCCGCGGCAAGTTTGAGGGCGCCGCTCAGTGTGCCCGTCGTGTACTGGTTATTGAACGGTATGACGCCGTCGGTCTGGTGCCAACCGGCGCCCAGTGAGTACGCGGCGGCCGGGATGCCGCGGGACAATGCCGCGGATCCTTCGCGAGTGCCGTACGAACCGGCGCGCGCCGTGGCGTCAAGCGTACCGTGGCTCCCGCCGCTCCGAGTGAATATCTGAATCACGCCGCTCAAGGCGTCGGCGCCGTAGAGAGCACTCCCCGGCCCCTCTACAACTTCGATTCGGTCGACGTTTTCAAGCGTAAGGTTCTGAAAGAAGAACGTCCCGCCGACTGAGTTGACTGGCACACCGTCTATGAGAACTTTGGTATAGCGACTCTCGCCGCCACGGAGGAAGAGCGACGTCACAGCGCCGAACGATCCGCTCTGCACAATGGTTGCGCCCGGAACCGAGCGCAGTGCCTCGGCCACGGTGACAACGCCCCGAGCTCGGAGATCGTCGCCCAGCAGCACCGTGATGGGCTGCGTCAGCGATGATGCAGCAGTCGGAATGCGCGTCGCGGTAACGACAACCGGAGCGAGTACGGTGCTGTCGCTGCGCTGGGCGGACGCGATTGTGGGAGCGCACAGCGCGGCTGCAACAACGGCCACGAAGGGGATGTGTGTGATGGTGTTCGTTCGGTTCATATAATATTTGTCGAGTTGCTGTACACTTAGTGCGCGCGCCGCAACGGAACGAGTGCGGGCGCGCCGATTGCTGGGTCACGCGTGACTACAAGGGGCCAGCCGTAAACTGATTCCAGCAAGTCGCCGCGCATCATCGCCTCAGGTGCTCCAGCCGCGACCACACTTCCGCGGGAAAGTAGCACGATGCTGCTGGCGAAACGCGCAACGAGATTTAGTTGATGACTCACGAGGACAACAGCGATTCCGGATGTCGCCAACGCCGCCAACATCTCGAACATCTGCATCTCGTGCGCGACGTCGAGAAACGCGGTGGGCTCATCCAGCAGTATCGCTTCTCCGCCCTGCGCCAGAGCGCGCGCCACGCGTACGCGCTGCCACTCGCCGCCGGAGATCGCGTCGGTCGCGCGATCCAGCAACGTTGTCACCGCCGCCCTCTCGGCGGCGTGAATCACTGCCGCGCTATCGTCGCCGCGGTGACCGCGATGAGGAAAGCGACCCAGCTCGATGTACTCGCGCACGGTTCGAACGAACGTCGTGTCCTCGCGCTGGGTGACCACCGACACGGTGCGTGCGAACTCGACCCGCGGCATCGAGCCGAGTCGAGCGCCGTCGACGCATATCTCACCCGATGCGAGCGGTACACGCCGCAACATGGCCCGAACGAGCGTGCTCTTCCCGCTGCCGTTTGGGCCCACCAGCGCGGTTACCGCTCCGCGCTCGGCGGTGAATGAAACATTCCGTACAGCGTCGGGTGCACCCTTGCCGTAGCTGACGGTCACGTCGCGATACTGGATCATTGCGCGCGCCGCAGTTGAAGCAGAAAGAATGGCACGCCGAGTACGGCGGTGATCGCCCCGAGCGGAAGCTCTGTGGGGCGCAGGGCGACGCGCGAGATAAGGTCCGCGCCGATCACGAGTGCTGCGCCGACAATCGCGGTGCCCAAGAGCAGCGGACGCAACCGGGATACACCGGCACTGCGAACGATGTGTGGCACTATCAATCCGACGAAGCCAACGAGACCGGCGGCTGCCACGCTCGCCGCCGCGAGCAATGCGCTTGCCAGGAAGATTCGTCGGGTCGTCCGCTCGACATCTACACCGAGCGCCGCTGCGCTTTCCTCGCCGAGTGTCAGGACATCGATTTCTGGCCCATACCAGTACAGGTAGATCAGACCGATCGCAACGTAGACCGCGAGCCACGACACGTTGCGCCATGACGCGTCTCCCACCGATCCCATCATCCACCAAAGCGCACCGCGGATTGTGTCGAGCGGGACGTTTGCGAGCACGATCATGATCACGGCGTTGGCGAACGCTCCCACGACTACACCCGCCATGAGCATTGTTCGCACGTCCGCGTGCGAGGCTGACCGCGTTCCGTGCGCAATGCCGAGCGCGAGCATCACCGCGACCGAGGCTCCAACGAATGCCGCCACTGGCGTTAGCGCGACCGGAATGCGGAGCACAAGTCCGGCCACGGCTCCCACCGCGGCGCCGCCTGACACGCCAAGCAGGTACGGCTCGGCCAACACATTGCGGAGCGTTGCCTGCAGCGTCGCGCCGCTGGCGCCCAATGCGGCCCCGACCAGCGCGGCGAGTAACACGCGCGGTGCCCGCAGCGTGAGAACAATTTCGCGCGTCGAGGCGGCCGCTGAACCGGTGAACGCGGAAGCAACATCACCCGGTCGCAATCGCACGGTGCCGAACAGAACCCCGACGATAGCGAGGAGGCTGAGCACAAGACCGGCAGCGATCCAGTGCCAACTCCGGTGAACGATCATCGCAGCACTAGACCAGGGTGTAGCGCGCGAGCGAGTGCGGCAGCAGCCGCACCCATCTGAACTGAAGGGCGCGCGACCAGATCACTCGACACGGAGACGACGCTTCCCTTAGTGACTGCTGGAACGGAATTCCACGCGCCGAGAGAGGTGCTGCTCGCACCCATGTCTCCGCCGATTATGACAACGTCCGGATTCCGAATTACCACGTCCTCGATGGCCACAACGGGTGACGGCTGAGAGAGATGAGCGTACAGGTTGCGCGCGCCCGCGTCTTCCAGCAGCTCGCTCATGAAGCTGCCACCGCCAACGACCATCGGCGGCCGATCGGCCAAGCGCCACACAGTCGTGGGATGTGGCAGCGGCTGCGTCGCCACGCGTACTCGGGCGAGCGACCGGTTGACGGAATCCGCGACGATCGCACCGGTGGCGCTGTCGCCGAGCACGCGCCCGAGCATTCGCGTTGCACGGTCGAAGTCGTGCACGCTGTCGATGCGGAGCGATAGAGTGGAAATGTCCGCGTGCGCTAGCCGGGCGGCGGCATCGCGGTTGGAATCTGTTGCGTACAGGATCACGAGGTCCGGACGCGCAGCGATTAGCTGTTCCACATTGGGGCGAATGCCGTCGCCCAGATCAGGCTTTGATATCGCTGCAGCGGGCCACTTGTCCCAGTGTGATCGCCCGATCAGACGGGACTGAGCGCCCAGCGCGTAGATGATCTCGGTGGTGGTCGGGTTGAGCGATATGACGCGGGTAGGCGTTCGGCGCAGGTCGATCGGCTGGCCGAAATCGTCGAGCAATCCACTGGCCGCCTCATCAGCAGCAGCAACATTCGCGACGGCCGTTCGGGCACTCGGGCGCTCGGCGCCGCCACACGCTGTCGCGCCGTACAGGGCGAGAGCGCACGCGCAAAAGGCAACAAGCACCCGGCGACCGAGCCGAGCGGGTGCGACGTTACGCTGCGGGGTGGCGAAAAACAAAACGGGCATCCTCGCTCGAAGGAAGCCCGCAACGTCAACGCACTAATGGTGGCTGTGCATGAAACGCCACCAGCCCTCCCCCGAGGGTCTGTTTGAGTGGCGCGGACGAAAGTCGTCTCCTGGCTCCGGGCCGCGACATCACCCTTCCCGGCTCACCGGCCAGTGGGACCACAGATGCGCGTATTGCCCGATACAGTGGCGGGGCCGCGCCGGCATTTCACCGGCTTCCGTGTCCCCCGACCGCGAATCAATTATGTAGCAACATACGGCCGGCCTACGTTCAGGCGCAAGTAGCGGCGACCGGCGGTTGCCCTACGACGACCGGCGCCTCAGTGCCCGCGCCAGCGCCCACGTCATCGCGCCACCGATGACCAGCGTCAGACCGGCGGCGAACCACGTGGTGAGTGGCTGCGCAATTTCCGGCACCTGAACCGTGAGCAGTGAAGAGGCCGGAACGTCCTGCGCGACGAATCTGCGAAAGTCGTGTCCCTGTACCGAGACGGGCGGCATCTGCTTGAGCCCGGGCGCTTCTGCGCGCGCGGTTGGCTCTTCCAGCAGCACTTCGAGAACCGAAGTCGGACGTTCCAGCGGAACACCGAGCGGAAAGGCTCGCTCATCGACCGTGTAGTGGTACGCGAGCTGTTTTATTCCCGGTGAAAACGGCGCGTACACCAGCGCGCGCCCCTGGTCGAAGCGCACGGCCGCGCCCGCAACGTCGCCATCGCTCACTACAGGATTGCTCGCCCCGGAAGGGAGAATGGACGCCCATACCGCGCCGTCCACGCTGTCATTGCGCGCCACCCGCGTGAGCGATGTATCGTTGGATAGGTCGAACACTTCGGTAATGATGCGCTTGCCGCTCGGGTCCAGGCGGCCGACGACGACGTGCCGTCCGCGCACCGTAACGTGAACCGGACGCGAAGTCGTATCGAAGACCATTATCTCCGTATCGTCGCCCTCATCCACTCCCTCGTGCAGTGGGCGCGTGAAGTACGCAACACCGCCGTGGGACGATGAGACAAAGTAGATGGCATCGTCCCCACCTGCACGCGCGTAGCTCAATGCGAAGCCCCCGTTCGCGGCCGTACGCGTTGAGTCAAGCGGACCGGCTCTGTCCGTTCCGACACGATGCAGCGTTACCCACGCTCCCCTTACGGCGACCACGGAATCGCCCCCCGGCTTGACCACCCGTCCGATCACGCGAGACTGCGCCAAAGCGGGTTGCCCGGAGGTGGTCGCGGTGACAACGAGAGCAACTAGAAACGCAATGCCGCGGCGCTTATAGCCGGAACTTGCCAAAATCTTCCGGGCGGAGATTTTCGAGGTACGCCTTGAGCTGTTCACCGGACATCGGCCCGCTCTCCCGTTCAGGTTCTGGTTCCGGCTCGGGTTCCGCGTTGCCCTCCTCCACAACCGCGTCGGTGAGGAGCGAATCAGCAGCATACATCGCAGCACCAAAGCGCAGTGCGATCGCGATACTGTCAGACGGGCGCGCATCCACCACCACGCTACCGTCTCGGCTCGCCAGATGCAGCTCCGCGAAGTACGTGCGCGATACTACGCGCGTTATATGCACTCGCCGCAGGGTCGCCCCAAGGTGCACGATGATGTTCTTGCACAGGTCGTGCGTCAGCGGCCGCTCGCGACGCATCTGGTGCATCTCGATGACAATCGATTCCGCCTCCGGCTGCCCGATCCAGATGGGGAGCAGCCGGTCGCCACCCTTCTCACGGAGGATGACAACGTAGGCGTTGGTCGCTCGGTCCATCCCAAGCCGCATCACTTCCACTTCGACGAGCATTAAGGGAAAATAATGGTGGAATTGCTCGCGCGGGGCCCGGCCGAGCCACACCCCGCATGATCCGAAGGCCCGTTAACGGCGGGGGTGAACCCCCGATCCCGATGAAGCCCGGGCTGAATCCCGGCCCTACGACGTCATCGCTGCCTTTTTAAGGGGGGCGGCCTTGTCGGTGCGCTCCCACGTAAAGAGCGTGGCGGCGGTGCGGCCGCGGCCAATCTTTTCCGGAGTGCGGCCGAAGTGGCCGCCCGACGCTGTTGCGCTGTAAATGGGCTTGCGTAGATCCAGTGCCGTCACAATTCCACGCGGAGTCAGGTCAAAGACTTCGTTCACAGCGCGCGTGATCGCGGAGTCGGGAACGGCGCCGGTGCCGAAGGTGTCCACCATTACCGAGACCGGGTGCGCAACTCCGATGGCATACGCTAGCTGCACTTCACAGCGCCGCGCGAGCTTGGCGGCGACAATGTTCTTCGCCACCCACCGCGCGGCGTAGGACGCGGACCGGTCTACTTTGGAGGGATCCTTTCCAGAGAACGCGCCGCCACCATGCCGGCCCATTCCACCATACGTGTCAACAATGATCTTGCGGCCGGTGAGCCCCGCGTCACCCTGCGGGCCGCCGATGACGAAGCGCCCCGTGGGGTTGATGTGGTACTTGATTCCGCGCGCGCGCAACTCCTTGGGCACGCTCCGCTCGATCACTTCTGAGATGATTTCCTGGCGCAGGCGGCGCGCAGAGATATCATCGCTATGTTGGGTGGACACGACTACCGTGTCCACCCCGACCGGCATGTTGTCCTCGTACTGAACGGTGACCTGCGCCTTGCCGTCGGGGCGAAGCCACTTCTTTCCGCCGGCGCGTCGATACTCCGCCAACCTGGAAGTGATGCGGTGAGCCAACTGAATCGGGAGCGGCATCAGCTCCGGCGTTTCGTCCGTGGCATAGCCGAACATCATTCCCTGGTCACCCGCGCCGCCAGTGTCGACGCCCTGCGCAATGTCTGGAGATTGCCGATCAATGGTGCTCATCACCGCGCACGTCTTCGCGTCAAAACCATAGCTCGCGTCGGTGTAGCCAATGCGTGCTATGGTGGCGCGGACGATGTCCGGTACCGGTACGTACGTCGTGGTCGTGATCTCGCCGGCGACAATCGCCAGTCCGGTCGTTACCAGCGTCTCACATGCCACTCGCGCGGCAGGATCGTCCGTGAGAATTGCGTCGAGCACCGCGTCCGAGATCTGATCGGCAACCTTGTCGGGGTGCCCCTCGGTTACTGACTCGGACGTGAAGAGAAAGCGTTCAGGCACTATGGCAGGGTTAGAGGCGGGCGGACTCAAGAAGTTGACTATTTCCGTCAAGCCGGATGAACGGATTAAGCATCGCCGCCCTCTAACATATCCAGCTCGCCGCGCATGGGCAATCCGTAGCGAAGGAAGGGAGCGTCTCCGAACGCCGAGCGAACCGCGGCGCGAAGGACGTTCTCCGCCTCCTCCGCTGTCCCGGTGCGCATGGCCTCCTCAGCCGCATCGGTGGCCACCGAAACGCTCACGCCGCGGATGACGCGCTTGACCAGCGGAACAGACTGCGGAGCGACGCTCAACTGCCGCACACCGAGGCCGATAAGCGCGAAAGCCATGAGCGGCTGCGACGCCATCTCACCGCAGACACTGACCTCGCGGCCCGCGTCGTCGCCCATGCGCACCGTGCGGCTAATCAGCCTGAGCACCGCGGGGTGAAGCGGCGTGAAGCGCGACGCCAGATTCACGTTGCCACGGTCCACGGCAAGCGTGTACTGGACGAGGTCGTTGGTTCCGATGCTAAAGAACGCGACTTCGGGCGCTAGCATGTCCGCCACAACCGCGGCAGCCGGAGTTTCCACCATCACACCGAGAGGAACATCGCGTCGATGTTCCACGCCGCGCGCCGCAAGTTCGTCGGCGGCCTCGCCGAGCAGACGCCGTGCCGCGCGAACTTCCTCCAGCGTCACGACCAGTGGCAGCATTATTCGGACGTCGCCGTGTACCGCGGCGCGCAGCAACGCGCGGAGCTGCGTCTTGAATAGCTCGGGCTCGTCCAGGCACACGCGGATCGCGCGCCAGCCGAGGAAGGGGTTTGCCTCGGCCGGAAATCCGCCCACGGGAAGCTTGTCGCCGCCCACGTCGAAGGTGCGTATCACAACGGGCCGGCCATCGAACGCGCCTACGACACGCGTGTAAGCGCGGAACTGCTCTTCCTCATCCGGCATCGTCGCCCGTCCGACGACGAGGAATTCAGTGCGCATTAGTCCGACTCCTTCCGCGCCGCTCCGAGCAGCCGCATCCGCCTCTTCCGGAAGGTCGACGTTGGCGCGCAACGTGAGCCGTACCCCGTCGAGAGTAACGGGCTCGGATCCGGCCATTTCCCGCAACGCGGAATCTTCCGATGCTTCGCGCAGCGCCCGCGCGGCATACGCCTCGATCTGAGCCTCGTTTGGATCCGGCACCAGGATACCGAGCGAGCCATCCAGAATCACACGCTGGCCACTGGTGAGCTGCGCGGTCGCGTTGCGCAACCCGACTACAGCGGGCAGCCCGAGCGAGCGGGCCAGTATCGCTACGTGAGAGGTGCGCGTCCCCGCGTCCGTGGCGATGGCGGAGATTGCGCTGCGGTCAAGCTGAACAGTAAGGCTGGGGGTGAGATCGTGCGTTACCAGTATCGCGTTGGAACCCCTCGGCACATCCACTGGATCATGATCGCCGAAACCGAGTAGGAGCGAGAGAATGCGAATATGGATGTCAGTCAGATCCGCGACGCGCTCGCGCAGCATGGCGTGTGAATGTCGCGCGAAGCTCTGCCGCCAATCAACCATCACCAGATCGAAAGCTTTTTCCGCGCCCAAGTTCTGATGTATGAGCGCACGCACATTCTGCAGCAGCTCCTGGTCCTCCAGGATCGCGACCTGAACATCGAAGATAGCGGCCTCATCCTCGCCCGCGTTCGCGGCGACTCTGTCGCGCACCTGCGTCAGTCTGAGCTTGGCGCGCGCGACAGCGTCTTCAAATCGCGCGACCTCTTCGGCCACCTGTTCATCGGCAATGATGCGGTGCCGCACCTGCGGCACCTCCCATCGGAGAAGATGCACGCTTCCGACAACGATGCCGGCGGAAGCGGGAGAGCCTACGATCGGGCGCGCCACGCTACCGCTCTCCGAACTTGGCTTCGACGAGCTGCACCAGTGCTTCGACGGCAGCGTCGGCGTCCGGACCGGTGGCGCGGATGGTTATCGACGCGCCGTACTCGGCCGCGAGCATCATCACGCCCATGATGCTCTTCCCGTTGACCTCAAGGTCGTCGCGCACGATCGTAACATCGCTGGCAAATTTTCCGGCCGCCTTCACGATCTCGGCGGCCGGCCGGGCGTGCACACCATTCCTGTTGATGATCGTCACCGTCGTTTCCGCCATCAGCGAACCACCGAGTAGAGGACAAATGCCGCGAGCACGATCAGCGTTGCGCGCCACCCCGTTGCGCGCGTGCCGAATCGGGCGAGAACTACCGCGCCCACCACGGCGATAGCGGCAACCACCCCAGCGAGTGCACGTCCGGGACCGATCACACGCTGAAGCGCGAGGGGCAGGATCAATCCAGCAATTACAGCGGCAATGCGCGCCAGCGCCGCCGGTCCGTCGCGCAGTATCGGGTTGGCCAGAGCCGGCGCAACGCGCATCCCACGGCGGAGACCGACCCTCAATCCCCAGGCGCGAAGCGCGACATGGCCAATGTTGTAAAGCCCTAGGAAAGTACCGAGCGTTACCAGCGCTCCCTGCCCGACGGCAAAGACGCCCAACGCGATGAGCGAACACAGCGGCAGCCAACCGGCCCACACCAACTGATCGCCAACACTCCCCAACGGACCGCAGAGTGCCGTGCGGAAGCGTTCTATTTGGGCCGGATCGACCCCGTCTAGCTCGGCGCGCGCGAGCGCCCCAACCGCCACTCCGGCGAGATATGGATGAGCATTGAAATAGCGCGACTGGCGCGCGAGCGCCGCGTGATACCGTTCGGGTGGTAGCCCGCGCAGCAGTGGTTCAGCGCAGAACGCGATTCCGTTGCCGAGAAGTGTTTCGTAGTTCCATGATCCCTGAACAGCGAAGAGGCGGGTAAAGCTGCCCAGAGCCGCGCGCAGCGGAACCGGCGCCGCGGAACCGTTCTCAACCGGGCCCGTAGCCCGCTGTGCAACGCGCTCGTTCGCCGGCATCGGAGCAGTGCTCATTGCAGGAACAGGATTGCGGTTCCCGCGCACAAGCCGAGGACGAAGAGCCAGCCGGCGCGCGCGGCGCGGTGGCACAGCGTCCATATCGCGCCAGCGGCAACAGTTGCGGCCAGTGCGGTAACGACAGCACGTGAGTGCACGGCGTCGGTGCCCCACAGTGCGACGAGTTGCTCCGAAAGCGGGTATAGAGCCGCGAGTGCGATGAATGTCACCGCCGTTCCTCGGAAGTAGTCCATCGCCAGGCCACGGAGTTGCGCCGCGTTCACGGCCTTTGCCGAGCCGGCGTCGATCGCCGCGCGCATGCGTCGCGCGTCGCGCGCATTCCACTGTCGCAACCACACCATGCTTCGACTGCTGAATACCGCCGTCGCTAGCGCCGCAAATGTCGCAACCGGAAGCGCGCCGGCCGCGCCAACGTGCTGGCCCGCGTACACCGCGCCACCCACCGCGCCAGCCGTTCCCCACTCCGCGTATCGCGACGCCCCGAATGGAAGCGTCTCGAGCGCGAGAAGCTCGAGCACGACACCGATCAGAAGACCGGCCGAGGCGCGGCCGACAAACGCGCCGGCAAGTGTCGCCGACACGAGCGGACGCGACAGCATTACCTGCGGGAAGCTCACCATGTCGAGCCCGAGCACACCCCCCAGAAGCGCGACTGGAATGGCGGATACGAGCAGCGGGGCGGGGCTCAAGCGGCATCACCGCGTAGAATTTCCGGCAGTGACAGTGGGCGAGCTGATGGAAGATCCTGCGCCGTAACGGCAGCGCCGTGCGCCTCAATCTCGTGCAGCGCGCGTTCCTCGTCTTTGGTCAGGAACACATAGCGCAGTTTTTGCGCACGGTCCTCCCGGTGGTGAATTCCGCCGACGTTCACCGCCGCTATTGGCGCGCCAGCGCTCTTCACCAACGCGAGCATCGCCTCGACGGTTCCGGTCAGGAGGATACCAACGCGCGCGTCGGCGGAATAGAGCCCGATGTCACATGCCGCCTGAGCAACAGTCACAAAGATCACATCCACAGTCGGGGGCACGCCCAGTCGGTACAGCTCCTGTTCCCAATCAGATTCTGCGACGACATCATCGACCAGAACGATGTAGCCCAACCCGAGCGGTTGACCCCACCCGGCCACGACCTGGCCGTGTATGAGTCGATCGTCGATGCGATATAAAGAAACCGGCATCAGCCGCCGATCGCGGTGAGTGAAGCGCGCCCCCTGTCGGCGGCGTGCCGCGCGGCTTCGCCGGCGGTCATCGTTCCATCGCGGAACACGAAATCAATTAGCGTCGTGAGGTTGGTACCCGTTATCACAGTAAGGCTCGGGATATCGCGCATGATCCGGCGCGCGGCCAGAGTGGTGCTTCCGCCGGGCAGATCTGTGAAGATCACGGTCGTTCCATGCTGCGCGAGCAGCCGGCGCAGGCCGCTCTCTATTTCTTCACGTCCGAGTCCCGCATTGGAGAACGCCACGAGTGCGCTCCCTTTCCCCGTGATCTGGTCCACCGCCGACACCACTCCGTGCGGGAACATCCCGTGACCGGCGACAATGGCGCGCGGGGACTCTGTGCTGTCCATCTATTCAGTGTCCTCCTGCAGATACTGCCGTATGGCAGAGGCCTTATGCATGCGCTGAATCAATTTGTCGTTGAACTGCTCGGCGGTGTTGATCCCGGAGTAGCGCAGGAGATGATTCATAGCGATCACCTCCGCGATCACCGTGATGTTCTTTCCCGGATTGAGCGGTACCGTAATGCGCGGAATCTCAACGCCGAGTATTGTCGCCGTCGCAGTATCCAGTCCAGTGCGATCCACTGGCGCATCCTGATCCCATGCTTCCAATTGAACGACGACTTCGATGCGCTTTTGCTGCCTCACTGAGCGGATCCCGAAAATAGATGGGATATTGATCAACCCAACGCCGCGGATCTCCATGTGATGCGCCGCCATGTCGTGACCCCGGCCGATCAACACGTCATTGCCGCGCCGCGTCGCCATCACCAGATCATCCGCAACGAGTCGATGACCGCGCTCCACCAGATCGAGAACGCACTCCGACTTTCCAATTCCGCTCTTGCCGGTGAAGAATAGACCTACGCCGTACACGTCCGCTAGCGATCCATGCAGCGTGGCCGAGGGTGCGAAAAGCTCCTCCAGCGCCGGCTTCACGCCGCGATAGAAGTCCGCCGTCTTCAGTGCGGTGCGGATGATTGCCGTTCCTCGCCGGCGCGCCAGATCCACCATACCGGCCGGTGGGGTTTGCCCCTTGGTTATGAAGACCACCGGAAGCTCAAAGGCGAGGAACAGCTCGATCACCTCGCGCCGGCGGGCGGCGTCGAGTGAGCTGAGGTATGTAACCTCTGTTTCGCCGAGCACCTGCAGCCGATCGGAAACGAAGCGCCCCACGTAGCCGGCGAGCACCAGCCCCGGGCTAGATATGTCGGGACCAGGAACGATGCGATCGAACCCCGTTCCCGCACCCATATCTTCCAGCCGAAGTGGCTCGGCCAGACGCTCGAACAGCTCGCCGACTGTGGGATTGCGCGTCACGCGCGCAGCTCTACCCCGTGCACCTGCTTTTTCTTGGCGCTCTTCAGCTTGCGGATTTGCGCATCCAGCTTTGCCACAGCGTCAGCCAATGCGGGCTCGTGATACTTGGCTTCGGCTTTGGCCACCAGGTTCTTGTACTTGGGAGCGTGCAGCACTATTTCCACGGTTTTCATGACGCCGTCCTCTCCAAACCAGATGTCGGCGTTGACGGCCCGCTGGAGATGTTCGGCCAGCTTGCGCGCGGCGTCTTCTGCCTTCAGTCGCAGGCCGTTGGTAATCTCGATGTGGTGTCCGTGGGTCTTGATCTCCATGCTACGCTCCATTGGTAACAAGTTGAAGGTGCGCCAGCGTTTCTGCCGCGGCGCGGTTCCAGGTAAACGTTTCGGCGAAGCGACGCGCGTTGGCGCCCAGTACGGCAACGAGCCCCGGCGATTCTACCAGCCCGCGCATCGCCGCCGCATATGCGGCAACATCCGATCCCGGAACGAGAAAACCGGTGTCGCCATCAACCACGGATTCCCGAATGCCAGGCGAATCCGCCGCGATCACCGGAGTGCCGGACGCTGCCGATTCCAAGTTACTTATCCCCCACCCCTCTTTGGGAGAGGCCAGTACGGTCGCCCAGGATCTTCTAAGCAACTTCGCCTTCTCTGCTTCACTGACGAACCCGAGGAAACGCACCCTGTCGTCCAGCTTCAGCTTGGCGACGAGATCCTCCAGCCGCTCGCGGTCATCGCCCTTCCCCGCAATCTCCAGCCGAGCGTCCGGCCGGTCCAGTAGTGCAAATGCACGGATGACGATGTCGACGCGCTTGTATCGTTTGAGCCGGCCTACATAGGAGAATAGAGGCAGTCTCGAACGATCGTTCGGATTGGGATTCAACGCGGTAACATCCACGCCATTGTAGATGACGCGGATATTATCATCAGAAATGCCGCGCAGGACCAGGTCATCGCGCGTGCTCTGGCTCACGGCCTGAAAGGGAATGCCGTGATACGCTGCGGCCAGCGGCCGCTCGGCGAGCCACGTGGCCGCCGCGATCGGAACGGACTCCTCACGGAAAGCCGTCGCGCCAAACAGATGGTGGGTGAGCACAACGAGACGTCTCGGGTTCCACCGCGTCGTGAAGAGCGGGATCTTGTTGAGGTCCTCGACCACCACATCGTACTCCCGCGTTCGTGCCAGTGCCCGGTACGCGCGGCCGGCGTGAAGCGGGAAGGTGAAGCGCGAGCCCACGCGATGCACGCGAATTCCGTCCAGCATCGCCTGCGATGGCGCGCCATCGAACCCGCTGCAAAGCAGCTCTACCGGATGTCCAGCCTGCGCGATTCGCCCGAAGACTTCGTGCAGATGCAGCTCCGCGCCGCCAGCGTGCGGATTTTCCCGGTCCTGCCAGTTGACGACTAGAATCCGCAATTACTACAGCAACCCGTGTTTGCGTGCAAACGCGTCCAGCACACCGTTGACGAACTTGGCGCTGCGCGCGGTGCCGAAGCGTTCCGCCAGCCGCACCGATTCCTTGATCACAACGCGAGGCGGAGTCGTCCCCATCAGTAACTCGGCCGCGGCCAAACGGAGCACCGACCGATCAATGGCGCCAAGCCTGCTCAGGCGCCAGTTGGCGGTGACCTCAGTGAGATCGGCGTCGATCTCCGCGCCGCGAGCGAGCAGTGTGCGAACTATGAACCCGGCGAAGCTGCGCTCTTCGGGCGCGACGGCGAGATCGTCGAAGACCTGCTGCGCGACGCGATCGAGCGGTGCGCTGCCTCTCACGTCCCACGCGTAGAGTGCCTGCAACGCGCGTGACCGCGCTCGCGACTCAGTCCGCACCGACAGGCTCTATCTGGTCCAGCACGTCGGCTAACTCGAGTGCGGCGAGTGCCGCGTCCCAACCCTTGTTTCCGTGCAATCCGCCGGCACGCGCGGCTGCCTGCTCCATGTCATCGCAAGTGAGCAGGCCGAATCCCACCGGAAGCTCGGCATCAGCTGCGAGCGTGGAAAGCCCGCGCGACGCTTCGGTCGCGACGAACTCGAAGTGTGGTGTACCGCCGCGAATCACCGCGCCCACAGCGACCAGCAGGTCATAGCGCGCGGAGCCGAGTGCGCGACGCGCCGCGAGCGGCAACTCCCACGCACCGGGCACCCAGATAACGTCGACGTCGTCGAGCGCGACCCCGTGCTGCAGAAGCGCCTCGAGTGCGCCGTCGACGAGGCGGGTCGTGATTGTCTCATTGAAACGGCTCGCCACAACCGCGACGCGACGCCCCACGCCGCGAGGTGTGCCGGAAAACTCTGCCATTTACGTCCTCACGAAGCTAGCAGGTGGCCCAGCTTCGTCTGCTTGGTCTTGAGATACTCGGCGTTTTCACTTGTCTCGGGCGGCACGATCGGAACACGATCTTCGACGGCGAGGCCATATCCTTCCAGGCCAACAATCTTGCGCGGATTGTTCGTGAGTACGCGAATCGAATGCAGTCCGAGATCGAGCAGAATCTGCGCACCAATCCCGTAGCTGCGCAGATCCGGTCCGAAGCCGAGCGCCTCATTCGCTTCGACCGTATCCTTGCCCTGATCCTGAAGCTGGTATGCTTTGAGCTTGTTGAGCAATCCAATTCCGCGCCCTTCCTGATCCAGGTACACGATCGCGCCTCGCCCTTCGTGTTGGATCATCTCCATCGCCGTCTCGAGCTGCCAGCCACAGTCGCATCGCTGCGAGTGAAACACATCGCCGGTCAGGCACTTGGAGTGCATTCGTACGAGCACACCTTCCTTGCCCTGCACGTCGCCGTGGACGAGCGCCACGTGCTCATGCTGATCAACGTCGTTGCGGTAGCCGATAATGCGCCATTCGCCGCGATCGGTGGGAAGCCTCGCTTCGGCCAGACGGTGAACGAGACGCTCAGTGCGCAGCCGATACGCGACTAACTGCGCAACGGTTATGAAAGTTAGCTTGTGCTCGCGCGCGAATGCCTGAAGCTCCGCTCGGCGCGCGGCGGTGCCGTCTTCGTTCAGGATCTCGCATATGACACCGGCGGCCCCCATCCCCGCGAGACGCGCCAGATCAACAGCCGCCTCGGTGTGTCCCACACGCTGGAGCACGCCGCCGTCGCGAGCGCGGAGCGGAAACACGTGGCCGGGACGGCGAAGGTCGCGACGGTCAGTGAGTGGGTCAACGGCGACGCGAATGGTTGTGGCTCTGTCCTGCGCGCTGATGCCGGTAGTGACTCCGAAGCGCGGTCCCGCATCGATGCTTACCGTGAATGCGGTGCTCTGCTCCTCGGTGTTGAACTCGCTCATCTGCGGCAGATCGAGATGATCGGCCCGCTCGCCGGTGAGCGCCAAACAGATGAGCCCGCCCGCGCGCCGAATCATGAAATTCACCATCTCCGCAGACACCCGTTCGGCTGCACAGATCAGGTCGCCCTCGTTCTCGCGGTTGTCATCGTCCGCGACTATCACCATCTTGCCAGCGGCAATGTCGCGCAGCGCCTGCTCCACCGAATCGTGTACGGGGTCGGAAGCGGCTGAACGGTGTGACTGTTGAGTGATCTCGGACATCAGCGGGCCTCCGCGTATGGAGCCATGAGACGGCGCACGTACTTTCCGATAACGTCGCCCTCGATATGCACGCGCGAGCCCGTGCGCAACCTGCCGAGGGTGGTATGCCGGAGCGTGTACTCTATTACGGATATCTGCAAAACATTGTCCGACGGAAGAGCGTTCACGGTAAGACTGACGCCGTCCACGGTCACCGATCCGTGCGGCACGAGCAGAGCAAAAAGATTTTCGGGAAGCTCGATGTCGATGAGCCGGGCATCCGCACGTTGCGACACGCTTTGGACGACGCCAACGCCGTCAACGTGCCCCTGCACTATGTGGCCACCCATCCGATCGCCGGCGCGAAGTGATCGCTCCAAATTGACGCTCATCCCCGTCGACCAGTCCGCGATGGCGGTGCGATCCAGCGAGGTGACCACAGTCGCAAAGGTGAACCAGTTTGGGCCGCGCTCGCGGACTGTCATGCACGCTCCATTCACCGCGATGCTCTCGCCAGCAATGATATCATCGTACTGGCAGCGGATCCGAAGCTCACGCCCCGCCTCCGTGTCAGTGACACGCTCAATAGCTCCAACGTCGTCAACAAGTCCGGTGAACATTCAAACAGCGCGCGTGGCGTATATCGTCATCAAGTCATCTCCCAGCTCCTGCCGCCTCAGCACCTGGAACCGGCGTGCCGCCCGCACGGTGCGAGCCTCGGCGTTGTCGAATGCATGCAGACCGCCGCGGCCGAGAATGATGGGTGCCTGAAAGATAACCAGCCTGTCCACTACATCAGCATCGAGTAGCTCCGATGCCAATCCAGCGCCACCCTCGACGAGCAGCGATCCGACGCCACGGGAGCGCAGTTGGCGCAACGTAGCATGCGTATCCGCGTCGCGGATGACTATCAATCCAGCGTCGGACGCTCTTTGAACAGTTGTTCCAGATTGGTCCAGTAGGCCGGCGCGGTCGAAAATCACGCGCAACGGTGGAACTCGTGGAGCGATCTCTCCACGGACAGTCAGCTCGGGAGAATCGGCCAGATATGTTCCCGCTCCAACCGCAATCGCGTCCGAGTTGGCGCGCATCCGGTGCACTTCTGCGCGTGATCGCTCATTCGTGAGCCATCCGGTCGATCGTTGCTCATCGGCGATGGCGCCGTCGATCGAAAGCGCGAGTTTGAGCGTTACCCACGGGCGGTCGGAGGTGGAGGTGAACGAATGAAAGAACGGTGCGTTCAACTCGCGGGCGTCGTTCTCGCACACTCCCTTTACGAGGTCGATCCCGTACTCTTGTAGCCGCTCCGCACCGCCGCCGGAGTTTGCGCCTGGATCGTCCGCAGCGATTACCACGCACTTCACGCCCGAGGCGATGATAGCATCAGTGCACGGCGGAGTCTTGCCCCAGTGATTGCATGGCTCGAGCGTTACGTACAGTGTACTGTCTCGCGCGGAATCACCGGCCGCACGGAGCGCATTTACCTCCGCGTGCGCTTCACCGGATCGCCGGTGCCACCCTTCCCCGACAATGTTGCCGTCCCGTACGACAACGGCGCCGACCATCGGGTTCGGCGCCGTCTGTCCCCACCCGCGCTCGGCCAGCGAGAGTGCGCGACGCATGTACTCTTCGTCACGCTCTCCCGGCACGTTGCTACAGTCCCACGCGCACGCCCAGCGCACCGAACGTGCGCGCCGCGCCAGGCGCGGAACCCGCGAAAGTATTGAATGTGGGGATATTCACGGACCCGGTCCGGCCGATCTCGCCGATTAAGCGCACGAACGGCAGGCCGAGCGAGGCGTCGAGGAAATAAGTGGTGCGCGTGATATTCTGGGTCAGAGCGATAGGACCCACGGTGGATGGACGGGGGTAGATTGCCGGACAGATCCCGGAACATTGGCTAACAATCGCGCTTGCGCTTGCGTCCGAGTTGACACGGTCCTGCCCCACACCGGCCGCGAGGCCGAAGCCCAACAAGCTCTTGCTCGCGACAACACGCCACGAATCAGTCGTGATGTCGAGCCCCTCAACGCGCAGTGTATCACGACCGGTCGCGGCGTTCACGTCGACAGTTGGGAGGCTGCGCCGGAGATACGTTACCGAGATGCCGGGAAAGAGAATGCTTTCCTGGATGATCCCGAGCCGTGCGCCCGCGCCGAACTTGAGCGAGCCGTTAGGAACGCGCAGATTGACGCCAGCCGCGCTGACGGACGGGAGGTACGTAGCGTTCACCAGTAGATCGAGACCGCCCACATTCGTCACGCCCACTGGAATGCCACGGAAGATGCCGATCGCCACATCAGCTTGCGGAATTCCGGCGATCTGGCTTTGCGTCGGATACTGGTCGGATCGCGCACCGCTTTGCGAAGGCGTGACCTGATCCACACGCGGAATGTCGGCCGACACTATGTTCGCGCGACCACTGACGTAGATACGCCCAAGTCCGCCAATCGTCCCGCCGACGCCGAGCGTTGCGTTACCACCGGAGATGATCACGCCGAGCTGCGGCGCCAGATACTGGAATATGTCGACGGTCTTCTGGCAGGCATCCTGGGTAAAGCCGGTGGTGCACTGATTACTGACGCCCTGCGCGGCCAACGGCATGGCCGCACCGAACAGCGTCGCGAATCCGATCAACGATTTAAATCTCATTCTGGCTCCTCTCATCCTAGTTGAGAACGACGCGCCCGGTGCCTGGGCGAACACCGCCCAGAACCCATGCAGTAATTCCCGCGCGCGCCGCACTACTGATGACGGCGCCCGCTTGTTCCGAGTCACAGATTGCGACCATTCCCACACCCATGTTGAAGGTGCGGAACATTTCGTCGCGCGGTACGGCGCCGGCGGCTTCGAGCTCAGCGAATACCGCTGGCACAGCCCAGCTCGCCGTATCGACGATTGCGTCCAGATCGTGAGGAAGCGCTCGATCGAGGTTCCCCGGAATTCCGCCGCCGGTGACGTGGGCAAGCGCATGCACCTGGCGCAACACGGGTGTCAGCGCCACAAGATACGATGTGTGCGGCGCCAACAGAACATCCGCCACGCTCACCTCCGCACCCGGGAACGTGTCCAGCGGTGAAAGGCGCATGCGCTCGCCCACTATCTTGCGCGCGAGTGAGTAACCGTTGGTATGCAGCCCGCCGCTCGCGAGTGCGACGAGCGTATCGCCTGCGCGGACCCGCTCAGTTCCCAGCACATCATCCTCGCCGACGCATCCCACGACGAAACCAGCGAGGTCATAGTCCGGCGGCGAGTACACGCCCGGCATCTCCGCTGTTTCGCCGCCGAGCAGCGCACAGCCATTCTCCCGACAACCGGCCGCGACTCCGGTAATCACCAAGTCGAGTACCGACGCGTCGAGCTTGCCGAATGCGACATAGTCCAGAAAGAATAGCGGTCGCGCGCCCTGCACCAGTATGTCGTTGACGCAGTGGTTCACAAGGTCGTGGCCGACAGTGTCATGCCGCCCTGCTTCGATCGCGACTTTTATCTTGGTACCCACTCCATCAGCGGAGGACACCAACAGCGGCTTGTTCACGTCAGTTGGCACGCGAAACATTCCACCGAACGCGCCGAACGCGCCGCGCACGCCCGAGGTGTATGTCGATTGCACGAGCGCGCGTATGCCGCGCTTTGCGTTATCGCCGCGAGTTACATCGACGCCGGCTGCCCGGTAATCCAGCGATGACACCGGTATGTCGCCGCTGGATTCGGGGCCACTCACCCAGGCATCTCCTCGTCGAATGCGACCAACTGCTTGAAGTCGCGCACTCGCTGCTCGATCTCCTCGTGCGTGACCGTCATCAGTCGTTCGATGGAGAAGCGCTCCACGGCGAAGGAGCCCATGGCCGAGCCGTAGATCATGGATCGCCGCATGCCCGTCTCGCTCAGGTCGCCGGTGCGCGCGAGGTATCCAATAAAGCCGCCCGCGAACGCGTCGCCGGCACCCGTGGGATCGAAGACGTTCTCCAGCGGATACGCTGGTGCAAAGAAGATGTTGTCCTGCCGGAACAGGAACGCGCCGTTCTCGCCTTTCTTGATGATGACGTGCTTGGGACCGCGCTGCATGATCCACTTCGCAGCCTGCACCAGATTCGTCTTCTCCGTGAGCTGGCGTGCCTCGCCGTCGTTCAGAGTAACTAGATCCGCGTGTCCGAGCAGCTCGAGCAGCTCGGGGCGTCGGCTCTCGATCCAGAAGTTCATCGTGTCGCACGCAACCAGCCGCGGACGCTTTACTTGCTTGAGCACATTGAGTTGCAAGCGTGGATCGATGTTGGCAAGGAAGAGAAAGTCCGGATTCGCGAAGCTCTCAGGGATCTTCGGCTGAAACTGGGAGAACACGCCCAGATGAGTTTCAAGCGTCTCCGCGGAATTGAGATCGTGACGATACCGGCCGCGCCAGCGGAAAGACGCACCGTCCATCTTCTCTATCCCACTCAGATCGACGTTACGCTGCTCCAACTCCCTGAGCTTGTCGATCGGATAGTCGCTTCCGACCACGCCGACGAGCTGCACGTCGGTGAAGTGGCTGGCCGAAGCGGAGAAAAAAGTGCCCGAGCCACCCAGCACTTCATCAGCTTTGCCGAAGGGCGTTTCCACAGAGTCGAGCGCGACAGAGCCAACGACGAGGACGGACATTCAGGATGGGATTGAGTGGAACGATTGAGACGCAAAGGACGAACTGGGCAACACCTACGCGCCGCTTACATCCGCTCAGGCGCGGATACGCCGAGCAGCGCGAGAGCGTTTCGAAGCACAATCTGAACGCCGCGCGCAAGAGCGAGGCGTGCTGTCATGATCCGTTGCGGCTCGCCCAGAACGTGGTGCTTGTGATACCACAGGTGCGCAAGACGTGCCGTTTCCAGCAGATAAGCAGTAATCCTGTGCGGCTCCAGCGACGATCCCGCTGACGCAGTAGCCGCTGGGAATTCGAGCAACTGCTTGATCAGCGACTGCTCCTCCGGCTCGGTGAGCGCCGAAAGGTCTATTCCGGCGACGTCGAACGTGGACACGTCGATCTCGCCAACGCGGAAGATTCCGCACATGCGTGCGTGCGCCATCTGCACGTAATAGACGGGGTTCTCTTCGGACTGCCTTCGTGCGAGGTCCACGTCGAACACGAGCGGAGAGTCGCCTTTTCTCATCAGAAAGAAGTAGCGTACAGCGTCTCGTCCCACCCAGTCGATCAGGTCACGCACGGTGACGTAGCTGCCGGCGCGCTTGGAGATCTTCACCTCCTCTCCATCCTTGATCACGGTCACGAGTTGGTGCAACGCGTACTCGGGATACCCTTCTGGAACACCAATGCCCAGTGCCTGCAGCCCCGCGCGAACGCGGGTAGTCGTGCCGTGATGATCGGCGCCCTGCACATTGATGGCGCGAGTGTAACCGCGCTGCCACTTGGTAACGTGATAGGCTACGTCTGGAACGAAGTACGTGTACGACCCGTCACTCTTACGCATGACCCGATCCTTGTCGTCACCGTATTCGGTCGTGCGAAGCCAGAGCGCTCCATCGTGCTCATACGTCGCGCCATTCACAACGAGGCGATGAACTGTCTCGTCTACCTTACCGTCGGTGTACAGACTTGACTCCAGATAGTACGTGTCGAAGCGCACGCCGAACGCCTTCAGATCCAGGTCCTGTTCGCCGCGCAGCTCGCGCACGGCGAAGTCACGCACGCCGACACTTTCGTCGTATCGGTCGGCTAGCTCGCGCACATACTCGCCGTGGTAACCACCCTCTGGGATTGCTGTATCGCCGCCGGCCGCGCCCATGTGCGCAAGCACGCTTTTCTCCAGATTCTCAATCTGGACGCCAGCGTCGTTGTAGTAGAACTCGCGCGAGACCTTCCAGCCCGTCCACTCGAGCAGCGTCGATATCGCGTCGCCGAGAGCGGCCTGACGGCCGTGCCCCACATGCAGCGGGCCTGTGGGATTGGCGGAGACAAATTCGACCACAACCGGAGAGCCGTTCCCCGCGTTGCTGCGACCGTACATCCGGTCGGCTTGGACTACAGTCCGCAGTGCCTCGGCGACCGCGCCCGGATCCAGCCTGAAATTCATGAAGCCGGGCCCGGCAATCTCGACCCGGTCCACGCCAGCTTCTCCGAGCCTCAGCTCGTCGCGCAGCGCGGCGGCTATTTCCTGCGGCTTACGCTTGAGCGGGCGCGCGAGCAGCATCGCGACATTGGATGCCCAGTCGCCCATGGCGGGGTCGCGGGGCCGCTCCAGCACGGGCTCGATATCCGCCGGCGCACCAATGCGGAGCGCCGCCTGACCGAGTTCTTCGCGAATGCGCTCGGCGAAATTCACTCGTTAGACTTTGCGGGCGTCGCCGTGGGCGCAGGCGCGGCAGCTTCGGCGGGCTTGGACGCGTGGCCGGCCGGCTCCGATGAAGACTTCGATTCGCTCCCCGCCTTCGATTCCGCCTTGGACTCTCCGCCCGAAGAAGCCGTCGCACCGGCCGAATCGGACGACTTTGCATCGCTGGACTTTGTATCGTTGGACTTTGCCTCGCTCCCCTTCGCGGCGGCCGCGTTCTGATCCTTCTTTCCGTCCTTGCCGTAGTCCGTGATGTAGAAACCGGATCCCTTGAAGACGAGGCCAGCGCCCGCGGAAAGCTGCCGCTCCGCGATCTTGCCGCAGACGGGACACGCCACTTCGGCCGGCGCTGAGCCGATCGAGCGGTAGAATTTTTCAAAGTCATGCCCCTCGGGGCACGTGAACTCATAGGTAGGCATATAGGCTCTGGTGCAGCCTTCCAATCTACGGAGTTACAGCAGCGGTCTCAACCGGCCATGCTGTAACCGTGAAAGGAATGTCAGTGCGGACGCTCATGCCGAGAGACCGTGCTCGGACCTCGCCTACCCTCGCAGTTTACACGCTGGCCCGGTACAAGCCCCACCGTGCCGCCAGTGTATCTGAAATCTCACCGACGGTCGCCCTCGCTCGGACCGCTTCGATGATGACAGCCATGAGCTGCGTTCCTTTGTCACCCGCCTCGAGCTCGGCCGCGCCGTGTCCCAGCGCGCCAAGTGCCTCGGAAAGGCGCACCTCGTCGCGATTGAGTTTCACTCGCCCGAGCGCCGCAACCTGAAACTGCTCCAGCGCGGAAAAATCTGGCGCCGGAATGACCGGAGGCGGGTCGCCGTCAGCGAACTTGTTGACGCCGACGATCACCGTCTCCCCCGCCTCAACACGAAGCTGAAACTCGTACGCGCTGCGCGCGATCTCTTCTTGAAAGAAGCCCGTGGTTATGGCGCGCTCAGAACCGCCCAGCTCGTCCACTTTCAGAATCAACTCGGTCGCCCGCTGCTCCAAGTCGTCAGTGAGCGCTTCGACGTAGTAGCTCCCGGCCAGCGGGTCCACTGTGTTCGTGATGCCGGACTCGTACGCGATGATCTGCTGCGTGCGCAGCGCCAGCGTTGCTGCCTCGGCCGTTGGGAGCGCGAGTGCCTCGTCGTAGCCGTTGGTGTGCAGCGACTGCGTGCCGCCCAGCGTAGCTGCGAGTGTCTGCACGGTGACGCGCACAACGTTGTTGAGTGGTTGCTGCGCCGTGAGCGTGACGCCTCCCGTCTGCGTGTGGAACCGCATCCGGCAACTCGACTCCGACCCGCCGAAGCGGTCGCGCATGATGCGCGCGTACATCCGCCGCGCAGCGCGAAACTTAGCGACCTCCTCGAACAGATCGTTGTGCGACGCGAAGAAAAAGGACAGACGCGGCGCAAATGCATCCACTTTCAAACCAGCGGCCAATGCTTGCTTCACGTACTCGATCGTATTCGCGAGCGTGAATGCTAGCTCTTGTACGGCAGTCGCACCCGCTTCCCGAATATGATAACCCGAAATCGAGATCGGATTCCAGCGTGGCACTTCCGCCGCGCAGAAACGAAAGATCTCAGCGATGAGCTCGAGGCTCGGACCCGGCGGGTAGATGTAGGTGCCGCGCGCGATGTATTCCTTGAGCAGATCGTTCTGGATCGTACCGCTCAAAAGAGCGCGAGCAACTCCCCGCTCCTCGGCGACAACGATGTACATCGCCAGCAGCGTGGCCGCCGTGGCATTGATTGTCATCGACGTCGAAACCGTTTCAAGCGGCAGATCCTTCAGCAGCGCGTGCATGTCTTCGACGGTGTCGATCGCTACACCCGCGCGGCCCACCTCGCCCAGAGCACGCGGCGAATCCGAGTCGATTCCCATCTGCGTGGGCAGGTCAAAGGCCACCGATAGCCCAGTCTGGCCCCGATCCAAAAGCAGCCGAAACCGCTCGTTCGTTTCTTGCGCCGTACCGAATCCAGCGTACTGGCGCATCGTCCACAGCCTGCCCCGGTACATGTCCGGCTGCACCCCACGCGTGAACGGATAATTGCCCGGGTCACCCAAATCGCGTCGGTAGTCCACGTCCGCGTCGGCGGGACGATACACCGTCTGGACCGGAACGCCGGAAGCTGTCTCGCGTGACGCCTCGCTATCGCTCACGTCGAAGCGGGTAGCAACGACTGTCCCAACGACTCTACGCGGCCCCCGCGCCCGCGGCGGCGGAGAGCATGGTCTGCGCCATGATCACGTCGTCCCTGCTCCCCATAAAGAGAGGAGTGCGCTGGTGCAGCTCAGTCGGCTCGACGTCGAGAATGCGGTGAGTTCCGTTGCTGGCCGAGCCACCGGCTTGTTCAACTAGAAACGCGAGTGGGTTGGCCTCGTACAGTAGTCGTAGCTTGCCCCGCGGGCTCCTGGTGTTGGCCGGATACGCGAAGAGACCGCCGCCCAGAAGGTTTCTGTGAAAATCCGCGACAAGCGAGCCAACGTAGCGCACGTTCATCGGTTCGCGCTCTCCGTCGAGTCCACGGTATCGTCGCATGAGCGCACGGGTGTCTTCGTCCCAGTACTGTTCGTATGAGTCATTGACCGACAGATAGCGACCGTGCGTCGGCGTCTGAATGTTGGGATGTGACAGCAGGAACTCACCAATCTGCGGATCCAGCGTGAACCCATGCACTCCCTGCCCCGTGGTGTACACCATCATGGTGCTGGAACCATAGATAATGTAGCCCGCGGCCACCTGGCGCCTGCCGGGCTGCAACATGTCTTCCATCTCACCGCGCGCACCACGCGTGATTTTCCGCAGCACGGAGAAAATGGTTCCCACCGGCACGTTTACATCGATGTTGGACGACCCGTCTAGCGGATCGAACAGGAGGCAGTACTTGCCACACCGGAAGTTGTCCGGAATCTGGATAATGTCCGGCTCTTCCTCCGACGCCATTGCGCAGAGGCGGCCACCGTGATCCATCGCCTTGACGATGATGTCGTTCGCGATGACGTCGAGCTTCTGCTGAATCTCGCCCTGCACGTTTTCCTGCTCGGTCGCGCCGATGATGTCGGCCAGGCCCGCCATGCGGACCTTGTTCGCGATCATCTTGGCGGCAAGCCCGATATCGTACAGCAAGCCCGAGAGCTCACCCGTTGCTTCGGGGTAGAGCCGCTCCTGCTCGATGATGTAACGTTCGATCGTTACGACGGACGTGGCGGTGTGTTTGACCATAAAACCCCCTCGGCGAACTGGTCGGCGTCGGCTTCGTACCGATTCCGGGAATACCCATGGCGAATTGACTCCCAAAGGTAACGCATGGGGAAAGCTTTGTCCCGCTGGAACTGTCTGACGTGCCCCAGCTCATGCAGCAACAAGCGAAGCGAGGAGCGCCTCGCGTCAGCGAGAAAGATGGTCGAGCCAAGCGTGATCCCGGAGACTGTGCGCTGCCCCAGCAGCCAGCCACCGACCCGAAGCGCCACACCGCCCTCGCGCCACCGCGCCTCACCCAGGACCGGGTACGCAACAACCAACTCTTCGGGTAGGCCGAGGCTTTCGCCAATTGCGATGCGCCGGACCAGATTAACCCACGCGCTCATGCGTAGCTTCATCCGAACCAGACCGCGGCGACAATGGCGCCGCTCGCGACCAGACCGGCTCGCGCGGGGAACCGGCTCACGCACGCCACCACCATGGCAATCGCCGCGACTCCGAACAGGAGCGCCACCCTTGCACTGGGCTCCACGGCAATGGCGGCATACGGAATTCCGGCCCCCACGCGCGCAACGGCGTCGAATGCCGCCAGGAGCGGGTGCGACGCCGTCGCGACGAGCCTAGCGGCCGCGGGCCACGGAGCGAGCAGCATGGCCAGAAAGAGCATCGGCTGCGCCAGCGCCAACACCGGGTCCGCAACAAGATTGGTCAGCGGGGCGACCACACTCAAGCGTCCGAACGCCGACGCGACAAGCGGCGCTGTGACGAGAGTGGCAACGCTGGAGATGAGTAGCGCCCGGGCCAACTTTCCCTGCCAGCCCTGGATGCTTGCGATGACGGATCGCCGACCGAGCGCGCCAGCGGCAATGAGCGCCGCCATCCCGCCGACGCTCAACTGGTAACCCAGATCGGTGACCGTCTCCGAGCGAGCGAGTGGGATTAGGGCGCCCACCGCGAGTGCCGCCCATCGGGACGTGTGACGCTGTAACGCCTTGGACCCGACGACCACCGATACCATTACCGCCGAGCGAACCGCGGGTGGAGGAAAACCGAGCATGAAGACGTACGCGAGCACCACTACAACCGCGCTGATGGAGGCGACCCGCGTCGGCAAGCGCATGATGTGCAGCATTAGCAGGACCGACCCGGCAATGATCGTCACGTGCATACCCGATATCGAGAGCATGTGGACAATTCCGGCGTCCGCGTAGCGATCCTTGATGTCGCGTGGAATCTCGCTCTGGTCAGCGACGAGTAGCGCCTTGGCGAGCGGTGCATCGTCGCCGAACGCGACATCGATGTTATACGCGGCCCGTAGTCTGGATCGTTCCGCGAACTGCGTCGAATCCGCTCTGATTTGAACACCGAAGTGCGCTGACGGCGGCGGTGAGGACAACCCGGCCATCAAACCCGCGGCGAGGCACAAGAGGCTCGCGGCCGGAGCAATGTCATACGCCGACCACCAGGCCAGGAGCGCGGTGGCGATGAGTGCGGCCACGTACATCCGACCGAATCCAGCGAGTAACCCGGACGCGAATGCCGCGACCGCCCAGACGATTGTAGGCACAACGATCCACCGATGGTAGCGATGTGACCAACACTACCATATTCCGGTGTTGACGCTCGGGTCAGCGTTCCCGTCGTGTGCGCAAATCAGTGCATCGGCAGCGCGACGCGCGCGCTGACGAAGCTGCCAGTAAAAGTCGAACCCGTGGTCCCCGTCAGTTCTACATGATGGTACTCGCCGATCATCGTTGCGTCGCCCGGGACAATCACGGTCTTGGAGTCGCGCGTGCGCGCCTGGAGCAGACCGCCTCGGCGCGCCTCCTTCTCGATGAGTACTTCGCACCGCTCTCCTAGTCGCGTGAGATTGCGCGCGCGCGAGCCCTCCCGAACCGTCGCGATGAGACGCGCGAGACGCTCACTCGCGATGTCATCGGAGATCGCCTCGCTGACCGGGAACCGCGTTGCCGGCGTCCCGTCGCGCAGCGAGAACTTGAAGGTGAAGGCGTCGTCGAAGCACACCTCGCGCACCAGGCTCAACGTCTCCTCGAAGTCAGCATCGGTCTCACCGGGAAACCCAACGATGATATCCGTGGTTAGCGACAGGCCGGGGATGGCGGCACGCAGCCGATTGACGCAGTCCAGATACGACTCCCGCGTGTACCGACGCAGCATCCGCTTCAACGTGCGCGACGAACCCGACTGCACCGGCAAGTGCACGTGTTCGCAAACCGTCGGTGTATCCGCCATTGCGGCAATTGCGCGATCGCTGAAATCGTTTGGGTGCGGACTCGTGAAGCGCACTCGTCGCATCCCAGGAATGGCGCCCACTGCGCGCAACAGATCGGCGAAGTCGTGCATCCCGTCGGTGTACGAGTTCACCGTCTGGCCGAGCAGGACGATCTCCGTCATCCCCTGCTCCACGACGCTCTCGATCTCCGCGACGACGTCCGCAAGCGCGCGGCTTCGCTCCGCGCCGCGCGTGTACGGCACTATGCAGTAGGTGCAGCGGTAGTCGCAGCCGCGCTGAACGGGGATCCACGCCTTGACCTTGTCGAAGCGTCGCGGAGTAAAATCCTCGTAGTGCTCTTCCATGTCGAATTCGGTCGATGCCGATCGCACGCCGTTGCGCGCGTTGTCGATAAGGGCCGGTAGCGCTCTGTACCCGTCCGGACCAACGACGAGACTGACGTGCGGAGTTCTGGCCAGCAGCGCCGGGCCAAGCCGCTGTGCCATGCAGCCGGTTACACCCATTATCGATGTGGGCGTCATGTGCCGCTTCAGCTCACCCAGGCGCCCCACAACGCGCTGCTCCGCGTGGTCCCGAATCGCGCACGTGTTCACCAGAATCACATCCGCGCCATCCGGACTCTGAACCGCGTCGTAGCCGCTGGCCGCGAGCTTGCCGAGCATCAGCTCGGTGTCGCTCACGTTCATCTGGCAGCCGTACGTTTCTATGTAGACGGTGGGACGGGTCATGTAAGTCGCTGTCCATGGCACAGTTGTCGCGAACTAAGAAACCACGCTTACTACCGCCACAGGAACAGTAGTAATGGAGTTAAGATAACCCCTGGGCCAGGCTCCCCTCACCTCACTCCAGAAGATCATACGAGCGGTATCTGGCGAAACCAGAAAACTTCGTGCACACTCCAGCACGTCCAGCGGCGTACGATTCTGACCAAGCACCAACTGCGAGCTGACCGATGAGAACGAACGCGGCAAACGATGAATCAATCCTGACACCGGACGTCGACGTCAGGGCCGACGCAATCCCCGTTGACTCAGGTGCCGCGGAGCCGGATCTCGCGAAGACTGGCTCGGCGATCGAAAGCCTGCGGGGCAGATCCGCCAACCTCACCGTCCTGACGGTGCTCGCCGTTCTATACACGATCTACTTCGCGCGCGAGTTTCTGTTGCCCATCGTGTTCGCGCTATTGCTCAGCTTCCTCTTGAGTCCGGTCGTCCGTGTGCTCGCACGGTTCCGAATTCCGGCCCCGTTGGGTGCCGGCCTGATCATCCTCGCCATACTGGGTCTCCTGGGCTCCGGTGCCTTCGGCCTGTCCGGCTCAGTTAGGGACTGGGCAGCCACCGCTCCGCAGACGCTGGCGACGGCGGAGGCAAAGCTCGACAAGATCATCAGGCCTATCCAGCGCGCATCCAAAACGGCCGAGCAGGTGGCGAGCGGCGCGGCCGCGGCTGCGGGCAGCACTGGATCCGCCAAACCCGCTGAGGTTGTGATCCAGGGACCCAGCCTGGCCTCGCGCGCCTTCGGTACCACGCAGCGATCCGTCGCGAGCATCCTCGAGGTCCTGATCCTCCTCTACTTTCTGCTCGCCGCGGGTGATCTCTTTCTTCAGAAGCTCATCAAGGTGCTGCCTAACTTGGGCGAGAAGAGGAAGGCAGTACAGATTGCACGCGAGACCGAGTCGTCCATATCGACTTACCTGCTAACGGCGACGTTGGTGAATATCGGCGAGGGCCTGGTCGTCACGGGCGTGATGTATTTGTGGGGAATGCCGAACCCGCCGCTCTGGGGCGCGCTCGTCGTCCTGTTCGAGTTCATCCCGTATCTGGGCGCGCTCGCGATGGTCGTGATTCTATCGGTGGCCGCGCTCACGACCTTTGATACCATTGCGCATGCGCTGCTCATACCGGCCAGTTTCCTTCTGATCAACCTGGTCCAGGGAAATTTTATCAGCCCGCTGCTCCTGGGTCACCGGCTATCGCTCAACCCGGTGGCGCTGTTCGTTGGACTTGCCTTCTGGTTCTGGATCTGGGGAATCGCCGGCGCGTTCGTCGCGGTTCCGCTCCTGGCGACGTTCAAGATTTTCTGCGACCACATCGAGTCGCTTGCCGCCGTCGGAGAGTTCCTGGGGCAGCGCGACGAACGCGAACGGCGGACAACCGCCCGCCTCCCTCAGGATCGGGGGACCGGCTCGATTGGCGAGGCCGCAGAAGGGATGTGAGGTACCCTTAGACGCAATCGAGTCCCCTCACTTACTGAGGGGACTCGACGGACATATGTCAGGTACCAAGTCGCGAGTACGCTACCTCTTATCGTCCATGTTGCGCTGCGCCTTGCCCAGGGTATCCTGCGCCTTTCCCTTGGCCTGGTCCATCTTTCCCTCAGCCTGAGTGCTCGTATCACCCGTCAGGCCGCCGACCGCATCCTTTATCTTCCCCTTCGCGTCGGTCATCTTGCCCTTCGCCGAGTTCTCGGTGCCCTTTTCAGTCAGATCCTTATCTTCCATGAAAGTCTCCTTATTGATGCACTGCGTGGTCCGATCCGCCTCCATCGCGGGCGGCATGTCGCTCCAATACTAGGGCAAAGCGCGTGCCGAACGCTTTGGTGCTACTCCGGCCTAGACCGGCCTGTGCTGCGCCGGTAGCTGGACGTAAAAGGCACTTCCCTCACCCGGGACACTGCGCACCCAGATGCGTCCCCCATGGGCGTCGATCACCAGCTTGCAGAACGCCAGGCCCAGCCCGGAGCTCCGCACGCGCGGTACGTGCGCCGTTTTCACACGCCCGAATTTCTGGAAGATCAGTTCCTGAAACTCTTCCGGAATGCCCGGGCCATTGTCGTGAACGCCGAACAGAATGCCGTCGTCCGAGCCGCGCGCGGTGATCTTCAACTCGATCGAGCGGCCCGAGTGCGTTAGCGCGTTCTGTACAAGATTGGAGAAGACGCGCTTAAGCAGCGGCTTGTCTCCCTGGAACGTCGGTGCGTCGTCCGCAACGGCCGTCGCGACCACCGCGTCGTCTTGAGTAAAGCGGACCTGCCACTCGTGCAGCAGCTCAGCGACGAATGCGCCGGGCGCAATTGGCTCCGTGTCGAGAACGATTCCCGTCTCCTCGACCTTGGCGACCTCGAGCAGGTCACCGATCAGCGCCAGGAGCTCTTCCGACTTCGCTTCGGCATCGCCGAGCGCGTGCTTCTGGTCCAGCGTGACCGGTCCGAAATCTCCGTCGGCCACCATCTCCAGCGTGGCGACCACCGCCGTCAGCGGAGTCTTGAGGTCGTGCACGATCATCTTCATGAGATCGTCGCGCACCTTTTCCAACTCGCGCAATTTTCGGTAGCTCTCCTCCAGCGCGTCCGTCGCCGCTTTGAGCTTTAGCAGACTGCGCACGCGCGCGCCGAGCACCAGGCGGTTGTGCGGCTTGGTCAGAAAGTCATCGCCGCCGGCCTCGATCCCCTTCACTCTGTCGGAAGTGTCGTTCAACGCGGTCACGAAGATGACCGGGATGCGTGCCGTGCGAGAGTCCCGTTTTATGCGGCGGCACACCTCAAAGCCGGTGCCGCGGTCGTCCACCGCCAGGGCTCCAGCCGGCATCGCGACATCGAGAATGCACAGGTCCGGTCGGTATTGCACGCATGCGGCAACCGCCGACGGTCCATCCACGGCACCAACTGTTCTGAAACCGAGGGTTTGGAGCTGGTCAGCGAGCAGTTCCACGTTCGCCGGCACGTCGTCGGCGACGAGGATCAGCGGCGGCTCAGCGTCCACGACCCTGGTCATTTTCTACGGGTGCACCTGGAGCCCGAAGCTGAGATTGTACGCGTGCTCGTCAACACCGGCCACGCCACTGCGCGAGCTTCGAAGCACCGCCAGGTCCAGCGTTACGCGATCCAGCGCGATGGGTACGCCCAATCCGCCGCCGAAGGATGTCTCGGTAATATCGTTCGCCACGCCGGGAACTGGGAAAGGGAGCGTCCGGCGTCGCACGCCGGCGCGAAGCAGAAGTGGCAATCCGCCAACGCGCGGACCCGCCGACTCCAGACCCGCGCTCACATCCGTGGCATCTACCGCTGGCGACTTGAGCGTGCTCAACGAGGCAATTTCCGTCCATCGCTCGCGCGATCCGCGGACCGCGATGAGCGTTCCAGGAAGCCCTTGAAAGCTGACCGTTCCCGAATACCGATCGGGGATGTGACCGCGCGAAAGCACAGAGTCGCCCGCGTACATGGTCGCGCTGCCACCCTTGCGTGCACTGACCGCAACGCTCAACTGGGGCACGATGTCGAGGATGACCCCACCCGAGATGGCCGCGCCAGAATAGCTGAGCTGCGTCGTCTGACTTATGTTCCGGTACCGCAGCGTGTCCGCGAAAATGTCGCGTGCCGTCACGCGCGTGGACCCGGTGTAGCCGTGCAGACCGAGCCCCACGCGCAATCTGCCAATCGGCGTGTATCCCGCCGCCAGGTGGAGGTCGGTGATGCCGCCCTCACTCCTGAGCGATTCCGTCGACGCAACGGCGTCGGTGCCCAACATTTGCGTTTTCTCAGTTTGAGTGGCCCACGTCCGATCCAGCAGAGTGGACGCGCCAACTCCCATAACGAAGCGCCCGTAAAGGGGCAGCACCGCTCCAAAGTTCGGAAACCGCGCCGTAGTCGTCCTTGCCGTGCCGGTCGGCCCAGTCACGGAGCGCAGCTCCGGGTCGTACTGGGCATAGATCTGCGGCACCGGCCTCAGGACCAGCGCGGCTGGGTTGATGGGCGAGCGGGCGTCGATGTCGCCCAGTGCTCCAGCCGTTCCCTGCGCCCGCGTGCTCAGTTGGCCCGGCGGATAGCCGAGGGACTGCGAGCTCAACGTTCCCTGCGCACGGGCCGAGCCCGCCACAACCGCTGAACATATTGCTGTACAGATGATGACTACACCAGTGCTGCACTTCATGGGATGCCGATTCGGGAGCGGAAGGTGTAGCTGATGCGCAGCTTCGGACGCAACGCCGGGTCCGCGGCGCTGCTGGAGTAGAACAACGTCTGTTGCGGCGAAAAGTCCTCCTGCGCGCTTCGTAGCGTTATCGCGCGCGGAAGCTGCGCATCAGTCTGCACCGACCAGAATGCAAACGCGGGAGCGATCTCGATCTCTCGCACCCCTGATGCGCCGGGAATTGTACGCAGCGCGGCGAATTGGGTGGTGTCCGAAGCAATGATCTGCGCCGCCTTGGTCGGGTCCGTCACGGACGCGCCGGCGAGTACCAGGAACGGGCGCACCAGCATGGTGTCCGCTGGATCCGGCGATGCACTGGCTCGTTGCGTCAGCACCAACGTCGCGCGGACCACGAGCGAGGAGTCCACGATTCGCGACGGAATCTCGAACCGCAGATAACCACGCGTCGCGGGCAATCCGCCCACGGCCAGCAACCCTGCCGACGGCGGCGGAGTTCCGATAACCACGACGGTGAAATCTGCCAGACTTTGCGCGATCGATCGATTGTCGGCCGGTGTGGCTGAGTAAGGCGTGAGCGTGACCGGCTTGATCGCCGTATCCGCCGATGTCCGGAGCGACAGCATTGGCCCGATCGTGACTTCGGACGACGCGATGCGCAGGGACACTGACCGAGCGGCGCCAACCCGGACGCCGAGCCGCAGACGTTGTCCAGCGCGAGCTTTGGCCAGCACTACACTATTGGGCAATCGGATACTCACCGAGTCGGCAAGAGCCCCAGCCGCAAACTGCTGCGACACGATGAGGCGGCTCGGCACGAACAGCGGCGCCAGCACCGAAGCCGACGTGTCGTTCGGCGCGGACGTATCCACGTCGTAAAGCGACAGCGTCACCGGGATGTTCGCCTTGGCCGCCGTGCTGTCAATGTGAAGCTTGAGGTACACACTGTCGGCCATGTTGATTGCGGTCGTCGTGGTGTCACCTGACTTCGGCTGGCTCCGGCTCGGCAACGTATCGAAACGTACGATGACGCGAGTGTCCAATGTGTCACCACGGCTGGACAGCAACATTCGAGTCTCGGTTCCCTTCCCGAGTCCGCCCGGTACCGTCGCAGTGCTCGAAACGGCATCCAGCACAACGGTCTGCACTTGCGCCGCGGCATCGATGCACGTGATCGGGCACGCGGCGCTCCCGTCAAGCTTCTCACCACACGCGGCGAACAGAACGCCCGCCAGGAGCACGCCGGCAAGCGACGCACATCCGCGCGACAGCCCCCATCTATTCAAAGTCACTTGCTTGTCTCGTTGCCTTGGTTGAGTCTGAACTGGTGCGGCAACAGCTCCGCAACGGTCCACTCGGCTATCTCGCCATTCAGTCCATAACTGGTAATTCGCAGATCGGGCGCGAACTCCGCCAGTACCTGCCTGCACGCGCCACAGGGTGACACCGGTCCATCGGCGTCGCTCACGAGCGCCAGAGCATCGAACGTTCGAGCGCCGGCGGTCACCGCCGTCGCGATCGCCGAGCGCTCGGCGCACATACCTAATCCGTAAGACGCGTTTTCGACGTTGGCACCAGCGAAGACCCGCCCATCGCCGCTCTTTACCGCCGCGCCCACCCGAAAGTTCGAATACGGCGCGTACGCGTGTGACATCGCACCCTCGGCGACCGCTCGGAGCGAGCTATCTCGCCCGATTCCTTCGCTCAGCGTCTCGGCACTCAAGCTGCTACCTCGCCGAGGAACGATTGCCCCGCGCCTCTGAACGGAACGCCGAGCCAGTCGGCCACCGTGGCACCGAGGTCGGAAAAGGTATCTCGCCTGCCCAGCGCCGTGCCCGCGCTGGCGCGGGGACCGAGCACCAGGAGCGGCACGTTTTCGCGTGCGTGATTGGTTGAAGGCGTCGTGGGATCGTTGCCGTGGTCGGCGGTGATGAACAGCAGATCGTCCTGGCGTAGGGCTCGTCGGAGTGACGGAAGCGCCGCGTCGAACTCGCGCAACGCGCCGTAAAAGCCACACGAGTCGTTCCGGTGGCCGTACAACTGGTCGAAATCTACCAAGTTCGCAAATAGAAGCCCGTCGCTGTCACTCTCGACCCACTCCTGGATGAGCTGGATCCCTTCAGCGTTGGACGCCGTATGTCGCGACCGAATCCCGCGGCCGGCGAATAGATCATCGATCTTGCCGACGCCCGCGCGCGCGATCCCGCCATGCTCCAGCGCGTCCAGCAGCGTCTCCGCGGGTGGCTGCACTGAAAAATCCCGGCGGTTGGCCGTCCTCCGGAATGCGCCCGGCTCACCGACGAAAGGCCGCGCTATCACCCTGGACACATCGTTCGGCGGCACCAGCATGGCACGAGCAGTCTCACACGCCGCATACAATTCGGGCAGCGGAACGACCGCTTCATGCGCGGCAATCTGGAAGACCGAATCCGCGGAAGTGTACACGATCCACGCGCCGGTGCGCAGGTGCTCCTCTCCGAACTCGGCGAGTACATCCGTCCCACTTCCCACGACGTTCGCTGTTACTCCTCGCCCGGTCAGCCGCGCGAACTCCGCTAGCACCGGTTCCGGAAAGCCGTGCGGGTAAGTCGGAAAAGGGCTCGCCAGATGCACGCCGGCAATCTCCCAGTGGCCTGTCGTGCTATCCTTGCCCGCGGATGCTGGAGACATCATACCGAACGCACCAGCGGGTGATGTCACAGAGTGCAATTCATTGATCGTTTTGATGTTGCCTATGCCACATTCAACCAAATTCTCAAGCCGTACTTCAGTACCATTCGAGCCCACCTCCGCTACCACGTGCGCCAGCGTGTCACTTCCGCGGTCGCCGTAATTTTCCGCGTCCGGAGCTTCACCCATCCCTACGCCGTCGAGCACCAGAATTACCGCTCGCTTGCTCATACCGCGGCACCGATATCGCCGTGATGGCAGCGGTCCAGCCGCGGCGAGAGTCCGGTGAGCACTTCGTACGGTGACATCTGGGCCGCATGGGCCACGTCCTCTACCGTGAGCGTGTTCCCAGAATCACTCCCGATAAGCGTGACGATATCGCCGACCTGACACTGAGTATGGCTGACGTCAAACATGGTCATGTCCATCGTTACGAGTCCACGCACCGGGACCGGCGCGCCATTGAGGAGCGCCGATCCCCGGTTCGATAATGCTCTGGGATAGCCGTCGCCGTAACCGGCAGCCACGGTCGCGATCGTTTCTGCACCGGGGGCGACGTACGTCGCGCCGTAGCTGACGGTCTCACCGGCTCCCAGCTCCCGCAGCTCCACCACGCGCGCCCTCAAATGGACCACCGGGTCCGGTCGCATCCCAACGGTTGATCCGCTTCCCACCCCATATAGAAAAACGCCAGGGCGAACAGCATCCCAGCCCTCGGCTCCCCCACGTACGATGGACGCGCTGTTTGCGGTATGGACGAAGGGAACCTTGGTGCCCAGCATACGCAGCGCGGTGCGAAAGCGCTCTTCCTGTACCGCTGAGCTACCATCATCCAGCTCGGCGGAATGGAAGTGGGTATACGCGCCCGCGGGTGGATATGCTTGTACAGCCGCCGCAACCGCCGACACATCTCTCCAGCACACACCGGAGCGATTCATCCCCGTGTCGATCGCGAGGTGATACGGGCCTCCAGTTTTGCTCCATTCCTGGATCGCCTCCGCGGAGCACAGTGTTGGCGTGAGATCGGCG
This sequence comes from Gemmatimonadales bacterium, assembly GCA_038232435.1. Classification (GTDB taxonomy): domain Bacteria; phylum Gemmatimonadota; class Gemmatimonadetes; order Gemmatimonadales; family Gemmatimonadaceae; genus Fen-1247. The sequence continues at coordinate 3,357 of JBBSHV010000001.1, read as the reverse complement.
GCGCTGGCTTCCTTGAAATCCGACGCCAGCATCGGGGTGAACACGATTATCGGGCGTCGCACGCCGAGCCGGCGCAGACCGGAGCCCTCGCGCACCGTAGCGACGCCGTATCCCCACGGGTCGGTTGGCTCCAGGGTAGCAACCACGGGTCCGGCGCCAACGCCATAGCCGTCGGCCTTGACCATCGGAATGAGTGGCACACCGGCACGCCGAGCGAGCGCATCCGCGTTTCGACGCAGCGCGGCAAGATCCAGGTCGAGCCAGGCACGCGACGGCGCTTGGTATATTTGTTTCCCATCCACAGTCTTGAAAGATAATGTCATCACCCGCTGGTCTCGCCGAAACGCTGGAACTCATGCGTGATCTGCGCAAACGTTGCGATTGGGACGCGGCGCAGAGCCACGAATCGCTGCGCCCCTACCTCATCGAGGAAGCGCACGAGCTGCACGAGGCGCTGCAGTTGCGGGACGACGTGCTCATGCGCGAGGAGCTTGGCGACGTCCTGCTGCAGGTCCTCTTCCACTCGGTGCTGGCCGAGGAGCGTGGCGCGTTCAGCTTTGGAGACGTCGCGGACGGCCTGATCACCAAGATGAAGGGCCGTCACCCGCACCTGTACGGCGACGGTGTAAAGCAGCCGTGGGAGCGTATGAAATCCAAGCGCCGCGAATCTCTCGGCGAAGGGTTACCGACCACACTGCCATCGCTGCATCGTGCGCAGCGGCTACAGGACCGCGCCGCCGGCGTTGGCTTTGACTGGCCTGACTGGCAAGGCGCCGCCGAAAAGGTCGCCGAGGAGCTTCAGGAGGCGCGCGAGCTGCTGGAAGAGGAAGCGCCACGCATCGGCTCGGCCGGCGCCGCTGTCATGGACGAGCGACACGCCCAGATCAGCGACGAACTCGGCGATCTTCTCTTTTCGTGCGTCAATCTGTGCCGCATGGCGCACGTTCATCCTGCGCTCGCCCTGGATCATGCCAATGCCAAATTCCAGCGCCGCTTCGAAGCCGTGGAGCGCATGGCGCGCGAACGCGGTGTCCCCATGATCACCGCAACCCCAACCCAGCTGGACGAGATGTGGAACGCCGTGAAGGCGACGGAGTCGCCGTAGGGCGCGGCTGTAGGCCACGGCTCAAGCCGCGCCTTATTTTGATGAACGCGTAGCATCGCTTTTTCATGGCCGCAGTTGAAACCCTGATAGGCGCGATCGAAACCACGCCCCGCCCCGTCGTCTACGGACGCAACCGGTACATCATCCGCGGGAATGCTATCGCCTCGCGCACGTGCGGCAGCCCGCAGATCCACGCCACTGTCCGTTCCAGCCCGAGCCCGAAGCCCGAGTGCACGAACGTCCCGTACTTGCGCAGATCCAGATACCAGTCGTACACCTCCAGCGGCAGCCCCTCTTCCCTGATCCGCTGCACCAGTCGGTCGTGATCGTCCTCGCGTTGCGACCCTCCGATCATCTCCCCATACCCTTCCGGGGCAAGCATGTCGCTGCATAGAACCGTGCGGGGATCGGCCGGATTTTCCTTCATATAGAATGCCTTCGCCTCCTTTGGATAGTTCACCACGAAGATCGGCCTGTCGTAATCCGCCACGAGTAGTGCCTCATCCTCGGCGCCCAGATCGTCGCCCCACTGGATCGTGCTCCCCTTGGACTGGAGCGTTGTAACCGCGTCGCCGTAGTCAACCCGGGGAAACGGAGTGCGCACGCCTTCCAGCTTGCTCAGGTCGCGTTCCAGCGCGGTGAGGTCCGCGGCTCGACGCTCCAGACAACGTCCAACCACATACTCCACCATCTCCTCCTGCAGCCGCATGCTGTCAGCGGAATCGTAGAAGGCCATCTCCGGCTCCAGCATCCAGAATTCAGTGAGATGCCGCCGCGTCTTGGACTTCTCCGCCCTGAAAGTGGGCCCAAAGGTGTAGATTTTCCCTAGCGCCGCCGCGGCCGCTTCACCATAAAGCTGCCCGGTCTGCGCCAGATAAGCGGTCCCCTCGTCGAAGTACTCCGTCGAGAACAGCCCGCTCCGCTCCCCGATCGCGCCGGTAAGAATCGGTGTGTCCACCCGGACGAAATCACGTTCGTAGAAAAAGTCGTTCAGCGCCTGTTCGATCTCGGCCCGCACCTTCGCAATCGCCACCTGGCGCGGACTGCGCAGCCACAGATGGCGATGGTCCAGCAGAAAATCGATCCCGTGTTCTTTGGGCTGAATCGGATACTCGGCGCCACTCTCACCGAGCAGCATCACGTTTGTGACCCCAATCTCGACACCGCCGGGAGCGCGGTCATCAGCCCGAATTTCACCCTCCACCTCCACCGAGGCTTCCAGGGACAGGCGCTGATACACAGCCCAGTCTTCCGGCGCCACGAGCTTCTGTACCACGACGCATTGCAGCGTGCCACTACCGTCGCGCAACACGACAAAGGCAACTTTCCCGGACGACCGAAGGTGCGTGACCCAGCCGCGTACGCGCACTGTCTCACCGACGTGCTGCGCGAGGCTGGATATTGATTGATATGGGGATGACATTGGACGATATAGAGACGTATGCAGCCTGATACAATACGCCGCGCCAGGCGGCGGGGCAACCGCGCGTGAAGCGAACGCTGACAGTGCGCGGCCGGCTAATCATCGGTACGATCGGAATCGCGCTGGTGCTAGCGGTGCCGCTCCTCATCGCCGTTCGATCGCTGGAGCGCGTGCACCAGACCACCCTTGATCTTCGGAACGGCGCGTTCGCCGCATCGCTCCTCATCGGCCGCCTTCGCGAGCGCACCGATGGGCTGCGCCGCGCGGAGGATGCGCTGCTCTTCGTGCACGACAGCGTGAGTCGCGACAGAATGGCGAGCGAGTTGACGAACATGCGCCAGATGGCGGACTCGCTGGACGGATACTCATTGGGAGCTGCAGCGACCGGCGTGAGATTGGGCTTCGACTCACTCACCGTCCTGACCGAAGAAGAATATCTTCAAGCCGCGTCCGGCTCGGCCGCCGACGCGGAGGTCATCTCATCACAATGGGTGCGGCCACGCATCAACGTCATCGATCAGACGATCGCGTCTGCGGAGCAGCTCCTTCGCACTCGCACGCGCGACCGGGTGAGCGCCGCGAGCGACGAGACCGAGGCCGCGCGTCGCGCCGCCGTGACCGCCATGATCATCGCTCTCTTGCTAGCGGGACTCATCAGCGTCTGGGTAATTCGATCCATAAGCGGACCCGTGTACGACCTCGAAGCCGGACTGCAGGCCGTCGCCGGCGGACAGTTCGCCCACAAGCTTCGAACGCCGACAGATCGGCCGGACGAGTTCGGGCGCCTGGCGACGAGCTTCGACTCCATGGCCACGCGGCTCGCGGAGCT